>JADFXL010000385.1 GCA_015233585.1 Alphaproteobacteria bacterium | reverse complement strand
GCCTTCTGCAAACGGCGGGCCGGAATTGTTCCTTCCCGCAGAAGCTCCTTGAGATGGAGCCGCTCATCATCATTCAGCCTGACGATGGACTTCTTCTCCGACATGATTCCCTCCGTCTGGGACGCCTGCCCGGCCGGGGGAATCGACAGAACCTTTCAAATTAGTTGATGGGGGCCACTAAAGTCAGTGGGACCGATCGATTCAGAGCGTGACCCTGCTGTCAAGCACCGCTTCCCCCGATTGCCCTGTCTCCGGCATTGACCAAGCTCCGGCGTCATGCCATTATCGACATCTGTGTAAAACATTTCGTTTTTACGTTTATCTGTGCGAGTTAACCCCAACCGAGGATATCCGCGATGTCCGGACCCTGGAAGCACCCTGAAACGATCGTCCTGCATGCCGGCCACCGGCGCGACAGCGCGACCAACGCGGTGGCGGTGCCGATCTACCAGACCACCTCCTACCAGTTCGACAGCGCCGAGCATGCCAGCCGCCTGTTTGCGCTTCAGGAACTGGGCAACATCTATACCCGCATCATGAACCCGACCTCTGCGGTGCTGGAGACGCGGCTGGCGGCGCTTGAGGGCGGAGTCGCCGCGCTGGCGGTGTCGTCCGGACAGGCGGCGGAGTTCGTCGCCATCCAGAACATCACCCATGCCGGCGACAACATCGTCAGCTCGACCGACCTTTATGGCGGGACCTGGAACCTGTTCGCCAATACCTTCAAGACGCTGGGCATCGAGGTCCGGTTTGTCGACCCGGCCGATCCCGAGGCCTTCGTCCGGGCCTCCGACGACCGCACGCGCGCCTGGTTCGCCGAGACCCTGCCCAATCCCAAGCTCCAGGTTTTCCCGATCGGCGAGGTGGCTGCGCTGGGCCGCAAGATCGGCATTCCGCTGATCGTCGACAACACCGCCGCGCCCATCCTGTGCCGGCCGTTCGACCACGGCGCCGCGGTGGTCGTTCACTCGACCACCAAATGGATCGGCGGTCACGGGACCTCAATCGGCGGCATCATCATCGACGGCGGCAATTTCGATTGGGCGGCCTGGCCCCAGCGCTTCCCGATGCTGAACGAACCCGACCCCAGCTACCATGGCGCGGTCTGGACCGAGGCGGTTAAGCCGCTGGGGCCAATCGCCTACATCCTCAAGGCCCGCGTCACCCTGCTGCGCGATGTCGGCACGGCCATGAGCCCCTTCAACGCCTTCCAGTTCATCCAGGGTCTCGAAACCCTGCCGCTGCGCATCCGCGCCCATGCCGCCAATGCCCAGGCGGTGACCGATTATCTGGTCAAGCACCCCAAGATCACCCGGGTTATTCATCCGTCCCAGCAGGCCGGTGAGTATCGCCGCCGAGCGGACGCCTACCTCAAGGGCGGTTACGGCGGCCTGCTCGGTTTCGAGTTGGCGGGCGGCGTCGACGCGGGACGCCGCTTCATCGACGCCCTGGAGTTGTTCTACCATGTCGCCAACATCGGCGACGCGCGCAGCCTGGCCATCCATCCGGCCAGCACCACCCATTCGCAACTCTCGGCCGAGGACCGGCTGCGGACGGGCGTTACCGACGGCTATGTCCGCCTGTCGGTCGGCATCGAGCACATCGACGATATTCTCGCCGATCTCGATCAGGCGCTGGCGAAGGCGTAAAGAGAATCGGGGTCTGGGGCCATCGGCCCCAGTGGGGTCCTGGGGCAAGGCCCCATTTGCGCTAGGATAATCGTTCGTGGACGGTTTGGGCCTGCTTTTTGCGACGCCGCGGCGGATCGAAGAGATTTCGTTTCAGTCGGGGCATGGCTTGAAGCATGGTCCAAGCCGACACGACACCGCGGACGGTAGCTATGAAGATTTGCTGGAGCTGCGCATAGATACGCCAGGAGCTTGGTGTGTATCTGGAGTTTTCATGAGGCAGAGGGGGAAGATTCCAGGATTTCCCCGGTCATTTGGTCGATCATGAGCGCGGCAACGAGATGACAGTATATCTATGTTCGGGCCAGCTCCGGGTCGAACGCCCGCAACTGATCGATACGAAGGATGCTTTTCAGTCGCTTGAACGCCAACTCGATTTGCCAGCGAAGGCGATAAAGAGCGGCAATCTCGTCAGCTGGAAAGAGGTCGGCAGGCAACGGCGTGACAATCATCACGTAGCCCGCGGCGATCAGACTGCGGGGATCGGTCACGTATTGCTTCTTGGAGGCCCGACGTTGGATTTTCTTCCGCTCGCGATCGGCTGCCTCAGCCGGCTTGGCCATCCGTGTCTCCATGGACGGCAAGGGTCGCTGGATGGACAATGTGTTCATCGAAAGGTTGTGGCGCTCACTCAAATACGAGTGCGTCTATCTCAACGCCTTCGAGACCGGCAGCGAGGCGCGGGCC
>JADFXL010000384.1 GCA_015233585.1 Alphaproteobacteria bacterium | reverse complement strand
CCCAAATGATACGCAAAGTAAGAAATCGTGCAAGCACTTTTTCACATTTTTCCTGGGGGAGAACGAACGGCCGGGACAACCCGGCCATGATGGTGATGCCAGGACCACAAATTTTCCAGCCGTCAAGCCGTCTCCATTCCGCACCCGTTGGCCGAGTGTCGAAATCGGTCAGAGCAGATCCAGGGCCGCCGCCGTGGTCGGGGCGAAAACAACGCGGTCGCGGCCACCGCTCTTGGCATGGTAGAGGGCTTTGTCGGCGGTCTTCAAGACGTCCCAGAAGGTCGTACCATTGCCGGGATACACCGCCACACCCAGCGAAGCGGTGACCCTCAACGGCTCGGCGCCGTGCCGAATGCCGACCTCGTCGCGGATGTTGCGACACAGTTCCTCGGCCTTTCGAGCGACCTCGTCGACGGAGGCGGCCTCGATTACCACCACGAATTCCTCGCCACCCAGGCGGCAGACGATGTCCTCGGAGCGCGAATGTCGGATCAGGACCGCCCCGAGTTCCTTGAGCACCATGTCGCCAACATCGTGTCCATAGGTGTCGTTGAATCGCTTGAAGTGGTCGACATCCACCATGATCAGGCCGAGGATGGTGCCGCGGCGCAATGCGCGATGGCATTCGCGCTCGGCAACTTCCTCAAGGAAGCGGCGGTTGGCCAACCCGGTCAGGACGTCCTGCAACGACCGGCGGCTCAAGGTCTCCCGCAGATTCAGGTTGGTCAGTGCCAGCGCCAGGTGTTCGGCCAGCATCGCCGCCAGACCCTGATCGCGTTCCAGTGCCGCCTCGGCGTGACGGGGGGGCTCGATGGTCAGCAACCCGACCGTTTCACCCTGGGCGACCAGCGGCACGCACAGGCTGGTGCCATGAATTCCTCCGCCCAGATGCGGGCAGGGTATTCGCCCATCGGAGCCGCCATTGAGATACGGCTTTCCCTGCCGCAAACCCCAGCAATCGTCGGCGGCGATATCGCGCCGCCCTCGGCCGAAATCCGGCCCCCAACTCGCCACGAGATAGACGAATTGCCCGCCGCCGTCGCCGCCAAAAACATACAGACGCCCGCTCATATCGGGAAAGAACGCCGATAGGCGATTGCTGATTACGGGGTAGGTTTCCTGGCTTGTCCGGCACACCTGGAGCATTTCGCTCATCTCGCGCAACAGCGCGTTCTGGCGGTCGCGACTCTCCAGGGCCTTGATCCAGTTCGACAGTTCGGCGGTGCGTTCGGCCACGCGCTGCTCCAGCTTTTCATGGGCGAGGCGCTGAACCTCCTCGGCCTCCTTGCGTGCGGCGATGTCGGTGACGAAGCCTTCGATATACTCCAGTGCCCCCGCAGCATCGCGAACGGCCCGCAGGTTGAGGGACACCCAGGTGGCCGAGCGGTCGCGGCGCAGCCACTGGGTCTCGTATCCGGTGACGATCGGCTGCGAGTCGAGCAGACCCATGATCTCGTCGATGCGGTTGCCGTCGGCGAAGAGCTGGCTTCCGAAGTCGGTGACCTCGTCCATCAGCCGCTGCGGGCTGTCGTAGCCCAGCATGGCCGCCAGCGACGGATTGGCGGCAAGGATGCGTCCGCTGGGCAAGGCCTGAAAAATACCTTCGAGGGCGCCCTCGAAGATGCCGCGAAAGCGTTCCTCGGATTGGGTCAGTCGGCGGCTGGATTCGGTCAGCCATTCCATGAAGGTGTTGTAGTAGCGGGAAAGCATGCCGATCTCGTCGCCGCTCGTCACCTCCATGCGCGCGGTGAAGTCGCCTCCCGCCGCGGCGGAAAAGCGCCCCATCAGGTCCGAAAGTGGGCGGGTGATGGCCGAACTGATCCACCACATCATCGGGATCACCAGTGCCAGCATGATGCCGACCGAACCGAAGATCGTATAGGTAATGGTCCGCAGCGGTTCGTAGAACTCCTGCAGATAGCTGCTTGAAGCGACGATCCAGTCGAGTTCGGGGATGTAATTGAAGATGACAAGCTTGTTGCGGGCAATGTTATCGCCGGGGTTCATCCACGGATAGACTATTTTTCCGTTTTTCTTTTCGCAGATTTCACGAATGAAATATCTGCCGTCGGAATCGACCGAATCGAAGATGTTGTGACCGGCGATTTTGGGATGGATGATCAGGCTCCCCTTGCTGTCCATGACGAAGGAGTAACCGGTACGGCCGAACGACACCGAAAGCACGCTGTCGCGAAAATCATCGACGCTGAAGAGGTTCTTGAATTCCTCGCGGTAGCTCGACGCCGAGATGATCCAGTCCCAGGGACCGAAATAGGTCATGTAGAGGGCCTTGGGCCGCGTCGTCTGCTCGCCGGGATTCTTCCAGTCGTATTCGAGATACCCTTCCTTGAGCCTTTTCTGGCGCTGGATGAAGTCGTAATCGGACAGATCG
>JADFXL010000383.1 GCA_015233585.1 Alphaproteobacteria bacterium | reverse complement strand
GGTGGGGCAAGCCCGCCGTTCGGTGGCGGAGTTGCTGCGGCTACGCCCCGATCTGACCGCCACCGACGCCATCGCCCTGGTGGACCTGGCGGGGATGCCTATGGACATGCCGCAATGAGGTGGGCATAGGCGGCGGGATCGGCAACGATGGCTGCCGGAAAGTAGTCGGTCAACGGCACCACCTGCCAGCGGCACCAGTCGCGGCCGAAGACGTCGTCTCCGGTGGCGAGCAACCGGTCGATGTCGAGCCTATCCAGGATGTCCGGGCGGTTGAATTCCTGGTGGGCGAAGGCCTGCACCTTCTGGCGCACATGGGCCTCGTTGCCGAGATAGGACAGGTGCCAGCCGGCATGGGGAATGGTCACCGCCTTGCCCTGGCAGGAGCGCAGGAAGTCCGGCCGCATCAGGCTGATACGGGCCTCGCGCACGCCTTGCGGCGATCCCATGGCGGCACGCCGGCAGGCCACCGCCCACACCATATGGGCCGACCCGGCGATGTTGACGAAATTGACCTTGAAGTAGCTGAGCGACATCTGCAACCCCGCCACCGACCGGGGGGAGCGGGCGATCTCGGCCACCACCGGGGCGCGAGGAATCTCGTCGACGTCGGAGACGAAGATCCAGTCGTCCTCGGCCGCATCCGCCAGGCCGCGAACGATGGCATCGCGCTGGAAGCGCTCGGGTACCCAGGCATCGGCACTCACCGGCAGGTCGTCCACCACCACATGGATGATCTTGTCGGCGAAGGCGCGGAAGTCGTCCCTGGCCTCGGCGAAATAGAGCGGCTTGGGCTTGCCGGCATGGGTAAGCGGCGCCTCGACCAGAACGAAACGGTCGACGACGTCCCACAATTCGGCGAGGCGCAGGCGCAGCACCTCGAATTCGTTGAAGAAGGTGAAGCAGTCGTAGATCATCGTGTGCTTATCCGGTTAAGGCAGGTATCCACTATACGCGGGGTTTCCGCACTCACCCCTTGAGTGGCCGGGGTGTGCCATTTCCGGCCGTTCTGGTGCGGTGAGGGAAGATACCGCCCCTGTCGCCGCCGAGCCATCGGGACGTGGCAGAATGTTCGCGTCCCGATCCGGAGGGTCGCCATAACGGCCCTAATGCGACAGATCCGGTGGCGGAGACGGGAAGGCGGTTGACGGCAAAGAAAAGTAAATTGCTGCCGCATTCACTGTGGGTTGCCCCCGCCGAATAGCAATGATGCTATTTCGCCCTCACAATACTTAGAATGAGGGGGTGTGGTTTGCAATGATCATGTCAATGCGGCGGCATCCTATCTAGGGCGACTCTCGGCGAACTTGGAGTATAAGGTTTTCAACACGTTCGAATCTTTTCTTAATTAGTTCAGATACAATTTTTCTGTCCTCCCCAAACACGCTGGCCATATCGATGATTGCTTTGTTGTGGGCTTCTTTCATCTTATCAAGCTGTGATATTTCAATATTATTATAAAACAACGCGGCCAGTGCTCTTATTCCGGACGCAGTCATGCTTGGGAATAAATCAAAAAATAGGTTTTGACGATTGTGTCTCATTTGCCACTTTTTTTCAATTGTCTTGCTTATATTGTGATCGTGCACCCGGTAAAATACCGTCTCTAGCTTTAGGTTTGCAAAATTAGCTCCATAGCGCATACACTGTATCCAAAACTCAAGGTCGTCAGCTGGTTGTAGATTTGGGTTGTAGCGGATGTTGTTATTTGCTATGAAATCTCGCCGCATAAATGATGTCGGATTCATAATATTGTGGTCGCCCGATAAGAAATTTGCCTTTATAACTGAATCGTCTGCGGGCACATCTGTCATTCCGGATACCGCCCCAAAAAGTCGCATATCGGAACCGCATATGGTTACTTCAGGATGCGCTGCCATGAACGCATGCTGTGTGGCCAGGCGGTCAGGATGTGCGATGTCGTCGGCATCAAGGAGCGCGATGAACTCGCCTCGTGCCAGGGCGATCGAGATGTTGCGTGATGTGGCAACACCGAGATTACTAGGATTCCGAACCACGTTGAGCCGTGGGTCCGTAAAGCCGGAAAGCACGAAATCCGTGCCATCAGTCGAGCCATCGTCGATGACAATGATTTCGATATCCCCGAATGTTTGATTTATAATTGAAGCTAGAGAATCATTAATGAATTTTGCAGCGTTATATGCGCAAATGGCGACTGATATCCTACCTGAACTATTGTTGTCGGACGGTCCGTTTTTCTTCATGGGCTCGCACTTCCAGGCATGCGGTGACAGCGCATTTTGTTCCGCCATGATGTGGCCCGTACGATAGTCACCCAAACAGACGTTTCCCTGACCGAATTTTGAACGAGCGAGGGGCGACGCGCAATGCCCGATTTCTTCGGTCAGAAAATCCCGTTCATCTTTCATCGGCAAGATCGGGGTGGTGGCGAC
>JADFXL010000382.1 GCA_015233585.1 Alphaproteobacteria bacterium | reverse complement strand
CTTTTTTGGCTTTATTCCCGTCGGCGAAGCCCCTGGGTCCGGAAACAGAATGGTGACAATCTCTCTGATACCGATAAATGGTGGTTCGGGTAATGACGCCATGGCGGCGGTTTCGGAGGGAAAGTTGATGGGTCTTGCTAAGGATCACCACCTCCCAGCCAGGCTCTTTGCGATGGTCAAGGGTGCCTCCGGCCCGGCATTGTTGATGGATTATGATGTGAATACGCTCAAGGGCGTTCGTTATGCGGCGAGCATGACCATGCCAATACGAGGGCAACGGATTCTTGAGCTGACGCTTTCACAACCCGAACGTCCGCTTTCCCAAGAGGAGAAGGATGTTATTTGGAACTTGAAGGATAGTGTGTGGAATTAGACCCTGGTGTCGCGGCTAGCACGCGGGCGGGACGCTTCAGTTTAGCGGTACCCCCACCCCAACCCTCCCCCGGCTTTGCCGGGGGAGGGAGGGGCCCGCGAAGCGGGAGGGTGGGGGCAAGTGTGGCACGGTCTTTGGTATTCTACTTGGATGGGTGCGAGAGTCGGATAGCCATGGCGTCTCTTTCCAAAGACATCAAAGCACACGCTCGCGAGATGCGGCGGGAGCCGACCGATGCGGAAAGGAAACTCTGGAGCCTCTTGCGTCATAACCAGCTATGCGGGTTGCGGTTTCGGCGACAACACCCGATTCCGCCCTATATTGTTGACTTCGCGTTCGTCGAGGTTCGGGTGATTGTGGAGGCGGATGGTGGTCAGCATGCGGAGTCCGGCTACGATCAGCGGCGAGACCAGTTTCTGGCACAGGGCGGTTGGCAGGTTCTTCGATTCTGGAACAATGACATATTGAGCAATTCGGAAGGTGTCGCCGAGACGATAATACGGGCCTTGGAGCGTCGGCGCCACCCCCTCCCCGACCCTCCCCCGGCGGAGCCGGGAGAGGGAGTTGATAGCGGTATCGCACAGGTGCGGCCGGAGCGGATCGAAGCAGGAGAGAACGCATGAATGAGTTGATGAACATCTTCGGTCCGGTGGCCGGACCCCAGAGCTTCGATCAGATTCGCATTTCGATCGCCAGCCCCGAGCGCATCCGCCCGTGGTCGTTCGGTGAGATCAAGAAGCCGGAGACCATCAACTACCGGACCTTCAAGCCCGAGCGCGACGGTTTGTTCTGCGCGCGCATCTTCGGTCCGATCAGGGACTATGAGTGCTTGGGCGGCAAGTACAAGCGCATGAAATATCGCGGCATCATCTGCGAGAAGTGCGGCGTCGAGGTGACGCTCTCAAAGGTCCGGCGCGAGCGCATGGGCCATATCGAGCTGGCGTCTCCGGTCGCGCACATCTGGTTTCTGAAGTCGTTGCCCTCGCGCATCGGCCTTCTGCTCGACATGACGCTGAAGGACCTGGAGCGCATCCTTTACTTCGAGAATTACACGGTGGTCGAGCCCGGCCTCACCCCGCTCAAGCTGCACGAGCTGCTGAGCGAGGAGATGTACCAGCGTGCCGTCGAGGAATACGGCGAGGATGCCTTTACCGCCAAGATCGGCGCCGAGGCCATCCGCGAGATGCTGGCCGCCATCGATCTGGAGGCCGAGAAGGATCGCCTCAAGGTCGATCTGCGCGACACCACCTCGGAGGCCAAGCGCAAGAAGCTGGTCAAGCGCCTCAAGCTGGTCGAGGCCTTCCTCGAATCCGGCTCGCGTCCCGAATGGATGATCCTTGAGGTGGTTCCGGTGATTCCGCCGGAACTGCGGCCGTTGGTTCCCCTCGACGGCGGCCGGTTCGCCACCTCGGATCTCAACGACCTGTATCGTCGCGTCATCAACCGCAACAACCGCCTGAAGCGGCTGATCGAACCCAGGGCGCCCGAGAACCTCGTGCGCAACGAAAAGCGCAGGCTGCAAGAGGCGGTGGACGCCCTGTTCGACAACGGCCGCCGCGGCCGCGCCATCACCGGCGCCAACAAGCGGCCGCTGAAGTCGCTGTCCGACATGCTCAAGGGCAAGCAGGGACGCTTCCGCCAGAACCTGCTGGGCAAGCGCGTCGATTATTCCGGCCGTTCGGTCATCGTCGTCGGCCCCGAATTGAAGCTGCACCAGTGCGGTCTGCCCAAGAAGATGGCGCTGGAGCTGTTCAAGCCCTTCGTCTATTCCAAGCTCGAACTCTATGGCATGGCCACCACCATCAAGGCGGCCAAGCGCATGGTCGAAAAGGAACGGCCCGAGGTCTGGGACATCCTGGAAGAGGTCATCCGCGAGCATCCGGTGATGCTCAACCGCGCTCCCACCCTGCACCGCCTCGGCATCCAGGCGTTCGAGCCGGTGCTGATCGAGGGCAAGGCGATCCAGCTTCATCCGCTGGTCTGCACCGCCTTCAACGCCGATTTCGACGGCGACCAGATGGCCGTGCACGTGCCGCTGTCGCTGGAGGCGC
>JADFXL010000381.1 GCA_015233585.1 Alphaproteobacteria bacterium | reverse complement strand
GTTTTAGAACGAAAAGAACAGGTACCTGCCCAGGTACCCCTGATGTCAGGCGAACACTTATTTACGATAATTAACCAAAAGTGGTAAGAACGAGGGCCAATCATGTGAAACATGCCTGCGGCATGATGGCCCTCGCGCTCCCCCTTTATCTTATTAACGGGGAGCGTGAGGGGCCAAGGTCCCTCGCATCTTTATCTTATGGTTGATTTTCCATCATAGATATTTTCTGATTTATGGGGTACCGCGTTGACACCGTGAATATGCCGCCAAAGCAATTTGAGTGAGGATGCAATGGGGACCAATCGCAGTGGCTTGATTCACCCCGTAATTCTTTCCGGTGGCAGTGGCTCGCGGCTCTGGCCCTTGTCCAGACTTCTGTTTCCAAAGCAGTTGTTGCCGTTGACTTCAAACCTCACGATGTTGCAGGAGACCGCCACCCGCATCACGGGGCCGGAATTTGCCGGGTTGGTGTTTGTCTGCAACGTTGAACACCGCTTTATAGTCCGGGAACAGTTGCGGCAGATCGGTCTGAACGACTGCGATATCGTTCTTGAGCCCTGTGGACGCAACACCGCCCCCGCCGCTGCGGTAGCCGCGCTGCTTCTGACCCGGCGAGACCCCGACGCACTGATGCTGCTGATGCCCTCCGACCACGTGGTGCAGCGCCCGGACGAGTTGACGGCAGCCATCCGGGTCGCTGCCGTCGCGGCACGCCGGGGCGCCCTGGTCACCTTCGGCATCCAGCCTCAGGCGCCGGAAACCGGTTACGGCTACATTCGTGCCGGAGCGCCAATGAACGAGGCTCCCGGTTGCCATGCCGTCAGCGGCTTTGTCGAAAAACCGTCGGCGGAGACCGCCGCCGCCTATCTGAAGAGCGGTGATTATTTCTGGAACAGCGGCATATTCCTGTTCGCAGCCTCCCGCTACCTGGAGGAACTGGAACGCCTCCAGCCCGCCATCGTGGCCGCCTGCAAAGACAGCGTCGCCGGGATGACGCCTGACCTCGACTTCCTGAAGCTGCCGGCCGAGGCGTTCTCCGGCTGCCCATCCATCTCCATCGACTATGCCGTCATGGAAAAAACCACCACCGCTGCCGTCGTGCCGGTAGATATCGGCTGGAGCGACGTAGGTTCGTGGTCGGCCCTGTGGGAACTTGACGACAAGGACGCCAGGGGCACCGTCTGCCGTGGCGATGTCATGACTCATGAAGTCAGCAATTCCTACATCCGCAGCGACGGACCGCTGGTGGCCGTCGTTGGCCTGGAGGATGCGGTGGTCGTCGCCACCCAGGACGCCGTCCTGGTCACCACCCGCGCCCATGCCCAGCAGGTCAAAACCATCGTCGAGCGCCTGGAGAAGGATGGCCGCAACCAGCACCTGTCCCACCTCCGCGTCGTCCGCCCCTGGGGTTCATATTACACGGTTGACACCGGCGACCGCTTCCAGGTCAAGCGCATCACCGTGCTCCCGGGCGAGAAGCTGTCGCTCCAGCTTCACCATCACCGCGCCGAGCATTGGGTGGTGGTGCGTGGCACGGCCAAGGTAACGTGCGGCACCGAAGAGCGATACCTGTACGAAAACCAGTCCACCTACATCTCGCCAGGTGTCGTTCACCGTCTGGAAAATCCTGGAAGGATTCCGCTGGAAATCATCGAAATCCAGTCGGGAAGCTATCTGGGCGAGGACGACATTGTCCGCCTGGATGATACGTACGGGCGCCGATAGGCAAAGAACCGGCAGAAAGCCCGACCCGCCCTTTCCATACGGACGGAGTGAGCGAGGCGCGATGGAGTGACGACGAAGACGCTTGCGAAAGTAGAATTTCATGGCATAGGTATAGCGCCTTGTGGGAGAATGGATCGTCATTTTAACGAGACGGCAAACAGTGCAAGCGCTTCCTCGCCCTTCTCGCGCCGCGCCACGGCCTCGCGGCGTTGATGGTCGGTAAGCTTGGGTTTGCGCCCCAGCTTTACCTGTGCATAGCCGTAAATCATACGATGCTCAGAAACAGCGCCAGCGCCCGATTGACGCGCAAAAGCAGGGCGTCATCAGCCTCGCCGATCACGCCGCCGATTTTGACGGCAGGAACAACGGTGATTTTATCAATCGTAATCTGGGAAATCTCGCGAAGTCCATTCCTGTCGGACGGTTCGACCTGAAGCCGGAATTGATCCGCGTCAAAGCGAAGCATCGTCGTCAACGGACAAATCACGACCGAAGGCAACTCGTCGAAAAGATTGCTTTGCACGACAAGCGCGGGACGCGGCTTGCCGTAATCGCCTTGGGTCGCAACCGTTACAAATTGACCCCGCCGCATTACGGCTCCGGCCATTCATAGATGCCGGACACAAAGCGCATGATCTCGTCGCCGGCAGGATCGCTGGCGGCCACGGCTCGCGCCTGACGGCGGCACTTCTCGGCAAAGTCCG
>JADFXL010000380.1 GCA_015233585.1 Alphaproteobacteria bacterium | reverse complement strand
ACTGATTTGCGATACACTCTGTCTGCATCGGGGAACTCCTCTGCTGTCGTCTAATCCTTTGTTGCAGAAGAGATTTTACCGATTCAGAGCCCCGATGCACCTATATTCTGTGAGATATTCGGGCTAGGGCCTTTGGAAACCCTTTTAATGGGGGGCTGGTGCCCCAGGCAGGTAGGGTAGGGGCGGCTCATATGCGATGGTGAGCGAGATGGTGAGTGTCGTGACCGTGCGACCGGCGGAGTTGGCGCGAGTAAGTAAACGTGCTGCGGTACTCGTGGCCTTGTTTCTTGTCCTGCTGACCGGGTGTCAGGAAGACCCTCCGGCCGTTTCCCTCGAACAAGCCAAAAAGATCACGGCAAGTTTCGCCGGGGGTGGTTTCGTCGCCCCGCCGCGCTCGGTTAATGACATTCTTGCCCTGCTCGATCAGGAAAAACCCGATCCTGCCAAATTGTTGATAACTCTGAAAGCCGCCGATGCGCCACCCCCAAGTGGCGCGAACAAGGCCGTCCTGGCCAATTTTTACCTGGAACGCGGGAAGGCTGCCGCCACCCTCGGCCGCTCAAAGCAGCAAATCGATGACCTGACCAGTGCCTATGACCTGGTCCAGAACGATACCAGCGGGATCGATTATACGCGTCTGCTGCAATGGTTGTCCTATGCCCACTGGCGCGCTGGCAACCGCGCGGAATCGGTTCGCTATCGCAAGCTCGAACTGACCGAACTTGGCGCCGACACACAGCACCATGGCCGCCAGTTTGGTGGTTATCTTACCCTGGTCAGCGATCTGTCCGAACAGGGCGAAATCGACACCGCCAAGGTCTATCTGGAACGAATGGCTTTGTTGCTCCAGGAATCCCACCGCTGGCGAAAGGGCGCGGCCTACGCCGAATTCGGACCCGCATGGGAAGCTCATTACCTCCGGGCACAAGCCTTGATAGCAGAGCGAACCGGACACACGGCAGACGCGGAGGCCTTATTCCGGCGCGAGCTGGCCGTTTATGACGACATACCTCCCGGTTCGCTATCCAGTGATCTGAACATCCCCTTCCGGCGAGATACCTCGCTAAAGGCGCTGGCGAATGTTCTCTCCAGCCAGAACCGGGTGGTCGAGGCTGAGGTAGAGGCGCGCCAGGCTCTCCTCAATGAGTTGAGAGAACATGGTCATTACGCCCCAGAAACGGCAGAAATGCTGATGACTCTGGCGGCAGTGGTAGCCCAGCAAGGGCGCTACGCCGATGCCGGGAAACTGGCACAGGCAACCATCGATATCTATCAACGCATCGGCCATGTCCCGACCTCGTGGTCGCTGGCGCAGGCACGGAATATTCTTGCCATGGTGCAATTACTGTCGGGCCGCCCGGCAGAGGCCCTGTCCACCTATCAGTCGCTGGCCGCCGACATCGCTCCCGACCCGACGCTGACCCAACATATCTTAGGCGGCAACCTCTACTATGCCGATGCCCTTCTGGCCGGTGGTCAGACCACCCAGGCAGTGGCTGTCCTCAAACATGGGGTCGAGTTCCGCGCCATCCGGCTGGGAGCCGACCACCCCGACACGGCCGAAGCGCGGGGAATGCTTGCCATGGCCCTGGCCAATCTTGGCGATGGCCGCGCGGCAATGGCGGCGTTTCGCGAGGCCGTGCCGGTTCTGCTGGCCGATGCCGCCCAGGCCCAAAGCAATGACTTCGGCGAGCGCGGCGCAGGTCGCGAGCAACGCCGCCGTCAGGTGATGGAGGCCTATGTTGCCCTGCTGGTGGATAACGGCGAGTCGGTGGGCGAAGCCTTTCGTATCGCCGATGCCGCCCGCAGTCAGGTGGTCCAGAAATCCTTGATCGCCTCCGCCGCCCGCGCCGGCGTGAAAGATCCGGAAATGGCCGATCTGGTTCGTCGTGAGCAGGACGCCGAACAACAAGGTCTCGCCCAGGAGACTTTGCTGGCCGACGATCTGGCCACAGCGCCCGAGCAGCGTGATGCGGCCAGACTCGCTGCCTTGCGTGCCCAGGTCGAAGCCCTGCACACGGCGCGGCGGACGTTGCAGACCGAAATTGATCGCCGTTTTCCCGCCTATGCCAATCTTCGCAACCCGCCGCCCGTTGCTATCACCCAGGCGCAGGCGGCCCTGCGAGAGGGCGAAGCGCTGGTCGCTATCCTGGTGGGCACCGAGCGGAGCTTCGTGTGGGCGGTCCCCCATAGCGGTGCCCCGGCATTCGCCTCCGTGCCGATGGGCCGCGATGCCGTGGCCCGCATGGTCGCCAGACTGCGCGTACCCATGGAATCCACCGCCAGTGACCTTGGCTCCCTGCCAGCCTATGACCTGAACGAAGCCTACCACGCATACCAGACCTTTCTGGCGCCGGTCGTGGCCGGATGGAAAGGCGCCCGCAGCCTGATGGTGGTATCCGACAAGTCCCTGGGCCGCCTGCCATTCTCGATGCTGCTCACGGACGCCGCTTTCCTCG
>JADFXL010000037.1:16776-17290 GCA_015233585.1 Alphaproteobacteria bacterium | reverse complement strand
ACTGGGCGAGGAAGCGGTCGAACTGGCGATCGCCGCCGTTGGTGAATCGCGAGCGCAGGTGATTTGTGAAAGCGCCGATCTTTTGTATCATCTCATGGTGTTATGGGCCGATACCGGCGTCGTGCCTGAAGATGTGTGGGCGGAATTGAAGCTTCGCTCGGGAACCTCAGGCATTGCCGAAAAAAAGGGGCGCAGCAAGAACAAGAGTGCCGTCGGAACCGAGGAGGGATGAGCCATGGCGTATGACCGGAACAATGTTTTCGCAAAGATTTTGCGCGGAGAAATTCCCTGCAAGAAAATTTACGAAGATGCTCATACCTTGGCGTTTCATGATGTCAATCCACAGGCTCCCGTTCACGCCCTGGTGATTCCCAAGGGCGAGTACGTGTCCATGGACGACTTCACTCAATCCGCCTCGTCCGAGGAAATAGCCGCTCTGTTCCGTGCCGTGGGTCAGGTGGCCCGCGATCTGGGCGTGGCGGCGCCGGGCTATCGTTTTCTCGGCAATGTCGGC
>JADFXL010000037.1:0-16710 GCA_015233585.1 Alphaproteobacteria bacterium | reverse complement strand
GCTCTTGGTCCCTTGCTGGCGCGATAAACCCAAATCCGGCCGTTGCTCTCGGGGCTGCCGCCCCGAACCCCGCCCGGAGCAAAGCTCCGGACCTCCTTTCTTTTTGATTTGAAAGAAAAAATGGGGTCCGGGGCATCGCCCCGGACGGGTATGGGCGGTAGCCCATCGTCACCCTGCGGGTGAGAGGATAGGCCCTGCAACAGCTTGCCATGCCTTGCTTTTCCCGCCTGAACTGCCGGATTTAGGATAAAGCATCAGAGGGAGGAGGGCATTAGGGACTGGGGCAGGGATGCGCCCGATTACGGGTGTCGCAAGGTTTCAGCCGGCTCAGAAACTTGACCCAGATATCGATATCGGTGCTTTTCAGCGGGGGCTTATCGGGAGAGAACGGTGGCCGTCGCCACGACCGTTGCACCAGGTAAAAATTTTTCTCACCGGCCACGACCTTGATGAGATTGATTTCGCCCTGGGCTGGACAGGAAACGGAGAGAAACGCACCGCTGTACCCGTTGACAATTCCTTCCTGCACCGTGCCAGCCAAAAGACTGGGACAACTTTTGCGTCCCTCGGTGATGGCGCCGTCGAGCACGGTTCGGGGGTTGACTCCCGAACGGTTCTTAAACTCCTGATACATCAGCATGTCCTGCCAGGCGTCGGCCTTCTGCCATGGCGGAACGAGCGCAACTTCCTCGGCCCCGGCGGTCTTGTTCTGGTGCAGGGCGATCCAGCTTGGCGGGGTAACGATCGTCAGTCCCTCCCCGGTGTAATCCGCCGTGGCGGCTTGGGCTGGACCGGCAAGGAGAAGGGCAATCATTGCGAAGGATCGTTTTTTCATCGGGATATACGGCATGACCTGCATGGGTCCAGGGACTAGGTCCCTGGTAGGGGTCAAGGGGGCAACGCCCCCTTGTCTTGCCAGGGCGTCAGAGGATGAAATGCCCTAAGGGTTAGCCTGACGAGTGGCTTCGACGAGAGCGGCCCGAGCGGCGGCGTCCTGGGGGCGCAGCTTGACGGCATTACCATAGGCTTCGACCGCGCTTACAGGCTGACCCAGCGCCAGATAGGACTTACCGAGTCGCATCCAACCATCGAAGTCGTCCGGAGTCTTGGTCAGGGATTGGGCCAATTGGGCGACCATGGCCTGGATTGCGGTCTTCTGCTCGTTGGTGAAGCCGTTCATTGGTTTCTGGAACGATGGCGGCAGCGCGGCAGCGTCACCGGCGTTGGGCGGGGAGGGTTCTATGGTGTTGGGATCAATGCCAAGTTCCTGGGCTATTCCCTCAATGCGCTCTTTCAGCGTTGGCAACCACGGGGCTCCCGGGGCTGAGTTTCGCACCAGATCACGCCAGATGGCGATGGCTCGCTGGGGATGATCATCCTGAGCGGCGGCTTCACCCAGGTAATACTGGGCGCGCGGCTCCTTGTTATCGGCGCGGTAGGCAGCCAGAAACGCGCTGCGGGCCGTCTCGGAGATGGTACCGTCACCGGCGAGCGTCGCCATTTCGCCGAAGTTGGCCAGGGTCTCGGCCGTGTTCCTGCCGTGCTCGATAGCCTTGCGGTAAGCATCGGCGGCATCGGCATAGCGCCCCAACGTCTGGTAGGAACGCGCGAGCATGATCCAGCCCTCGGTGTCGGAAGGGTCAGTGGCCAGACGTGCCGCCAGCTTGCTTACCAGACCGCTCATGTGGTCGGCTTCGGCCTCGGTCATGTTGGCCCGTTCGGCCTGGCGGGCGGCGAATGGCTGCCCTGGCAGACCGGGCGAACCGAGCCTCAGGTACATCGTTGCTGCGCCCAGGGGCAGGATAACCGCGATAGCAATGGCCAGCACCCAGTTCGATGCGGATCGCCGGGGCGCTGTCGTGGCGGAGGCCGGATGGTCTGCCACCGCCAGAACGCGACGCTGGATCTCGATCCCGGCGGCTTCGGCCTGAGAGGTGTCGAGCAGTCCGCGTTCGACATCGTGGCTGATCTCGGCCAACTGGTCGCGGTACACGGCCATGTCATAGTCGGCGCGAGTCGCGACCTTGGTGGTAACCGCTGTACGGCGAAGCAACGGCACCAGCAGGAAGGCCAGGGCCACAATGGTCATGGCCGTGAAAATCGCTCCCAGGATCATGATGAGTCCTTAAGCAAGCCGTCGAGGCGCCGTTGTTCCTCGGCCGTCAGCGGCCCCGGCGCCGCGCCTTTGGCTGGACGACGACGATAAAAAGCCCGCCCTGCCCCCAACGCCCCCAGCAGAAACAAAGCCGGCCCGAACCATAGCGCATAGGTGGTGACCTTGAGCGGCGGCTTAAGCGTGACGAAATCGCCGTAACGATCGACCAGAAACTTCACCACCTGATCATCGCTATCACCGGCGGTGATGCGCTGACGGACCACCAGACGCATGTCGCGGGCAAGATCGGCGTTGGATTCATCAATGGACTGATTCTGGCACACGACGCAGCGCAGGCCCCGGCTAAGGGCCAGGGCGCGGGATTCCTGGGCTGGATTGGCCAGTTGTTCATTTGGGTTGACGGCCAGAGCGGGCGCCCCCGCCAGGGTCAGCAGCATCAGGGCGAGGACTGGGGAAAACCGCGTCATTTGCGCAGCTCCTTGATCAAGGGCAACAGCGTGCTCTCCCATACCTCTGCCGTGATGGGGCCGGTCTGCTTGTAGCGGATAACACCAGCGGCATCGATGACGAAGGTTTCCGGGGCACCGGTCACACCGAAATCAATTGCCACCTTGCTGTCGGGGTCAAGGCCAATTTTCGTGTAGGGATCACCATGACGGCTCAACCATTCCGCACCCTTGACTGGATCATCGCGCCAATCGACGCCGAAGATTGGAACGATGCCGGACTTTTTAATCCCGACCAGGAACGGGTGCTCGGCGGCACAGGCGACACACCAGGAGCCGAAGAAGTTGACCAGAGTGACCTGGCCCTTGATATCGGCGCTGGAAAGGGATCCCCCATGTCCCGGCATCGGGCTAAGGGCGAAGGCCGGCACCGGCTTGTTGATCAGCATGGAAGGCAGTAAATTCGGGGCGTCACCGTGCCGCAGCGCGACCAGCCGTTCAGCAAAGAACGCCGCCAGGGTAAAAAAAACCACCAGAGGTATCAGAAAGACGGCACGGTTCAAAGGTCAGGCTCCTGTCTGGGATGCCGGTCTACGCTTACCCGTAGGGGCGCCGACGCGGTGGCGGCGATCGCTCAGCGAGACTAGGCCCCCGAGGCTCAACAAAGCCGCACCATACCATAACAAAGGAACCATCGGCTTGAAATAGACGCGGACCACGGTGGCCCCGCCGCCGTCGGTGTCACCGATGGCAACGTACAGGTCAGACACGCCATTGGAGTAGATAGCGGCAGTTGTGGTCGGCATGGGTGGGTTGGCGTACTGGCGTCGCTCCGGGTGGAGGTCGGCAACGGCATGGCCCTGGCGGGAGACGGCGATGTTGGCGCGTACGGACGTGTAGTTGGGGCCGCGTACCGGCTCGACTCCCTGGAAGACGATATCGTACCCGGCAAGGGTCGTCACCGCACCGGGCCGCAGGCTGTTGACGCTCTCCTGGTCCCAGGCGGTGGCTCCGGCGATGCCCGCAATGGCCACCGCCAGGCCAGCGTGGGCAAGGCTCATGCCATGGGCGGAACGGGGCAGGGTGGCGGCGCGGTGTAAACTGGCGGCCAGCGGCTCACGGAACAGGCGGATCCGCTCGGCGTATTCGACGGCGGTCGCGGCCAGCAACCATATCGCCAGCCCCAGCCCGAAGGCAGCCTCCAGGCTGCCGACGCTGCGGCCACTTACCAGCCAGACGGTGGCGATGGCGGCGGCGGTAGCCACCATGGCGGCGATCAGGCGTTGTAGGGCGCCACTCAGATCGCCCCGTTTCCACGACAACAGCGGCCCTACCCCCATCACGACGATGAGTGGCGCCATCATGGGTACGAACGTGGCATTGAAGAATGGGGCACCAACCGAAACCTTGCCCAGATCGAGGGCATCGGCGAACAGCGGATACAGGGTGCCCAGCAGCACGGTAGCGGCGGCGGCGCTCAGGAACAGGTTGTTGACGAGCAACCCGCCCTCCCGCGACACCGGTGCGAACACGCCGCCCGCCTGTAACGCTGGCGCCCGCATGGCGAAAAGAATTAGCGAACCACCGATGGTGACGGCCAGCAGGGCTAGGACAAACACGCCGCGCGTCGGGTCTGAGGCAAAAGCGTGAACCGAGGTCAGCACGCCCGAGCGCACCAGAAACGTGCCAACCAGACTCAAGGAAAAAGCGACGATGGCGAGCAGGATGGTCCAGGCTTTCAGGCTGTCGCGCTTCTCGACCACGATTGCCGAATGCAGCAAGGCCGTCCCTGCCAGCCACGGAATGAACGAGGCGTTCTCCACCGGATCCCAATACCACCAGCCGCCCCAACCCAGGGTATAGTAGGCCCACCAGCTCCCCAGGGCGATGCCGAGGGTAAGGAAGATCCAGGCCGCCAGCGTCCACGGCCGCACCCACCGCGCCCAGGCCGCGTCAACCCGTCCCTCGATCAGAGCGGCAATCGCAAACGAGAACGCCATGGAAAAGCCCACGTAGCCCAGATAGAGCATGGGCGGGTGGAAGGCCAGTCCGGGGTCTTGCAACAACGGATTCATGCCCCGGCCATTGAGCGGGGCCGGATCAAGCCGGGCGAATGGATTCGAAGTCAAAAGGATGAACAGGAGGAACCCAACGGATATCATGGCTTGCACAGCCAGAGTGCGGGCGCGCAGGGCTGGCGGCAGATTGCGTCCGGCCAGGGCCAGGGCCAGCCCGAATACGGCCAGAATGGTGATCCACAGGATCAGCGAACCCTCGTGGTTGCTCCATACTCCAGCGATCTTGTACAGCAGCGGCTTGTCGGTGTGGGAATTGTCGGCGACGTTTTTCACCGAGAAATCGGAAACGATGTAGGAATGCATCAGGGCGCCGAAAGCCGTAGCCACAAACACGAATTGAGCCACGGCGGCAGGACGTGCCACCCCGGCCCACGCTGTGTTGCCCCGCGACGCGCCAATCAAAGGAACGCTCGCCTGAACAATGGCAACGAACAGCGCCAGAATCAGAGCGAAATGGCCGATTTCCGGAATCATTTGCCTTTGTTTCCCTGCCCCTTATCCTTATCTCCCTGCCATTGCCCGGATTTCTTGAGGGCGTCGGCTACCTCCGGCGGCATGTATTTCTCGTCATGCTTGGCCAGCACGTTGGAGGCCAGAAACACGCCGCCGGGGCCAAGCTTGCCTTCCGCCACCACGCCCTGGCCCTCGCGGAACAGATCGGGGAGGAGGCCTGTGAAACTCACCGGGGTCTGGGTGGTCAGGTCGGTGATGACGAAGTGGACCGTGGTCCCTTCCTTGACGACGCTGCCTTTCTCCACCAGACCGCCGATTCGCAACCGGCGGCCTTCTGGCACATGCTTGGCGATGAGGTCGGTCGGGCTGTAGAAAAAGACCAGATTGTCGGTGAAGGCGCTCAGAACGAGAGCCGCGGCGGCAAACAGCGCCAACATGCCGAGGCCGACAAAGGCCATGCGTCGTTGTTTACGCGTCACCGTCCAAAACCTTCCTGTTGGATCGCTGAGCCTGGGCGGCGGCGCGGCGGGAGCCGAGCACCGCCTGGAGGTTGGCCAGTTCGGCCTCGCGAGCCCGCATTGACCGTACGGTCATCACGATCAGCCCAACCAGGACGATAGCACTGACGCCATAAGCCGGCCATACGAATCCGCCATAGCCGCCCATGTTGAAAAATGCGCGTATTGTCTCCAAGGGTATTGGTGCCTTTTAACGAACGTGAACTACTCGTGGACCTGAGTCAGGCGAATGGCGCGGACCTTGGCCGCTGTGATCTCGGCACGCACCCCCAACAGGAGGACCGTGACGTAATAGGCATGAAACGCCAGGGCCATGACGAGCAACGGGATCAGCATCGGGGTGGCGATGGACGGCATTCCAAGTTTCGTGACGCTGGCCGGTTGATGCAGCGTGTTCCACCAGTCGACAGAAAATTTGATGATGGGCACGTTCACGAATCCGACCAGAGCCAGAATGGCCCCGGCCTTGGCGCCGCGCGCAGGATCGTCAAAGGCGCTCACCAGGGCCATGTAGCCGAGGTACAGGAACAGCAGGATCAGCATTGAGGTCAGCCGGGCATCCCATACCCACCACGCGCCCCACATCGGCTTGCCCCACAGCGAGCCGGTGACCAGACATAAAAAGGTGAACGCCGCGCCAGCCGGAGCCGACGACTTGGCGATCAGATCGGCCAGCGGATGCTTCCAGATCAGCGCCACTGCACTTGAAATCGCCATCACGGAATAGGCCAGCATTCCCATCCACGCCGAGGGTACGTGGACATACATGATCCGCACGGACTCCCCCTGCTGGTAATCGGCAGGTGAAACCATCAGGCCCGTCACGAGTCCGACGGCCATCAGAACAATGGTGAGGCCCGCACTCCACGGCAGGATGGCGGCGCTCAAACGCAAAAAGCGGGTAGGGTTGGCGAAGCGATGCATGACCAAGGCGATACCACATCCTGCCGTTCGTTGTCCAAGGGTTCGTGAGGGGCCAAGCGTTTGCGAGCTGGAAGAAGCCGTTATACCGAAACCATTATTTTCGGCTCTGAGCCGTCGTCGGTGGCCATGCTCTGGAGACAGCAATGGAGTCGTTGGCGCAGCGACTCGGTCAACTGTGTAACAGGTCAGGCTTGGCCACTCTCGCCTCCCGATAGCGGCGGCAGGAGCGACGGCCCCCTTGCCATCCTTTCTGAGGGTGTTTATAGGAACGGGCATGGAGCATGTGCTTACCCTTATCGCCAGTTCGGGAACAACGCTCGGCGGCGACGCGGTTGCCGCCGTAACGAAGGCCCTTGGGCGGTTGGGCGCCGACGTGGGTTCGCGGATTTGGCTTGCCCGGGATCAGGCCTGCGACCTGACATTCGCTAATCTGTCTTGCGACCAGGCCGATGCCGCCGCTCGCCGCGTCCTCGGTCCGGCCTCGGTGGATGTGCTGGCCCAGCCCCTTGCTGGCCGCCGCAAACAAATTCTGGTCGCCGACATGGACTCGACCTTTATCGCCGAGGAAACGCTGGACGAACTGGCGGCGCTGGTCGGTATCAAGGACAAGGTCGCGGCTATTACCGCCCGTGCCATGAATGGCGAACTTGATTTTGCCAAAGCTCTGCGCGAGCGTGTCGCCATGCTGGCGGGGCTATCCACCGGCGCCCTGGAGGAAACCTGGCAACAGATGAACTTCGTTCCGGGTGGACGCACCCTCGTGCGCACCATGGTGGCGGCGGGTGCCACATGTGTCTTGGTCTCCGGCGGGTTCAAGTTTTTCACCAGTCGGGTGCGCGACGCGTGCGGGTTTGATCTGGACGTAGCCAATGATCTTGAAATCGAGAACGGTGCCCTGACCGGCCGCGTGATCGAGCCGATCGTCGATCGCAACGTCAAGCTCCAGACCTTGAAACAGATTGCGAGCGATCGCAATGTCCCTCTGCGTCTGACGGCCTCGGTTGGTGACGGTGCCAACGATCTGCCAATGCTCCAGGCGTCGGGGCTGGGTGTAGCCTTCCACGCCCGCCCCGCCGGTACCGCCGCCGCCCCCCACCGCATCGACCATGGCGACCTCCGTACGATCCTTTTTGCCCAGGGGTATAAGGCGGCGGAGTTTATCGACTGAAAACGATGCTCAGTTAATGGCACATTTACGGATTTATGACGGCAGTCCCATGGGCCATCTGCCGGATTAAGGTTTATGGCGCACTTCCAGGGGGAGGCGTCATGCGCTGCATCCGTTGATACTTGTCAAGGGCGCTCGTCATGGAATGGGCGAACCACGATTTAGGATCGGGTGCGGGTGCGGCGGGTGGAGCCGCAGGGTTAGACATGGGACTCCCGGCGGTCTGGGCAAGATCCTGAGCTGCAACCAAGGTATTGCTTTGGGGCAAGGTATTGCTTTGGGGCGGTGGAGCGGTGGGTTCCGGAGCCATCATGGGGCGTGGCGGCAACGGCATGATCCGGGGCGCGCCGCCGATCGGCATAAAACCATCCCTGGCGGTTGCGACTGTCTTTACACCTTTGGGAACGCCAGGTTGCGAGAGGGCCGCTGACGGTATCTGGCTGGAAACGGAGAACAGGGGCCGGCCGCTGGCCACGGGTGCGGCCAGCCCGGTTGGCGGGAGCAGCGCGGGGCCAGTTGCCGGGGACAGGGTAGGGGAAACCGGCGGGGCCGGAGGAATCGGGAGACTGGCGATCTGGATGGGCGGCGCGTTGGAGCCGGTAGAATCCGACGTTGCCGATGCGGTGCCGGGAGGGGAGCTCGCCGCCAAACCATCCGTTGTTTCCGGCCCGGAAGCGGAGGCTTCGGCGACCTTGGTCTGGTCCGGGGCATCATTATTGTCTTCGAACAAGGCGGCTACATTGTCACCAATGTCCTTCCCCGTCTCCTCCTGAACGGCGAGATTGACCGCCGACATGGCCAGACCAACGATGCCGCCATAAAGGACATCGCCAGCCACCCTGGCTGCATAGCCGATGGATTCTCCGGTGAGGGCACGGTAAATCGTGGAAATAACGGGGATATGCTGGAGGGGATTAATGGTATCAACGAAGTCTTGGAAACTGGGCTCGTCCTCGGCAAACGGCTTAAGCCCACCGGCCACAGGATGCGGAGTGGAGCTGCTTGCCGCTCCGGCACCGGCAGATGGGGTGAGGATCTCTGGGACCGCAGAACGCGGAATGTTTGTGGTGGCGGGAATGGACATGATTTCACCTCGTGCTGACAGGGTAGGCTTGCAAGCCGAATGCCAGAAAGAAACACGAGGAAATTCAAACGCTTCAGGAAACCCATAAGCCCCGATCCCTGGCTGTCGGCAAATTCTGCCGCTAGGCCATGGGTCATCGTTGCCGTCAGAACAGGTGTCCGCCCTTGGTCGCCTTGGTATGAAGGTAGAATTGGTTGTGATCGTTGGCGGGAAAGACATGAGGCACCCGTTCGACGACCTCGACGCCATGACGGGCCAGGGCTTCGACCTTGCGCGGATTGTTGGTCATAAGGCGCACGCGCAGGTACCCCAACATGCGCAGCATGGCGGCCGCAGGCAGATACACGCGCTCGTCATCATCGAATCCGAGCTGGTTGTTGGCGTCCAGAGTATCAAAACCGGCATCTTGCAGTTGATAGGCGCGCAATTTATTGACCAATCCGATGCCACGCCCCTCCTGAGCCAGATAAAGCAGCACCCCGCTGCCGGCCTGGGCGATTTCGGCGATGGCTCCACGGAGCTGGTCGCCGCAATCGCACCGCAGCGAGCCGAGAAGATCCCCGGTGAAGCATTCCGAATGCAGACGGGCCAGAACTGGCGTGGTTCCATCCGGCTTGCCGATGATGATGGCCAGATGCTCGATCCCGCCATCGGCCGGGCGGAAAGCAACGATTCGCGTTTCCATGGCGTCCGCCAGTGGCACCTGCGCTTCGCTGACAGGCCGCAAACTGGCCGCTGCCGCCGGATCATAACCCAGAATGTCGCTCGTACGGACCAGGGGCAAACGTCGTCTGTGCGCCCATTCTTCCACGTTGGCCGAAATCACCGGGACAAAGACAGCGGCCGGAAGCAGACGCGCAAGTTTGGTGAGTCGCACGGCGGCATCCGTGCTGCTGCCGGGTCCAGCCGGAACGGCGATTATGCCGCTGGGGACGGCAACGACTTTGCTGGCCGTCGGCTGTACCAGCACCCCGATGGCCTCGGCGTCGAGTCCAGCCTTGCTGGATATGACGACGACTCCAGCCGTAGCGTTCTGCGCCACGGGAAGGCCCAGCACGGCCGCCCGGCGGAGGGTTACCGCCAGGCTCGGAGTCGCACCGGCAATTTGAGACAAGTAGGCGAGATGGTCTGGCGCCACCGCTTCGGCGGCCTGGACCAGAATGGCGTCATCGCCTGCCGCGACCACAACATAACCACCCCGGCGCAGTTCGGAAACGGCGCGGTCAACGGCGATCAACAATGGTAGCGGCGGGGTATCTGGCGCCGTCACAAGGGTCAATGTTTTACTCATATGCGTTTATAACCTGGACAAGGGCTGAGGCGGTAGCCGGATTTGGTTCCCAGGCTCCCGTTCTGTGAAGGCCCGTTCTGTAAAGGGACGAATGACGATATGGATTCACGTCGCCTCTTCATGTGATTCAATTTGCCATGCTAGGATGCCGCTTGTTTTTAAAATGCCGCTTGTTTCCAAAATGAATGACTTGGATCAAGAGCTGTTGAAGCCGGTTTGTGGCTGAACGCAACTTGAAAGGAACGGAAGGCCGTAACGTTATGGGCAAACGCATCCTTATCGTCGATGATGATATCTTATTGCGTCATTCGTTGGCGGAACAGTTGGCTAAACTCGATGATTTTCAGGAGACCGCCGAGGCTGGGTCAGGTCGTGAGGCGCTGGAAATGGCGACCCGGCAGCCGTTTGATCTTATCCTTCTCGATGTCGGATTGCCGGATCTGGATGGTCGTGAAGTCTGTCAGCAATTGCGTCAGGCCGGAGTTCGTATCCCGATCCTCATGTTGACGGGCGCCGACACCGACCAGGATACGGTAGCCGGGCTGGAGTCGGGAGCCAACGACTATATCACCAAACCGTTTCGTCTGAATGTCCTTTTGGCGCGGCTGAGGGCGCATCTGCGTCAACACGAATTCAGCGAACAAGCCATCTTTACCATTGGCCGCTTCCGCTTCCAGCCAGCAACCAAGATATTGCTGGATCAAAATCGGAAAATCCATCTGACGGAAAAAGAGGCGGCGATTCTCAAGTACCTGTTGCGGGCTGGCAATCGTGTGGTGGTGCGTGAAACGCTGCTCCACGATGTGTGGGGCTATAATTCCAACGTGACCACCCATACGCTGGAGACACACATCTACCGCTTACGGCAAAAGATCGAGCCGGACCCTTCCAATGCTCGCCTGCTCATTACCGAATCGGGGGGGTACCGTCTTAACGTATGAAGCCACGTTCCCACGAGAAGAGCGTCCGGTCAGGGGGGTAACCGGACGCTCCTTGCTCCGCTGGGAGCGCGAGGGACGGTGGGGGAACCGACCTCGCGAGGCCGCGCCATTGCGGCGCCGCCTTTCTGAGACAATACGTGGTGAGGGTTCGAAGTCTTCGCCAATGCAGAAACTAGATGGCTGCTATGAGCGGAACGCATAGCTTTGCGCTGCTTCGCCAAAAGCGGTAAACAAGGCTGCCGACAGCTTGTCCTGGCGCCAGTTCCATTCCGGGTGCCATTGAACGGCGACCAGGAAACCCGGCCCCATATCCAGCCGGATCGCCTCGATCAGCCCATCTGGCGCGCTCGCCTCAACCACTATGCCTGGAGCCAGACGGTCAATGCCCTGGCCGTGCAGGGAATTGACCGTCACGGTTTTGGTTCCGGCCAGGCGGGCCAGCAATCCGCCAGGGGTCAGGGCGACGGAATGGCTGGGGCCGTACTGTTCCTCCACAGACCGGCTTTCATCGGCGCGGTGGTCCATCTTGTCCGGCTCTTCATGCACATGCTGAAACAGCGTGCCGCCCAGGGCAACGTTGACCTCCTGAAGGCCCCGGCAAATGGCGAGCACTGGTATTCCCCGCGCGATTGCCGCCCGGATCAACGGCAGAGTGGTCGAATCCCTTGGCTGGTCGTGCAGGGTGCCCGGTCGACTCCCTGGCTTGCCGTAGAACTTGGGCAGGACGTTGGATTTGCTGCCGGTCAATAGCAAGCCATCCAGAACATGAACGATCTGATCGGGTTCCAGCGCCTCGCCCAGAGCCGGAACCACCAGGGGCAAGCCGTGGGCGGCTTCGACCACGGCGGTGAGATAAGGCTCTGGTGCGGCGTGAAACATCACATCGCAGCCGCTCACCGGCTTGACGCAGGCGGAAACTCCAATTATGGGTAGACGAGTCATGGGTTATTTCCGCTGTTGCTTGCTGAAATTGGGATTGCGGAATTCGAATAACTCGGGAGCCAGGGTGGCGTCGGTATGAGCGTCGGACAACGACACGGTTACCACCTGTCCCTGGGCATCGCGGACCCGCCATTGCCGTAAGGCCATGGGGTTCTCCGTCAACAACATGGTCAGCTCGCCGGCCTCTGGATCCTCGGTTTCCTCCAGACTGATTTCCACGGCGCCGGGCAGGCGGTGAAGCGCCGTTACCGTGATATCGCCGCCAAGCACAACATGGGGCCGCAGCAGGATGCCAGCCGGAGTGGAGTCCAGCCCCACGTAGGAAACCTGCTCCAGTTTCGAGTCGTAATAAATCAGAAACGAGCCATCGGCGACGATCAAAACAGGACTTGGCGGGTCGTAAACCAGCCGCATTCGCCCTGGACGGGACAAATAAAGTTTGCCCACCGCCGCTTCGCCCGTTGACGCAGCCATCTGCTCAAACCGCGCCGTCATGGACTGGACGCCGTTCAAATAGCTTTCCACAGAAGCCACCGCCGCCCGATCCTCGGGTGTGGAAAGGGGGGCGGGAACGGCTGTCGCCGTTGCCGCCGCTGTCGTCGCCATGGGTCCGGCCGCCATCACCAGCGCGACCACGGCAGCATAGAAAGGTCGGTTCAGCATCATTTGCCTACAAACTGTCGATATCGCAGGGCCAGGGTGGCTCCCCGCTGTTTCGTGCCAACACTCATGGCCGATCCTTGCCGGACAAAATCTCGCGTTTGCCAACGTGATTGGCCTGGCTGATGATACCCTCGTTTTCCATGCGCTCCATGAGTTTGGCTGCCCGATTATAACCGATCTGAAGCTGGCGCTGGATGAAACTGGTGGATGCCTTGCGTTCACGCAACACGATCGCCACGGCATCCTTATAAAGCTTGTTGCCGGCGCCGTCATCACGCTCCTCGCCCATATCGGGGACGGCCTCGTCTTCATCCACGGTCACGGCCTCCACGTACCTCGGTTCACCCTGTGTCCGGAGGTACTTTACGACATTTTCAACCTCCGCATCCGACACGAAGGGGCCATGGACGCGGGTGATGCGGCCGCCGGCGGCCATGTACAGCATATCCCCCTGGCCCAGAAGTTGTTCGGCGCCCTGTTCGCCCAGAATGGTGCGGCTGTCGATTTTTGAAGTGACCTGGAAGCTGATTCGGGAAGGGAAGTTGGCCTTGATGGTGCCGGTGATGACATCCACCGACGGCCTCTGGGTGGCCATGATAATGTGAATGCCTGCGGCGCGAGCCATCTGTGCCAGCCGCTGGATTGCTGCTTCCACATCCTTGCCGGCGACCAGCATCAGATCGGCCATCTCGTCCACGACGACGACGATGAACGGTAGCGGGTCGAGTGCCAGCCCCTGTTCCTCATAGATCGGTTTGCCGGTTTCCGGGTCGAAACCGGTCTGGACGGTACGATTGAGCTTCTGCCCGGTCTGACGAGCTTCCAGCACGCGCTGGTTATAACCGGCGATGTTGCGGACCCCGAGCTGAGACATGGCGCGGTAACGGTTTTCCATCTCCTTGACCGCCCACTTCAGAGCCACCACCGCCTTGCCGGGATCGGTGACCACCGGCGCCAGAAGATGGGGAATGCCGTCATAGACCGACAACTCCAGCATTTTGGGGTCGATCATGATCAGGCGGCAGTCGGCAGGGGTCAGCCGGTAGAGCAACGACAGAATCATGGTATTGATCGCCACCGACTTGCCCGATCCGGTGGTGCCGGCGATGAGGACGTGGGGCATCCGCGCGAGGTCGACATTCATTGGCGCGCCGCCGATATCCTTGCCCAGCGCCAGCATGAGACGGCCAGCCCCGGACTCGTGGCTGTTGGCGGCGAGCATCTCGCGAAGAAACACGGTTTCCCGCTTGAGGTTGGGAAGTTCAATGCCGATGACACTTTGACCGGGGACCACGGCGATGCGTACCGCCAGGGCACTCATGGAGCGGGCAATATCGTCGGCCAGCCCGATGACGCGTGAGGTTTTGGTGCCTGGTGCCGGTTCCAGTTCATAGAGGGTGACCACCGGGCCGGGCCGGACCTTGACGATACGGCCATTGACGCCGAAGTCCTGAAGCACCGTTTCCAGGCTCCGGGCATTCTGGCTCATCGCCTCTTCATTGACTTTTTGCGTGCGCTGGGGCGCGGCGGGGGGTGCCAGCAGATCCAGCGCCGGCAGAACGTGGCCCGATGGGTTCCGGGATTGCCCCAGGTCGAGTGCAGGCTGCTCGGCAGAGGTGGAGCGTCGCGCCGGGGTGGCCCGTCGCCGTGCAGCCGGGGCCTCGGGGGTGATGTCACCACCTTCGGAGGGCGGGGTGGCAACGGGTTCGTGCTCGTCGTCCACCGGTTCGGCGGCCTCCTCCTCCAGCGTGGGCGGCGTTGTTCCGGCCGGTGTTTCATGGTGTCTGGCCAAAATCTGCCCCTGGCGGATCCGGTTCAGGATCTGACGCGGTGCACTGGCCAGGATACGTAACCTGTCGCTCAAGTTGGATAACCCGGTGCCGAGCGTGAACAGAAGGGTAACGAAACCAAGTACCCAGGCTCCCAGCGCGATTGTCACACGCCAGATACCCACCGTGCCCACCGTTCGCAGCAAATGGCTGCCAAGATCCAGCAGCAACATTCCGGTGAATCCGCCGGGTCGTCCGGTAAGCGGCCAGAACCATGACTCCGGGACGATACCAAAGCCAGTGGCGACCAGCACCGTGGCCACCGGTGCCATCAGTACCCGCAACCAGAACAGGGTCAAGGTCTGGGCCGCCATCAGCCGCGCCCCCCAGACCACCAGACACAGCACCGGCAGGATCGACGCCAAGCCCACCGTTTGCAACAAAATGTCCGAGATCATCGCTCCGATGCTGCCGAGCGCATTGGCTGCCGGGGAGCTGGTTGCCGTATTGATGGACGGATCGCCGGGGGTATAGCTGGCCAACGCCATGGCCAGCAGCGCACCCCCGATCAGCAGCCCGCCGCCAACCAGTCGCTGCCCCATCCGTTCCAGGGATACGGCGACTCCGGCGGGAAGGAAATTCTCGCGAAAGCCACGGCTATAAACCGATGACACGGGATGGCCTCCTATAGAATATCATGTATCCGTTGCAGAGCTGTAATCGTCGTGCCGAGATCGTGGACCAGAGCGACGCGGATAAAGGGATGGCCGGGATTGATCCTGTTCTCCCCGGCTTGGGCCAGATAGGCACCGGGCAGGACGCGAATACCGGCCTCGCGCCACAGGGCCTTGGCGGCCAGCTCGCCATCGCCTACGTTCAGCCACAGGAAAAACGATCCGGCTGGACGTCGAAAGTCAAATTTGCCGCCAAGAATGCGCTCGGCCGCATCAATCTTGGCCCGGTAAAGGGAGCGGCTGGAGTCGACGTGGGCCTCATCGCGCCACAGCGCTGTCGCGGCGGTAAGCACCGGCAGGGGTGTGGCCGCGCCGCCATAGGCGCGCAAGCGTGCGAACGCGGAAATAATACGGGGATCCCCCGCCACGAAGCCCGAACGCAGGCCGGGAACGCTGGATCGCTTTGACAGGGAATGAAAAACGATGACATTGCTGAGGTCATGCCCAAGCTCGGCACACGCCTGAAGGGCGCCGGGGGGCGGGTCACGATCGTAAATTTCGCTGTAGCATTCGTCGACGGCAAGGACGAAACCATGGTGCCGCGCCAGCATCACGGCCTGTTTCAGAGTATCAAGACTGGCCACGGTGCCTTCTGGATTGGCCGGGGTGCAAACATAGGCCAGGGCCGTCTGTTCCAGCACATGCGGGGCCGCTTGCGTGAAATCCTGGACGAACACCGGCTGGCCGTGGTTCATGACGGCAGCGCCGTAATAAACCTGATAAAACGGGTTGGGAAGAAGCACGCAAGGCCGATTTCCGCCCTTGTGCTCCGGCAGGGCGACTTGCGCGATCATGTAAAGCGCTTCACGGGTTCCTGCGACCGGAAGAACATGGCGCTCCGGGTCAAGGAACGTTGCGGGTAAGCCAAACCGCCGGGTGAGCCATTCGACAACGGCGGTGCGAAACGCTACCGTGCCATTGCTTGGCGGGTAGCGGCCCCATTGGTCCGCATTGGCCGCCAGGATATCGGCGAGAATAGGCGGGGCGCTGTGTTGGGGTTCGCCGATCGACATGACCACGGTTGGTCCGGCAGGTGGCTCGATGCCGTCCAGCAGGGCGCGGAGCCGGTCAAAGGGATAGTCACTCAACAGAGCCAGGGAATCGTTCAGCATCGCTCGTGCTACTCTTGACGTAACTCCGGTCACCGGCCTCAGCCGCTGATCTTGAAGGGCTTCTATAGCGTATTTTTTTTGGTCTTCCTACAAGTACGTGTGGATAATACCAGCGAGCATGAAGATTCACCCACATTCCTTATGACCGTCATGGCCGTGCTTGTCACGGCCATCCACGCCGTGCCATACGCGCGCACGTCGTTTCAGCCTAGATCCGGCCGTTCAGGCAGAAAAACAAGGCATGGCAACCTGTTGCAAGGTTTTTCCTCTCACCCGCAGAGTGACGGATGGGCTACCGCCCATACCCGTCCGGGGCGTTGCCCCGGACCCCATTTTTTTCTTTCAACTAAACCACTACCAGCTGGAAGCTGGTAGGTTTGAGTCTAGGCTGGAAGCCGGGAAGTTACTCTAAAGAGATGTTGGTTTCGTTCTCCGAACGTTTGCCGTCAGTGTGACCATCGATATAGGCGA
>JADFXL010000379.1 GCA_015233585.1 Alphaproteobacteria bacterium | reverse complement strand
ACGGCAGTTCCGGCTTCCTTGATGCCGTCCGCCAGGACCCGGTGCTGTCACGCACCAAGCTGATTGCCGAACCGTGGGATCTGGGCGGCGACGGCTACCGCCTGGGCGGTTTCCCTCCCGGCTGGTCGGAGTGGAACGGCCGCTACCGCGACACCGTCCGCAAGTTCTGGAGCGGCGAGGGCGGGCTGATCGGCGACGTCGCCTCCCGCATCACCGGCTCGTCCGACCTGTTCAGTTGGGGCGGGCGGCGGCCGTGGGCCAGCCTCAACTTCGTCACCGCCCATGACGGCTTCACTCTGCACGATATGCTCAGCTACAACCACAAGCACAACGAAGCCAACCTGGAAGGCAACGCCGACGGCCATTCCGACAACAACAGTTGGAATTGCGGCGCCGAAGGCCCCACCGACGATCCCCAAATCAAAGCGTTGCGGCTTCAGCAGACCCGCAATTATCTGGCCACGCTGTTGTTGTCGCAAGGCATCCCGATGTTCGTGGCCGGCGACGAGTTCGGACGCAGCCAGAACGGTAACAACAACGCGTATTGCCAGGACAGCGAAATAAGCTGGCTCGACTGGAGTCTCTCGAACGAGGACGATCGGTCGTTCCTTGAGTTCGTCAAGTTGGTGATCCGTCTGCGCAAATCGCACGCCGTATTCCGCCGTCCCGCTTTTTTTCGTGGCATTTTCATTCCGGGGACTGGCGCGAAGGACATATGCTGGATATCGCCAGCGGGGCGCGAAATGAACAGCTCGGACTGGTCGTCTCCGTTCGCGCGCTGCCTTGGATTTCTGCTCGGCGGCACCACCGGCGACGTAAAGGAAGATGGGGCCGCCACCCTCCAGGATGAACGCTTCCTGGTGCTCATGAACGCCCACGATGGAATGATTGACTTCCATTTGCCCCCGACCTGCGTGAGCACCCGATGGAGCCGCCTGTTCGACACCGCGCGGCCTGACGAGCAACATACCCCGGTTACGATTCCGGGTTCGGGGTTTTACCCCCTTGAAGGACGCTCCATGGTCCTGCTGATCGGCGATCGGCGCAAATCCACGGAATCACTGCGGCGTCGGCGCATCGTCGACCTAACAACCCAATCACAACCGCCACGCCGTGGCATCACGAAGACGGCTGTCGTCACCAGCACGGCGCAGCATCAGCGCTTCCGCATTCGCGTGCGCAGCACCAGCAGAATCAGAATAATGAGGAAACGCCAATGGAGCACAGGGAAACTCTGACCCGGCTCGCCGATCTCGTCGGTATTGAACCTGCCTTCTGGGATATTTTCGGTAACCGCAACGAAGCCACCGACGAAACCAAACTGGCGCTCCTCGCCGGAATGGGTTTGCCTGTGGAAAATGACGACGCCATCGACGAAAGCTTGCGCACCTATGGCGAGCGGTCCTGGCGGCGCCTGCTTGCGCCGATGACAGTGTTGCGCCGGGGCGCCCCGTTCGCTGTTCCATTGGCCTTGCCGGCCTCCGTGGCGACACAATCGCTGCATTGGTCCCTGACCACCGAGGAAGGAACCGTCACCACCGGCACCGCCCCCCCCGGCAGTCTGGCCGTGACCGAAGTTCGCGCGGTGGACGGGCAGAACGTTTCACGCGTCACGCTCCCCCTGCCCGGCACGCTTCCCGATGGCTACCACCTCCTTGCCATGTCCATCGCCGGGCAGACGGTCACCGGCAAAGTCGCGATTGCTCCCCGTCGCGCTTACATGCCGGAGTGGATGGTCCGGGGGGAACGCCGCTGGGGCGTATCCTGCCATCTCTATTCCCTGCGCTCGGCCAAAAACTGGGGCATCGGCGATTTCAGCGATCTGTGGACGCTGGTGAATGATCTTGGCGGTCTGGGGGTTGCCTCCATCGGCGTCAATCCCCTGCACGCCCTGTTTCCCCACAACCCGTACCATGCCAGCCCCTATTCGCCGTCGAGCCGGCTGTTCCTCAATCCCCTGTACATTGACGTTGCCCGTGCCCAGATCCTCGCCGATGACCAGACAGCGGTGGCGGTGGCTCTCCAACGCGACGATACCCAGCAGGTCGTCGAATGGATAACGGACATAGGCCCCGGCGGTGGCTTCTCCTGAGGCTGGTATCCAGTAAAGATGCATCAACGCCATGACGTGATCAATGCGCAGGGCGCCCGCATGGCGCATGTTGGCCCGCAGCACGGCGATGAAGTCGGCGTAGGCGGTTTCCTCCAGGCGCACCGGATTGAACGGCGGGGTGCCCCAGTCCTGGCCTTTGGCATTGAACTGATCCGGTGGTGCGCCAACTCGCGCCGAGGCAAACGCTTCATGATTGCCCCAGACATCGGCGCCCTGGCCATCAACGCCGACCGCCAAGTCATGATACAGACCCGTCGACATGCCGACATTGGCGCAATGCTGGGCTACCGCCGCCAACTGACGATCGGCTTCCCATTGCAGGTAGAGATGATAGCCCACCCGTTCATCATGCTGT
>JADFXL010000378.1 GCA_015233585.1 Alphaproteobacteria bacterium | reverse complement strand
CGGCCGGTCTTCGAAATCGTCCAGATACTCCGGCGCAATGATGATGTTGTCGGCGATGATATAGTCAACGTATGGCGCGCCCATCGTTCCAGGAAAACCGAGCCAGTTCACCTGGACGGGGGCTGGCCGGTGGGTCAGGATGGCTGGTCGCGCATGGGTTGTATAACCCATCAGGTCGACCAGAATATCAACGCCACCGTCGGCGATGAGTCGGGCGGCTTGTTTGTCGTCGCAGTCGTCGAGGTCGATGACCGCGTCGAAACCTTTGCGGACACGACGGGCAATGGTGTTGCGCCGGGGGGACTTGAGCGAATAGGCGTTGACCCGAAAACGGCTGCAGTCATGGGCTGAAAACAGGTCACCCGCCAAAACCATCATCGCATGGGTACGAAAATCGGCTGACAGGTAGCCGATGGTCAGAGTTTTGCGTGATCTCCGCGCCTTGGCGGCGAACAGCGGTGGGGACTGGGCGGCGGGGGGTGCCTCTCTCCTCAAATAGTTAAGAATCGTTCTGCCGCTCATCCCTTCAAAGAGCACCACGTTGGGTGTGTCCAGGTAGTATGGAAAGGGCCCGGAAAATGGTTGATGGCTCCCCTTGATCAGGCGCGAATGAAAATCCGCATACCGGCTCCAGTCGCTGGTGTTCAGACTGAGGGCGAGTCCCTTTGTCGCCCAGCTTCTTTCGTCGGATGGACGGGGATTGAATTTGGCAACAAGCTGAAGCGCCTCAGGAAGCAGGTTGCGGTTCGAGCTGATTTGCACGAGGCACAACAGCGCCTGCAACGAGCGGGGATCGCAAGCCAGCGCATGGCGGCTGAACAATTCACTTTCCACGAAACGTTTTTGCGCCAGGAAAAGCGTCCCCAGTTTTACCAGGACATTGGCATCATCCGGGGTTTCCGCAAGCAATGCCCGCAACGACAGCTCGTCGTCAGGAACCTGAGCCTCGGTCACGTCCCCGCGCCGAAAGAGACGTTGCCACAGCGAGCGGACGGGCACCGGCCAGGAACGGGTGATTGGCGGTATGGCGAGGCCGTCCGCATGGCAAACCTTGATGAGCAGATCCTTGGCTTCGGTGTAATTGGGTGTCAGTTCACAGGCCTGGACGAAACTCTGAACGGCCTCGTCCGAGCGGCCCAGCATACTCAGCGCCCGGCCCCGGTTGCACCAGACTTCGGCATAGGTCGGCGTAAGCGTGATGGCGCGGTCGAAACAGGCGAGAGCTTCGGCTACCTGGCCCAGGACACCGTAGGCTTCGCCAAGCCGGTTGTGACACAAGGGTGATCGTGCATTGTTCGCGACGTCCTTTTTCAGGAAAGGCAGCCCCTTCCTTACATTGCGCAGAGCCTCTTCGTCCGGTGGGGCACCGTCCGTTGTCATACCAGCTCCTTGAGGAGATCCTCCCGACCCGCCTCTACGGCCAGTATTGCAATCACACGACGTGCTTCGGGATGTTGCATACGACGGATGATCCATCGCGACAGCAGAATTCTTGCCGCCAGACGCACCAGCAGGCCAGGTTTCCGGGGGATTTCTGGCGCCGTCTCGGCAACGGTTGGCGCGGGCGATACAGTCCGCTTCGGCACAATGCGCGCTCCTTGCAGGGATTTGCGCAATTTTTGGCGATTGCGGCGGCTCATGGTCGGACGTCCTCCCGTAACGCAGTTTTCAGAACAGTATTAGCGAAAAAAGACCAGCAAAGCCAATTTCAAAAGAGGTTGTTTACCGGCAAACCGGTGCGACCTACGTAACGGGAATCATCGTCCACCCTTTCTGGACCACAAGTACGGGGCCGCCGCCCCGGTCAGAAGCTTGGCGATGTGTCCGGTTGTCGTTCTCCAGGAATCTTCAGATAATTTCATCATCCCTTTGGACGAGGTGGCCCAGACCCTTCCCGGTCACAGATGGGTGATCCAGCCTGCCTCCAACCCTAGTCTTGCAAAATTATTTAGCTTTTCTCGTTATTTGTGGTAGTCATAACGTAAATCACCGGACTGACTTGGCCATGAATATTGCCTCTGGAAGCGTCGGACTGACAATAGCTGGCAAGTTTTCATGGGATTGAACAATATATTGTAGGAAGATAAAGGTGAATACCCCATACGGCGGCTTATCTTCGCGTGACAAGGGCCTCGCAAAGGCGCGAGTAGACGCGGCGGAGAGAAGGATCAAGACGATGCGGGGAAAGAGGAGCCACATGCTTACCGTTACTGCGTGGGCGGTAGCGGCAGTAATCACGCTCGGAGGCGCCGGATCGCTGGCCGCGCAGCCGGCAGGCTATGATTTGGCGGCACCGCACCTGCGTCCCTGCTATGATACCGGCACGTCTGGCGAAAATTTGAAGCCTCTGGCGGAATATGCCGCACCGGAATATCTCGACGGCGCGCCGCTGGCGCAGGGAAGCCAGCCCTCGAAGCAGGGAATACGTGCCGTAGCGCCGGGGTTCTCCGCGTTCATGGTGCCTGGGGAGGG
>JADFXL010000377.1 GCA_015233585.1 Alphaproteobacteria bacterium | reverse complement strand
ACTTGTTGAGTCACTGGCCCAATCAATAGTGCCAGTGTAGGAACGGCGCAAGGGGGACGGCAGAGCAACCCAGGGCATATGTGGACGACCGCTTTGGTGCAAGGAGAAACTGACGGGTGACGGCATGGTCGGGTACGATCATGTGTTCGGCCTCGAATGGTGCGGTACGCATGACGACCTCCTCGCAAGTCTCATCGCCGTATGATTTTTTCACCCGACTCCCCTGGCTCAACGTGATCACGCGGATCTTAGGCGGCTAACGATTGGTGATTTTGCCCTGTGGGCATGGGAACATGGACTTGCGTAATTCATGAAATGCGATTAACAACGGGTGTCGGGGCCGAAGTAGCTCAGGGGTAGAGCAACTGATTCGTAATCAGTAGGTCCGGGGTTCAAATCCCCGCTTCGGCACCAAACAACGCGTTGATTCCGTTATTGTTTTTGCCGTTCGCTTCCGTTCCAAAGCGGATGTTTGACAATCAAGCAAGTGCCGTTTGACAATCAAACGTCACGAAACGTTCTTGTCAGTCATCGCGACCAACTTGCGAATCGCTTCGTCGGCCATCGCCTGGGAACGGGGAATGTAGGTGTCGAGGATGCTCTGGGTAGCCTCGATATCGTGCCCCGTGACTGCCGCAACCTCTTGGGTGGTCGCGCCAGCCTCAGAGAGCCGAACGGCAGCCGTGCGGCGCAGATCGCGGAACTGAAGTCCATCCAGGCCAGCCGCCAATGTCACCGCGCGCCATTCGTGCCGGAAGTGGTCACTCTTGAACGGCCTTCCCTGGCTGGTGGTGAGGATGGTGGTGGCCGTGCGGTTGATTGAGTCCAGCGCACGCTTCAGTTCCGGGTGACAGGGAACCGCAACGAGAGCACCTGTCTTCTGTTGCCGAACCGCAATCCTCTTGCCGTCGTAGGATGACCACGACATTGCGAGCACGTCAGCCTGTCGCTGTGCCGTGAAGACCGCCAGCATGTAGGCCAGCGTCATAGGGCCGTCAGCAGCCGCCAGAAATTTTGCTTCCGCTTCTGGACTCCATAGGTCGCGGCGTGCACCGGTCTTCAACGCTTTGATCTTGGTTGCGGGATTGCCCGCCATCCTCTTGCGTTCGACGGCCCAGGCAAACAGGAGGCGCAAGACCTGAACGAAGTAATTGGCCATACGCGGCTTGTCGGCGTAGCTATCGCGGATCTTGTAAACCACCTCCCGGTCAACGGCGGCGTAGGGAAGTGTGCCGTAGCGCTTTACGAGCCGCGCCAAAAGGTTACCGTAATCTTTCCTGGTCTTGTCTTTCAGCCCGGAGAATTCAGGACTGGCGAGGTAGTCGGCTACGAGTCCAGCGAATGCCTTCGCATCGGGACGAGTCGGCACGGGTTCGGCCATCAGCGTGTCATAATGGGTCGTCATCGCAGCATCCGGCCGCGCTGTTCCATCCGTATTGATGACGATTTTGCCTTTGAGCCTCACGCCATGAGCCGGGTGAACGGGATTGCGGACATAGGCGTATGTCGGCCGACCCTTACGGTCAGATACCACGCGGGTATGTTCCAGTAGCCATTTGCGGCGCGGCGCCATTTACGCCTCCATCCAAGCGGGCTTGCTTGATGATTGCAGCGTCAATTCTGTGTCCCGTCCCGCCTTGTGGTCAAGCCATGCGTCCAGGTGATCTTTGAGCCACACCTTGCGGCCTATGGTAATCTGAACTGGACGGGGTGCATTTCCGTCTTTTGCCTCACGTTCAAGAGCAGACACGGACAGTCCTACATAGGCGGCAGCCACTTCGGCAGCCATCCCACGCGGCCAAGCGTCCGGTACGTTCTTGTGAGGCAGGCGCGGCATTTCAGCGGCCCGGATGGTGAATTTGCCACTGGCGCGCCAATTCCATGGCCTGTTCAAAGGTGATTTCAGGGGCGGGCGGGCGGTCTGGCAGCAATGCCAGGATTTCTGCCATTTCCTCTTTCGTCCAGCCGGTGTCGTTCCAGATTTCCTCGTTTCCATCTACACCATCGTTATTTGCGCGGGGGACAGAGGGGACAAGGGGGGCACGACAGTTAACTGATTGATTTATAACAATATTATTGCAGTAAAACTTGTCCCCCAAGCCATTTTGGCCAGGGGGACAAGGGGGACAGATCGACTCTGCGGTGCTGGCGTGATGCGACTCGGAACCGGCCCAGGCGGCAAACCTATTCATGATCGTCGCTCCCCAGGATGCGTGCGGTCAGAGCGTAAACCCGCCGTTTTCCCATGCCTGGGATGCGAACGTTCTTGGTTGCCTTGCCTTTGTCGCAGTCCAGCGCCCCCAGTTCCCGCAGTTTTTCGGCCACCATCCCAGCGTCGAAACCCTTGCAGACGACGGCTTTCCATTGCTCGGGAAGAACATAATAGGTCCAGTTGCCCTCGGAATCCTGCTTGCGGAAACCTACGCGGTTGAAAATCCGCACGTCCGGTGCGTGCTCGGTATCCCACGCTGGCTCGA
>JADFXL010000376.1 GCA_015233585.1 Alphaproteobacteria bacterium | reverse complement strand
GATGCTCCCGAAAAAAGTTCACCTATAAGCATTGATTGAATTACGAGGCTTGAGCATCCACCTTCTGTTTGTCCTAAATAATAATTCCAATCGATTGAAAATTCACCAAAATTGGGGTGATAGGGGGTATAGCTGTAATTTTTAACGGTTGATAAATTGTTAATTTGCTTGGTCACGAGATTGCCGTTAGCGTCATACCGGGTGAGATGCAGGTCGTCGTGGATGAACTCCAGCCGATAGTTGGCCCCCCAGCGCCAGGTGTCAGTATGGCCGTCGATGCCGAGTTCAAGTCCCCGCGAATTGGAATCGCCGATATTCTCGCCCTGAAGCAGCGTCTGGTTGCCGGTCACGGCGGCGTGGACGTACGGGTCGGCCGTGCTCAGGCTTTTATACGTGTCGTAGAACACGGAAGCCGAGAGCTTCGAGGCAAAATCCTTTACCTCCCGGCTGTAGCCAAGTTCATAGTTGGTGACGATGGTCGGCTCGAGCGTGGGATTGCCATTGACGAGGATGGGCACCGAGGCGATGACGCCGCCGCCGAGTTGAACCGAGCGTATCGCCGGATCATACCAGGCATAGTCAACCAACGGCGGCACCTGGATGCCGCGGCCATAGGACAGGCGGAAAGTATCGGCATCGGTGGCCTTGAACACCGCGCCGGAGTTGACGCTGACTTCGCCGATCGTGTGGTTGTTGAAATCAGCATTGGTGTAAGGCCAAGTGACCGAAGGGGAGGCAACGCCGGCAGCTTGGGCAACCAGGGCATTGATCCCGGCGAGATTGAAAAAGTTATTCGTGATCGGCATCGGCCCGGTAACACTGGGGCCGCTGCGCTCGAGCTGGAGGTGGTCGAAGCGGACGGCGTTGTTAAGGTCCAGTTTCGGGGTTACCGCCCAGTCCCACATCGCCGAGCCCGAATACACGGTGTAGCCGGCCTCCACGCCATTCATCGGCACCGAGTTCATGGTATTGTACCGGTATTCCCCGGCGATCCGCACGGTGTTGTCGGCATCGATCTTGAACAGGTCCTGGAGTTTGGCCGAGGAGACCGCCTCCCGGGTCTTAAGTTTGTCGCCGTCGATCAGGTCCTGGATGCCGCCGGCCGCCCTGACCATCTGGTAATTGGTGAAAGCAATGTTCTTGTAGACCTGCCCGTCGATCATGCCGATGCCGGTGTTGGCGCTGAAGCTGGCCTTGAGCGAATCGGACTCCAAGCGGTCGGGGCGGGCGAAAAACTCCAGCAACCACTGGTTCTGGTTGACCAGACTGTGGCTGGCCTCGAAACCAACCTGGAGGTCATCGCTCACCTGCCCGAGCATGTCCAGGTTGGCCGCACGCCGGGTCGGGTTCCTGGCGATGGGCGCGGTCAGCACATTGGTCAGGTTCTCGTTGAAGGGTCGGGCGTTGTAGCCGCCGGTGGACAACCGCACCCCGAATTTGTCTCCAAGATGGGCGGTGCCGACCGCCGAGACGTCCTTGTAGCCCTGGGTGCCGACCCGCACCGAAACTTCGTTCGCCTGGTCGTAGAGCGGACTCACCGTGATGATGTTGACCACCCCCGCGGCGGCGTTGAAGCCGAACAGCGCGGTGTTGGGCCCCTTGACCACCTCGATCTGGCGAAGCTCGGACAGCTGAACCGGAATCGCATCCCAGTTGGTGAAGCCGAAGTAGTCGACATAGACTTGCCGGCCGTTGACCAGCACCAGCAACCGCGGCTCTAGGGTCGAGTTGTAGCCGCGCACCGAAACGTCGCTGTTGCCGCGGGTGAACTGCAGAACGTCAAGGTCGGTGTATTCTTTGAGAATCCCGGGGATGTCGACCGCCCCGGCCCGCCGGATCTGGTCGGCGGTGATAATGGTCATCGCCATCGGAACTTCGGAGACCCGCTGCGGCTTGCCGGTGGCACTGGTGGTCACCGGTTCGCCGAACATCTGTTCCAGCGACCCGTAATCGATGTTTTCCGCCCCCGCCGTGGCCGCCATCGCCCCGATCGCGATAAATCCGGCGGTTGCCAACACAGAATTCTTTACCATCTCGGGAACCCTTCAGCCTGAATTCAGGGAGCACACCCAGATCACTCACTTGCCGCGGCCTCGGCCCGAGCGACCTCGGTCCCGGCGAATACCATACCCAAGAGGCCAGCGACAATAATCCGCGACGCGATTTTCACCATCCATCGCAAATGACCACTCATGCCGAGCGTTCCTTTATTCGCCGTTCCTTATTTGCCTGATCAGAGCGACCTCAAATCCTGTTCAGGAGCTACCGAGCACACATCAGCCAGCGCGCAACCCATGGAAGACCATTATTTGCAACTTTTAAATAACCACCCGTTCGTGATCAAGCCTTCTTGTGAGGGTTTTGACATAATTTGTCGCAAGTGTTGCTGATCGGCCGAATTGGCCTGAACTGACCTGTATCTACGGAAGCAGTCCCCCGGCACATCGTCTGAGATGCCGCGTGAAAGCTTAGGACACCACCACTGCGTGTTGT
>JADFXL010000375.1:534-2495 GCA_015233585.1 Alphaproteobacteria bacterium | reverse complement strand
CATGGTCAATTGTGGTATCTATGAGGAAGAAGATATCCACGAGGCTTCTGCTGCCCTCGCTGTGCGGATCAGTCAAGCGGGATAATTCCCACCGCCACCCGGTCCAGCAAGTAACGCCGATGACCTGAGTCGACACCGCCCGGCCGGTTGCAAGCGGGGGCGGGTTGGACTCGCCCCGCCCCCGCCGCCTTGCTACCATGGAGCTGTCAAACCAACCATGGAGCAATTCAGATGACGACCAATCCCAACACGCCTGAACGGGACTATGCCAGGACCGACGCCGAGCACGTTGTGCTCCTGGCCCTGCGCAAAGCGGGGCCAATTCACAGGCCGCTTCTCGTGCAGCACGTGCTTACCTATTCGGGACTCGATCAGTATCAGCAGCAGAGGCTGCATGCGTCGGCAGAGGTATAGCCGTCGCACCATGCCTCACCTCAATCAGGTCCCTCACGAACTTTCTGACCGCAGCCAAGTCCTCGGCATAGTGCGGAGCCGGCACGTGTAGAGGCGGCAAGAATTGACGGCCAGTCACGCCCGGTCGGGTTTCCAGTTCAACCGGGCAGGGTTCGGCACCGCCAAAAGGCTCATCAGATCACCCATTAATCGGCCCTCTTCCCGAGACTCCGGGGTGATCACCAAGCCGCGTACAAGTTGCATCTCGTCCCCTCCTCATCTTTGAGCCCGGCCCCCGGCCGGGGTTTCGGCGTTGGTTGCCCCGGCCCAGCAAGCGCGGGGCAGCGGCCGGACGGGGTGGCCTTGGAAGGGGATATAGCCTGATGTGGATCGCGTGTCCACATGGTGTGAACTTTTTTCTTTGACGATACACATTACGTGGACTACGATGCTCCTCGCCGTGACCCGCCCCACACCCATTGCGCGGGGTAAGCCGCGGTCTCTGAGTCCAACCAACTGCCGGGGCGCGGACGCCCTCCCGCCCCGGCCCTTTTCGAGGGGGTGCCCGTGGCCGACAAAACCTATCCCGTCCTGCTGACCTACGCCGAGATGGAGCTGCTGTTCCGCGCCACCCACTCGGGCGTCGCGGAGCTTTATTGCGACAACGAGCCCTGCGACCCCGACCTGCCTCCGGGCACGGATGCCGCGGACGCCGAGCGCGCCGAAACCATCCGCGCCAAGCTCCGGCGTCACCTCAACCGCATCGACGATGCCGCCGAGCACCGCGCCCTCCGCGCGCAAGAGGAGGCCGCCCATGTCTGATCCGGTCCCCGAAGCGCTGACCCTGACCGTTTCCACGGAGACGTTTCCGAATGTCTTCCGGGCGTTTCAGCGTCTCGCCATCTATAGGGGCTTGGTGGGCGACGCCGAAGCGGTGATTGCCGGCCTCACCGCCGCCGAAGTCGCCTGCCTGCGCGGCGAAGGTGAGGACGATTTGGCCCGGATCTCCATGCGCCCCGACCTGCAGAGGGTCGAGGAGCTGCTGAATCATTTCTATTGTCAGAACGGCATGGGGGAGTGGGAGCCCGAGAGTGAGGCATCAACGCCCGTCGCCCTCAACCGGCAGGTCAAGGCTCGCCTGCTTGTTCTCAGGTGTTCGCTGGACCTCTGTCTGGCCCGCGTCGCCAGAACCCCCGACGCAAACAGTGAATTGTGGGCGTCCGCGCTGCAGCTCACAACCCACTTCGGCCACATGCTCGACGCTCTCGGCCACTGGCACATCTGCGTTGCCGGCCTGCCCGACTCTGACGTCTTTCCCGAGGAGTTGGCGCTGCGCCGGTTGCTGGGGGCCGTGCCGGAGCATGTCGCCCTGGACAGTTTGGCCCATCAGGCGGGGGGATTAGCTCATGGCTGATCCCGGTGCCCTTTCGGTTGGGGTTGACCTGACCGTCTACCCGCCCGAGCTGGACAACGCCCACGGCGACCACCTCGCCTTCGTGCTGTCCGAGGTCGCCTCCGAGCGCGTGCGCCAGGACCGCAAGTGGGGCGGGCCGAAGCATGATGACGGG
>JADFXL010000375.1:0-468 GCA_015233585.1 Alphaproteobacteria bacterium | reverse complement strand
CCACTTGATCAATTCTGACGGCCACCCCTTGCCGGGCTATCGCGCTGTGCTCATCGAGATCGCGGCGCTGGCAGTTGCTGCCATTCAGACGTTTGACCGGGCCATCTGCCGTATCCCCGGTTCTCCCCGGCGCATCCCGGCGGCGGTGCCGAACCGACTGGTCTTGCCCGAGGGCCTCGCGCATGAGGCCGTCCAGGCGCTGGCCCATCTCGCCGGGCAGTTGGGCGAACTTGGGCCGCAGCCGGAAACGGCCGGCATCAAGCCGGCGTTCGATGCCGTCCTGCTGGCCTACCTGCACGCCCTCAATGGCTGGGCGCCGCCCAGCGAAGGGGCCTGACCGCCATGCTCGACGCCTATGTCCGCGCTCAGGTCGAGGGACGCGCCCATCTGGCGGTGCCCTTCTTCCTGATATGCGGCCATCTCTATGAGCATTGCGATACGCCGATCATCAGTGACGGCACCTGGGAT
>JADFXL010000374.1:2068-2505 GCA_015233585.1 Alphaproteobacteria bacterium | reverse complement strand
TCGGCATTGCCGAAACCGAAGCCAGCCTTGCGACAACGGATTGCAACCAGGCTCGCGCCGATCTTGAAGCCCTCATGATCGATGACCAGTTGATCCGGCTCGGCAAGGAAATCGAGGTTCTGAGTCACGGCAAGGGTTCCACCGACAAAAGCCTGGACGACCTGCCCCGGCGCCGGACCGAATTGACGATTCGCACCGGGCGGATGAACGACCTGCAGCGGGAACTTGGCTGGCCGGAGAATACGGCTCAAGCCGTCAAGGTCATGCTGCCACGAGGCCTCATGATTGTGGAGGCGCGTCGCCTGCTTGAAGAACGAAGCGCCCTGGAGGCAACCCTGGCCGCGGCGGCAACGGACGAAACGGCGGGGCGGCAAACGCTTGAAACGCTGCAACAGCAGTTCGGAAACCTGCCAGCGGACCGGGATTACGGCCAATTA
>JADFXL010000374.1:0-1957 GCA_015233585.1 Alphaproteobacteria bacterium | reverse complement strand
GGCCCCCTGGACCGGCACGGCGGATCAATTGCGGGAGATGATCCCCCCGGACGAGAGCGAAATCGCCAGCGTCCTCACCTGCTTGGCCAACGAGGAAGGGACGCTGAAAGAAACCCGGCGCAATCATCAGGACGCGCTGGACAAGAAAAGCGCCATGGAACTGAACCGCGATCACCTCACCCGGGACAACAACGCCGTATCGCTGGAACAGATCAACGAAGCCCGAGGCAACCGCGACGCCCTGTGGCACGAGTTGCGGGGCCATCTGCGGAACGAGCACCCCCTCCCCGCCCCGTCCGAGGCCGCGACCGAGTTTGAGCACCGCTCCGGCGTTGCCGATGGGGTCGCCGACCGGCGCTATGATGCGGCGGAACTCTCGGCCCAGCTCACGACCGTGCTAAAAGATCTGGAACGCAACGCCCTTGACATCACCATTCAGGCGCGCGTCCTCGCCGAAGCGCAAACCGCCGTCCAGACCATTACCGACGCCTGGCGCGCCCGCCTGGCGCCCCTAAATCTCCAGATGGAACCCAGGGCCTTCAGCTCCTGGCTGGAGCGCCGCCGCCACGCCCTGGAGGCTGCCGGTGAGGTCAGCCTCGCCCAAGCCGCCGTTGACGAAGCGGAGCGTCAACGCGATACCGCCCGTATGCGGCTGGCCCAGGCTCTGGAAATTGCGGCTCTGGAAGTTGCCGAAATCCCGCTCCCCGCCATCGGCACGCTGCTGGAAACCGCAGAACGTCTGGAGGCCGACGCCCTCGAAACAGCGCACCAGCGGCGAAGTCTTGGCTCCAGCATCGCCACGGCCAGCGACGCCCTGAAACGGGCCGAGGCCAGGCAACGCGAGGCCAGACAAAAAGTTGCCGCGTGGGAGAACCGCTGGACGGATATGGTCCATACGGTTCATCTGTGCGCCACCCACTCTCACGCCGTGATCCGCGACCAGCTCGATATCCTTGACAAACTTCGGGGCGAGGTCGACGAGATTCTCGAAATGGAGAGCCGGATTTCCAAGATGGAGGCGGATGTTGCGGCGTTCAACACGCACGTCATCGCCCTGGCGAACACCTGTAACTTTGAGACCCGCGACCGAACCCCGGCCGATCTTTTCACGCAGATCACCACCGCCGAGCGGGAAGCGGTAAAAACCCAGGCCCGCAAAGAGGGTTTGACGGAACGCATCAACGCTGCGGAACGTCGTCTTGCCAAGGCGAACAAGGACAGTGCCCGCGCCCTGGCGCGACTGCGGCCGCTGTTCGAAGCCGCAGGCATCCTGGACGCAGGCTCCGGGGACCGGGTCGAACTGGCCGCAGTCATCCGGCGCTCGGATCTCGCCCGAACCTTGCGGCAAACCCTGGACAAGCACATCACTGAAATCCTCACCGCCGGTACCGGGCCAACCCTGGATGTCCTCATGGCCGAGAGCGAGCACGCCGAAGGCGCCGCCCTGGCCGTTCGCGCCAACGAACTCCAGGACGCCGCCAGCCGCCTCAGCGCCGAAATCGAAACACTGACCAGCGACCGCGCCACAACCGAGGCCGAATTCGCCCAACTCCAGGCTGGCCCGGACGCCGCCATCGCCGCCGCCGATGCCGAACTGGCCAAAGCAGCGATGGCATCCCACGCGGAGGCCTATGTGCGCAAACGGGCCGAGGTAGTGTTGCTGCGCTGGATGATCGCCCGCTACCGGGCTGAAAAGCAGACCCCCCTTCTGAAACGAGCCTCCATCCTGTTCTCGCAACTCACCCTCGGCCGTTATACGGAGCTTCTGGTCAATCCCGATGCCGACGAGAAAGAGCGCCTTTCCGGTCTTGCCCAGGATCAGTCCGTGGTGCCGTTCGCTGGAATGAGCGAAGGCACCGCCGATCAGTTATTTCTGGCGCTCCGGCTGGCCGCTGTCGAAGATGCGGTTGCCGCCGGGGCCAGGTTGCCGTTCATCGCCGATGACCTTTTCATCAAC
>JADFXL010000373.1 GCA_015233585.1 Alphaproteobacteria bacterium | reverse complement strand
GGCGGTTTTCAGAAGATCGCGGTCCTCCCAATCCAGCCGCCGGGGCGCGCGGGCGCGGTCAAGCACCAGAAAGGCCAGCACCTCGCCCCGATGGATCAGCGGGATCACCAGCCAGGCCCCGGCCCTGGCATGTTCCAGAATCCATGGGGGCAGATTGCTCCGGGTTTTGGCGTCGTCGGTTTCGAGTACCCACCCCGTCTGGCGCAGATAGGCGATGAATGGCGAGTCCGCCCGCTCCGCCGGACGGACGCCGTGATAGTTCCATTCGCAATCGGGAACGAACACGTCGTCCTGGCGCTGCCGGAGCCATAAGGCACCGGACGGGCTATCCATCATGTCGGCGACGGCGTGAACGATGCGCTCGCCCAGGGTCAACGGCTGGTGCGCGGACATCATGCCGATGAAGCGCCGCCATTCCTCGCGGTAATCGTATTTATAGGTGAAAAACGTCCGGTAAATATAGATCTTGGCCCTGGAGACAAAGCTCCCGGAGCCAAGGGCCACAAACATGACCAGGAACCCGCCGACCAGAAAGGTGATGCGCAGGGAACTTCCCCACACGCCGCCGGCCTCGCGCACGAAAAAGGCGATGCCGGCCATGGCCAACAGGTAAATCCCGCTGCCCAGCAGCGCCATGCCATGAAGGGCCGCCTCCCGCGATACGTTCAGGGTTGGCTCGCCGGTCCGGGTCCAGCTTTTCATGCGGCCGATGGCAACGGCCAGCAACGGAACCACCAGCACCACGACCAGCCCTCGGGCGGCCACGATGGTGCCGGACACGTTGTGCAGCATCAGGGCGTCGGCCTGCAGGTAAAAGTCGAGGACGAATACCGTCACCACCCCGAGCATCAGATATTTCAGTCCCCAGCGGGCGGACAAGCCGCTGCCGAAAAAGACTTTCTCCGCCAGAACCATGCCCACGACGGCCGAGGACAACACCATCGCCGAATTCAGCGGGACCAGAAGAACGGCGAACGGCGCCATGGCCGGCAAGGCTGCCAGTACCGCGACGATCCCCACGACCATTTCGGCCAGCCACAGGGCGCGGCCGGTCAAAAAGCGGCGGGCGGTATCATCGCTCCGGCTCAGGGCCTCATTATGCTCGTAGAGTTGCGCCATGAGTTGCAGCCAGGCATAGATGCGCACGATCTCGACCAGATTGAGGGCTGCGCGCGGCAGGACTGCGGCAAAGACACTGCACCCCGCCCACATGGCCGTGGCCAGACAGCCAGTGACCATGCCCCGGCGCGACGGCAACGCCAGCCCCCGGCGCACGAACAGCGCCCACACCGCGAGGCCGAGGTAAGCGGCAACGGACAGGCCATGGCCAGCGAGGATAACCACGCCATTCATCACCAAGGCTCATCTCCCGGCAACGGGTTGGGGCAGGAGCGGGGGGACGTCACCGCGCTCCTGAATTCCACAACAGAACCTTCACTGTCTGAATAATTATCAATATGTCCATAAATATATCGCCGTTTTTTGCATAATAAAGATCGTAGGATAATTTCATCTTGGCGTCTTCTTCGGTGGCTCCGTAAGGGTAATTTATTTGCGCCCAGCCCGTTATGCCCGGTTTTATGATGTGGCGTTCATTGTAATACGGAATTTTATCAGACAGGGCAGCAACAAATACCGGACGTTCGGGGCGGGGGCCGACGAAGGCCATCTCGCCTTTGAGAACGTTGATCACCTGAGGGATTTCGTCGATCCTGAGCTTGCGGATGATCGCGCCGACCTTGGTCACCCGGCTGTCGTTGCGGGACGCCCAGCGGGGGCCGTCCTTTTCGGCATCGGCGCGCATACTGCGGAATTTCAGAATGTTATACGGTTTCCCGCCCAGCCCGACGCGTTCCTGACGATAGAAAACCTGCCCCGGGCTTTCGAGCTTGATCAGGAAGGCCGTAAGCAGCGTGATGGGCAGGCTCAGGGTCAAAAGGAGGGCGCTCACGACGATATCGAACAGGCGTTTGATGAAAGACCGCACCCGCCCCACCTGGAAGCCGTCGGAGAACCCCAGCCAGCTTGGGCTGACCTCGTCCAGGTCGATCTGGCGGCATTCCCGTTCCCAGAAGCTGGAGAATTCGTTGATGCTGATGCCAGCCAGCTTGCAGGCCAGCAGATCCCGCATGGGCAGTCCGCGCCGTTCCTTGGTGGCGACGACCAGCTCGTCGATGTCGTGCTCCAGGCAGAAAGCCGGCAGGTGCTCGGGCGGCAGCCAGTAGTCGTTGCGGCGGTTCGGGACGCGGCGGGATTCGGTTCCATGGGTGGTTTCCGGCGGCGTCCCCAGGTGGACATAGCCAGCCACGGTAAGGCTGCGGTCCCGGTGGCGGTTGCACAAACCTTCGATCTTGACGGCCAGAGGGCCGGAGCCGAGAACCAGCACGCGGCGCGTCAGGCTTCCGGTCTGGTCGATGTAATTCACCAGCGCCCACCCCACGACCATAATCCTGGGAATGAAGGTCGCCAGGACCATCCGGCACAACAGATAGCCGCCGTTCTGGGGGGC
>JADFXL010000372.1 GCA_015233585.1 Alphaproteobacteria bacterium | reverse complement strand
CGGAGCGCACCCAAGAACTGAGCGAAGCCCTGGCCGCCACCCGCAAAGCCGATCGCGCCAAGATGGATTTTCTTTCGGTGATGAGCCACGAGCTGCGCACACCGCTCAATGCGATCATCGGCTTCTCGGAGGTCATCTCGGCTCAGGATATGAAGCCGCCGATCCCGCCCGATTACCTCGACTACGTCAAGCTGATCGAGGAGAGCGGCAAGCATCTGCTCGACATGGTCAACCGTATTCTCGAATACACCAAGGGCGCCACCGGGGCCATCGAACTGAGGGAGAATATGGTCAACCTCAGTGCGCTCCTGGACCGCTGCATCGGGATGTTGACCCAGAAGGCTCAAAGCAAACATGTCTCCATCGTGCTGGAGCCTTCCCCGACCCTGTGGCTGCGTGCCGACGAGCGCCGGATGCGGGAGTTGCTGCTTTCGATCCTCGACAACGCCATCAAGTTCAACAATGACGGCGGCCAGGTGGTGGTTTCGCTGACCTGCGACGTCGAAGGCGTGGTGGTCACGATTGCCGACAACGGTCCGGGCATCGCGCCCGACATTCTGGCGCGCATCTTCGACCCGTTCACCCAGGGCGACGCCTCGATCGACCGCCGCTACGACGGCATCGGCCTCGGCCTGCCCATCGTCCAGCGCTTCGCCCATTTGCACGGAGGACAGGTGGAACTCGACAGCGAACTGGGGCACGGCACCACCGTTCGCGTGCGTCTGCCGGCCGAACGCCTGATCGGCACCGAGCAATCGAACCAACCCTTGAGGTCCTGATCCGCTCTTATGGACCCCTGGTTTCCGTTTAAATCCCCGCATCGATCGGCACGCGTGCGTCTGTTCTGCTTTGCGCCGGCCGGCGGGAGCGCGACGCTATTCTATCCATGGTTGCGGCGGGTGCCGCGGGAGATCGATGTCTGTCCGGTCCAGCTTCCCGGTCACGGGACGCGCGTCGGCGAGCCTCCCTGCCGGCGGATCGAGGGGGTGCTCGAGGCCTTCGGGTCGGCCGTCCAATCGCGACTGGACCTGCCATTCGCCTTGTTCGGGCATAGCATGGGCGCTTGGATCGCCTACGGAGCGGCCCGACGCCTGAGATCGCCCGGCCATCTGTTCGTCTCGGCCAACCTGCCGCCGCCGGTCTCCCCCGTCGCCGCGAGGCAGGCCCCTCCGTCCGAATCCGAGTTGCTGGCACGCCTCCGTCAACTGGGCGGCATGCCGGAGTCGCTGCTCCGGCACGAAGAGTTGATGGCGGCCGTCCTGCCGGTCTTCGCGGCTGATCTCGCGCTGCTGGACAGTTGCCACCGAGGCCCGGACTCCCAGGTGTCTTGCCCGATCACGGCCTGCGCCGGCATCGATGATCCCCTGTTCAGACCCGCCGAACTTGAGGCTTGGTCGGCTCTGACCCCTCTGGCGTTCCGGCGTCACGTCTTTCCGGGCGGCCATTTCTATCTCGAGCCTGAGCGCGACAGCTTGCTCCGAATCATCGTCCGTGCTCTGGCGTGACTGTTTAAAGTGCATAATCATGCATATGTACTTGTCATAGACGCCGATTCATCGCTAATTTCATAAAACAGTGAATATTGTATCTCGCATTCCCGATGCGAGCATGATACCGTAATTCATATGTCGCATACGGGTGTAGTATTCGGCGTTTGCATACAAACGTACTCGTCGTGGCTTGCATACGGCACCGACCGTAGCCCACTTATTCGAGGAGAAATATTTATGGACAATCATGGCGCGTCGCAGAGTGGTCCCATGGATGGAAATAATCGGAGCAGAGAAAATTGGCGGGGCGACCCCAAATATAACCCCCCGGGCATGACTCAGGAACAATTAGTTCAAATGCTTGCCATGATGTCGATGCTCGGTGGTGGCAACTCTCTGCAGCAACATTTCAATCCATTGAAGATGTTTTCTGGCTTTGCAGCGCAAGGACAGGATAAGCCATTTAACCCAATGGATATACTTGCGGCAATTATAATGCATAGCCAATACAGCTCCCTTAACCCTTTGAAGATGTTTTCTGGATTTGCCACAAATTTTCTCGGTCAGTTTGTTCTGCTATTTCTGAACGTTTGGGTTGACCGCCTCACGATCGCGCAAAGCGTACTTCAGCAGCGCATCGACTGGTATCAGGCACTCCTCAACAATCCGCCGTCCGGCGGCATTCCCGGCCTCAACACCCCGCTGTCCGGCAGCTTTCCGTTTCCCGGGTCCATCAATCCGCTGTCCGGCGGCATTCCCGGCAAGGCCCCCGATGACGAGCAGAATGGTCCGATGTGGTAACTGAGGACGCACAAGAACCGGTTCGGTCGGCGGCAGGATCAACCGTCATCGTCCATGTGACGGTGTGACGTCTTGCAGTAATACGGGAGCATGCGACGTGAGTGGGGAGCTGACGCCTTCAGGCATCGCCATCGTCGGAATCGCCTGCCGGGTTCCGGGGGCCGCCGACTACCGCCAGTTCTGGCAGAACCGTTGTGAGGGGATTGAATCGGTCACGCGGTTCTCGG
>JADFXL010000371.1 GCA_015233585.1 Alphaproteobacteria bacterium | reverse complement strand
AGCCGGTGCTGGACGAGGTGTTCGATGTGGTGGGGTTCCTGAGGTCTTAGTCCATCCTGTGCGAGATTCGCCATGAACCAGGACAGCAATCGCCTCTCGGTAACGGATGCCGCCCTGCGCCTTGGGGTTTCCGTTGATACCGTTCGCCGCCGGCTCAAGAACCATGAGATCGAAGGACAGCGCGACAACACTGGCAAGGGGTGGGTTTTTATTCCCGCCAATACCGAAACCGAAGCCGGAGTACCCCCCCAGCCCAAGCCGCCGTCCTTCCAGCCCCAGTCCGCCCCCCGCAGCGATCTGCTGGACCACCTGTTGCGGGAGAATGAGCGGCTGTGGGAAACGTTACGGGATCGTGACGGTCTGATCCGTGAGTTGATCGACCGTTTGTCCAATGTCCACTTGGCCACCAGCCAGAATGACCGGGTTCTACTTCAGCGGGACGATGCGCGCGAACAGTTGCACAACCTGAAACAGCTCGTGGCAAAGATGCTGGACCGGCTGGGACAAGGTGCCGTCAAGCCAGACGGCGAATGACCTCGGGCGGCTTGCGGAAGCCCGTCTTGACCTCAGACCAATTCGGTCCTATTTAACCCGTAATGCCGTGTCGCTGGCCTGAAAAGGAGATTTTTGATGTTCATCCAGACCGAACCCACGCCCAATCCCGCAACGCTGAAATTCCTTCCCGGCCGCTCGGTCATGGCGCGAGGAACCGCAGATTTTCCCGTAGCGGACAAGGCCCAGGCCTCCCCGCTGGCCGTTCGTCTGTTCGGGGTCGATGGGGTCAGGGGCGTATTCCTTGGCTCCGATTTCATATCCGTTACCAAGGACGACAGCCTGGATTGGAATGGTCTCAAGCCGATGGTGCTTGGCGCCATCGTCGAACACTACCTTTCCGGCGAACCGGTGGTAATCGAGTCGCAACTGGACGCCATCATCGGCGGTGAGGATAATGATCTGGTCGCCCGGATCAAGGAATTGCTGGACACGCGCGTGCGTCCGGCCGTGGCCAACGACGGGGGGGACATCATTTTCCGCGATTTCACCGACGGAGTCGTCTATTTGAAGATGCAAGGTGCCTGCTCTGGCTGCCCGAGTTCGACGGCGACCCTTCGCCATGGCATCGAAAATATGCTTAAGCATTATATTCCCGAGGTTATTGCCGTGCGTGCCGTAAGTTAAAATACCCAGGCTCTGACTTGGGCTTGATCTTCTTCCTACCCCATCCGCATACGGCAATTCCATTTTAACTCCACCTTACGTTGATCCTACCCGATTAGGCGGCTTGCCTGAACGGGAAGGATCAACTATGGCTGAGCAACCGGCAATATCGTTATTGCACGGCGGAACGAACGTTAAAATTGATTTTTGTCCCCCAGACGATCGAGTGGGTTCCACCAATCAAGAGCTGGAGGTATGCGGACGTGACGCAACACACAATACGTAAGACCTGGGTCGAGAATGCCGCTTTAGGGGCCATGGCGCTTTCCGTGGTGAGCCTGTATGGGGTGGCGTTGCCGGTCGGAGGGCAGTTCGACGCCATCTGGCGGTCGATTCGCGAACGGGTGTTCCACGACTCAGGAACGATCCTGATCGTACCCCCGCAACAGAATCCGACTCAGTTCCAGGAACCGGCGCCCCAGGAAACGGTACCCCAGGAAACGGTGGCCAACGTCGCCAAACCTGGCGCCGTCGCTATCCTGGCCGCATTCGAGCAGATGGAGTATGGTCTGGCCGATATTGCCGAGGGCGAGGCCAGGGTGCCACGCTTGGCTTTGGCCAGTATTCCCGATGACATGGCGGTTCTGGATGATCTGGAAACGCGCAAGAGCGTGTTCCTGCGCATAATGTTGCCGCTGGTTCTGGCTGTGAACGAGGAAATCCGTGCCGATCGCAACCGGCTTGCCGCCTTGCAACGGAACCTGGCGAATCGGCACCCGCTTTCCGCCGCCGACACGGCATGGCTGGAGGATCGGACCCGCGAATACCGGATGGAACCGCCTGTGACCATCGGTCGGTTGTTACGCCATATCGATATCGTGCCACCATCTCTGGCTCTGGCCCAGGCGGCCGCCGAAAGCGGGTGGGGCACCTCGCGATTCGCCAGCGAGGGCAACGCGTTGTTCGGTCAGGTATCTTCTGGTGGACACGATGAACTGGTTCCCATGAGGCGTGGGGGACGAGTCGTCAACGTCAAGCGATTCGCTTCGCCCCTGGAGGCTGTAGCCGCGTATGTCCACAATCTCAACACCCACCCGGCCTACTTCGCGTTCCGTGAACAGCGCGCGCAGCGGCGGGCCAGAGGGATGCGGCTGGATGGCGCCTCCCTCGCCCGCACGCTGGATGGCTATGCCGCCATCGGATCGGATTATACCGGCGCTCTTCGCACCATCATGCGGACCAATGGTCTTGACGATCTGGACCAGGCTAGGCTGGCGGAGTAATCGGGGGATGGCACGCTGCCCTGGTGCTTCTGATGCCAAGCGAACACGTGCAATGATAAGAGGAAAGGACGAGGGAG
>JADFXL010000370.1 GCA_015233585.1 Alphaproteobacteria bacterium | reverse complement strand
GCGGTGGCAATGGCTCTCGCCACATACCATCGCGACCGCACCACCGCCGCTGGCAGATCCATTCTCTGGGCCAGCCCGCAGGCAATGGCCGAGGCCAGGGTACAGCCGGTGCCGTGAGTGTTGGTGATGGGGAGACGAGGGCCGCTGAACCGCAGAACGCCTTCGCGCGTGGCCAGAATATCGGTCACGGTACCACCGTCAAGATGCCCCCCCTTGAGCAGGATCGCAGCCGGACCCAAGGACAGCAAACGACTCGCGGCATCAACCATACCGTCCTCATCGGAGATGGCTTCCCCCAGCAGAACTTCAGCCTCGGGCACGTTCGGGGTAAGCAGAGCGGCGCGGGGCAGCAGGCGCTCAATCACGACGCGGGTCGCGGTATCGCTGAGCAGGGCGGCGCCGCCCTTGGCCACCATGACGGGGTCAACCACCAGAGGCACATCGGGAGCCAGGCGTTCGATCACGTCGGCAACGGCCAAAGCCACCACCGAAGTGTTCAACATGCCGGTCTTGATCACATCGGCCCCCAGGTCTTCGAGGCACAAGACCATCTGCCGGGCAACAAAATCCGGTGGCACCGGGTGGATGCCATGAACGCCGGTCGTGTTCTGGGCGGTCAGCGCGGTTATGGCGGTCATGGCATAACCGCCCAGAGCCATGATCGTCTTGATGTCGGCCTGAATACCGGCACCGCCGCCGCTATCGGAACCGGCAACGACAAGAACGCGGCCCCGCACGGCTACTGGACCACCCGCGTGATAGCGTCGATCACGTCGCCGACCACGGAGACGACCAGGGCCTCGTCGTCAGCTTCGGCCATGACCCGGATTAGCGGCTCGGTCCCTGACTTGCGGATTAACAGACGACCGCTGCCATTCAACCGGCTCTCGGCGAGGTGGATGGCCTCTGCCACACCATCCTGATTGAGAACCAGTTCGGCGTCGCTGGCGCGGGGGAGCTGAACATTGCGCAAAAGCTGCGGCAATGCCTGGAAATGCCGCGCCACCTTGCTGGCGGGAAGGCCACTTCGCACCAGCTCCGCCAACACCTGAAGCGCCGCCAGCAAGCCGTCGCCAGTAGTCGCGTATTCGCTCAAGATGATATGGCCGGACTGCTCGCCGCCCAGGTTACAGCCAGTCTTCAGCATCTTTTCGACAACGTAACGATCGCCGACGTTGCTGCGAAACAACGCCAGTCCCAGGGTTCCCAGGTAACGCTCCAACCCCAGATTGGACATTACGGTCGCCACCACGCCATTTCCTTTCAGCCGGCCGTCGCGGTGCCATTCGCGCGCCACGACGGCCAAAATCTGGTCCCCATCCATCAACACGCCGTTTTCATCGCACATCACCACCCGATCGGCATCGCCATCAAGGGCGATACCGATATGGGCGTGTTCGGCAATAACCTTTGAGCGGAGGTGATCGGTATGCTGCGAGCCACAGTCGCGGTTGATGTTGAAGCCGTCCGGCTGAACCCCGGTCTTGATGACCTCTGCCCCCAGTTCCCACAACACGGCAGGAGCGACCTTGTAGGCGGCGCCGTTGGCGCAATCAATGACGATGCGCAGCCCGTCCAGACGCAGGCCCCGGGGAAATGTATACTTGACGAATTCATTGTAACGGCCTTCAGCATCGTCGAGACGGCGCGCCCGTCCGAGTTGACCCGCCGCGACCCGCGACGTTTCAATGTCGCCCGCCATGCGTGCTTCGATTTCGCCCTCGAACTCGTCGGAAAGTTTGAAGCCGTCCGGGCCGAACAGTTTAATGCCATTGTCCTCGAACGGATTATGCGAGGCCGAGATGACGACGCCGAGATCGGCGCGCAGACTGCGGGTCAACATCGCCACCGCCGGCGTCGGCAACGGTCCCAGCAGCACCACGTCCATGCCGACCGAGATAAAACCGGCGGTCAGGGCTGGTTCCAGCATGTAACCCGACAGCCGGGTATCCTTGCCGATCACAACCGTATGTCGGTGGTCGCCGCGAATAAACTGCTTACCAGCGGCCATCCCGATTTTGAGCGCGGTTTCCGCCGTCATCGGCTCTTGATTGGCCTTCCCCCGCACACCATCGGTACCGAACAACTTCCTCATGTTCGAGCCGCTCCTGCTTGAATCAGGGTAATCGCATTTGAACAATGTGGGCACTGCCCACACCCGCCAAAGGCCAGGGGCCTTTGGAAACCCATTTATTATTAACAAAAAAAGGGGGGTTGGGGCCTGAAGCCCCAAGCAGGTATGGGCGTCAGCCCATTACTGCCTATTCCCAACCCTGGTATCACACCCTCTGGTGAAGCGGCTTGAACTTGCGATAAGTACGGCCCGTATAGAGTTGGCGCGGCCGGCCGATTTTTTGCTCGGGATCTTCAATCATTTCGTTCCATTGGCTGATCCAGCCCACGGTGCGCGCAAGCGCAAACAACGCGGTAAACATGGATGTGGGTATCCCCATGGCGTTGAAGATGATCCCCGAGTAGAAATCTACATTGGGATACAGTTTCTTCTCGACGAAATATTCGTCCTCGCGAGCAATGCGTTCC
>JADFXL010000036.1 GCA_015233585.1 Alphaproteobacteria bacterium | reverse complement strand
GCGGCCGCCGGTGTATTTGCGCTTTGAACGCAAGCCTCGTGGGGAGGTAGATCGTGGGCTGCCGCCCACACCCGCTCGGGGTGATCCCCCGAACCCCCTTTTTATTTAAAATAAATGGTTTCCAAAGGCCCCCGGCCTTTGGCGGGTGTGGGCAGAGCCCACATGGTTCAAATGCGCCCATGGTTCAAATACGATTGTCCCGACAAAAAGGTTGCCTGTCGCTGGAGGCGTGTTATGCTTAGACAAGCAACAAATGAGATGAGGGGTGGGCCAATGGCCCACTTTTTTATTTCTGGTGGTGGTGGCCCGCGTTGGAACAACAAAAAAAGATCGAAACACTTGTCACCCCGACCCTTGACACCATGGGGTATGAACTGTTGCGGGTGAAGATACAGTCTCAGCCGCAGAAGACCCTTCAAATAATGGCGGAGCGGCGGGATCGCCGCACCATGACCGTCGAGGATTGTGCCACCATATCCCGGGCCTTGTCGGCCATCCTGGACGTGGAAGACCCCATTCAAGGGGCTTACGCGTTGGAGGTCAGCTCGCCGGGCATTGACCGGCCACTGGTGCGGCTGGGCGACTTCACCCGATTTGCAGGGCATGAGGCCAAACTTGAGACCTCGCGAACCATCGGGGGACGCCGTCGTTTCCGGGGACGGCTGGCGGGATTGACGGAAGGTGGTGGCGTGCTCATCACCGTGGAGGGCGAAACCCTGGAAGTGCCATTCGCGGAAATGGAAAAGGCGAAACTCATATTGACCGATGAACTGATAACCGCGACGCTGAATGAACAAGAGCACGAGGCCGGTTAAGTCATGGAAAAAAGCGCAGCACTACCTCGCCCAGAACTTTTGCAGGTCGCCGACGCCGTCGCTCGCGACAAGGGAATCGATCGCGAAGAGGTTCTTGAAGCCATGGAGCAGGCGATCCAGAAGGCTGGCCGCTCCAAGTATGGCCACGAGCACGACATCCGGGCCGAGATCGATCGTCGTAGTGGGGAAATCCATCTTACCCGCCATACCGAGGTGGTCGAGGTGGTGGAAAACGAGGTCACTCAGATCAAGCTTGCCCAGGCGCAACGCGTCAACCCCAACATCAAGGTGGGAGAGTTCCTGGTCGATCCCTTGCCACCCATCGACTTCGGCCGCATTGCGGCCCAGACCGCCAAGCAGGTGATCGTCCAGAAGGTTCGCGACGCCGAGCGTCAGCGCCAGTTCGACGACTACAAGGGAAGGTTGCATGAAATTTGCAACGGGTTGGTCAAGCGGGTGGAATTCGGCAACGTCATCGTCGATCTCGGCCGGGCGGAGGCCCTGCTGCGCCGTGACGAACTGATCCCGCGCGAACACTTCAAGAACGGAGACCGGGTCCGCGCCTATATCTACGACGTGCGACCCGAGCCGCGCGGTCCCCAGATTTTCCTCTCGCGCACCCATGTCCAGTTCATGGCCAAGCTTTTTGCTCAGGAGGTGCCCGAGATCTATGACGGCATCATCGAACTCAAGGCGGTGGCCCGTGACCCCGGATCCCGGGCCAAAATCGCCGTGATGTCCAACGACTCCTCCATCGACCCGGTCGGCGCCTGCGTTGGTATGCGCGGATCGCGGGTGCAGGCGGTGGTTCAGGAGTTGCAGGGCGAGAAGATCGACATTATCCAGTGGTCCTCGGTTCCCGCCACCTTTATCGTCAATGCCCTGGCTCCGGCCGAAGTGGCCAAGGTGGTGCTGGACGAGGAGGCTCGCCGCATCGAGGTTGTGGTTCCTGACGACCAGCTTTCGCTGGCAATCGGCCGGCGAGGGCAGAATGTGCGTCTGGCCTCGCAGCTCACCGGCTGGGAAATTGATATTCTGACCGAGGCCGAAGAGTCGGAGCGCCGTCAGGAGGAATTCAAGAGCCGTTCGCGGCTTTTCATTGAAGCCCTTGATGTCGATGACGTGATCGCGCACTTGCTGGTTACCGAAGGCTTTAGTACGCTCGACGAGATTGCTTACGTGCCGGTGGAGGAACTGGTAGGTATCGACGCCTTTGATGAAGACGTGGCGATTGAGTTGCAGAATCGGGCCAAGGTATATCTCGAAGAGCAAAATCATAAATTCGACGAGCAACGTAAGGAAATGGGCGTCAGCGACGATCTGGTGGGTATCGATGGCCTGACCCCCTCCATGATGGTGATGCTGGGCCAGAAAGGCGTCAAGACACTGGATGACCTGGCCGATCTGGCCGGTGACGAACTGGTGGAGATGTTGGGAGGCTCCGTGGTATCGCGGGAGGATGCCGGGCGCATCGTCATGGCAGCCCGGGCGCACTGGTTTGACGGGGATGCTGGCAGTGCCAGCGGTGCCGGGATTGCGGTCACCTGACGGCGGGGAGAAAGCCCATCGCACGCGAACGCGCGCCAAAGGCAAGGATGCTGGACGCAGAGACACGGCGGGACTCGCCGGGTTCGAAGGCTTTGTCGGGCCAACATTTGCTTGTTCAACGGGGCCAGCGGGCCGCGTGTGAACGGCGGTGCATCGTCACGGGTCAGGTCGGCGCGCCGGAGGAGATGATCCGGTTTGTCCTTGGGCCAGGCGACGAAGTGGTGCCCGATCTGGAAGCTCGGTTGCCGGGTCGGGGATTTTGGTTGAGTGGCCAGCGCGATATGGTAGAAACGGCGATGGCAAAAAAATTCTTCGCCAAGGCGGCGCGGCGTGGCGTGGTTATCCCAGCCGATCTGGCGGAACGTGTAGGTCGGCTGCTGACTCGGCGCAGCCTCGATTGTCTCGGCTTGGCACGACGTGCGGGACTGGTGGTCGCCGGCTACGAAAAGGTATTAGCCGTGCTTAAAGCCGGGCAAGGTGCGATTCTTCTCGAAGCCAGTGACGGAGCTGCCGGTGGCCGTGATAAGATCTGCCGTGTGGGACCGGACCTCCCGGTGAGCGACCTGTTCGGCAGTGCCGAATTGGGGATGGCGCTGGGACGCGAAGCGGCGGTTCATGTGCTTGTCAGGCCTGGGCGCATGGCAGAAGTATTATGGCGTGAAATAGTGCGACTCGGACGTTACCGCGGGCGAGCGGTGCTGGGCAGTCAGCCAGAGGCCGCGGAAGAAAGGCATAGCTAGACCGACATGAACGAAAAAGACCATAAGTTGTCCTTGCCGCCCCGTGGGCGTCTGGAATTGAAGAAGACGGTAGATGGCGGGCAGGTCCGCCAAAGCTTCTCCCATGGCCGATCCAAGGTGGTTTCCGTTGAAGTGCGCAAAAAGCGCAGCTACACGCCCACCAACGCGCCCCACCCCGATTCCAGGGGGGATCAGTTTCCCGAGGGGGCAACCCATGAGGAAATGCTGGCCCACCTGGAAGCGGCCAGCGATCTGACCGCCCAGGAAAAGGCCCACCGGCTGCGGGCATTGCAAGAGGCGCGTAAGGCCGACGAGGACGCCGCACGACATCGCCAGGAGGAAGCGGAGAACGTTCCCGCCACGGCCGTGGAGCCGTCGCCCGAGTCGCTTCCTCCGGTCTCCGAAGGACCGCTGCCTGTGGCGCAAGAAGCCGCAGAAGAAGTCCCCGAGCCAATACCGGCCCCGATCGTTGAAGCATCTGCGCCGGTACCGCAGCCGGTTTCCGTATCACCGCCGGGCTTGGCTGCCACACCGTCGGCGCCAGCCGTTCCTGCGGCGCCAGTCGTTCCTGTGGCGATAGCCGTTCCTGCGGCGCCAACTGTTCCTGCGGCGCCAGTTGTCCCAGTAGCGATAGCCGTTCCTGCGGCAAACGGGGCTGCCGTCAAGGCATCGCCTTCGGCCGCCGCCGTGGTGCCCGAAGATGATGAATCCTCCGACCGCAAAAAGGGGCCGGGGCGCGTCGCGCCGGTCAAGGTTCCTTCCAAACGCTCCGAGCCGCGCCGCCGCGCTGGCAAGCTGACTATTACGGCGGCCCTGGAAGGCGACGACCGCTCTGAACGCGGCCGCTCGATCGCCGCCCTGCGGCGCGCGCAGGAAAAAGAAAGACGCAAACTCCAGCTTCAGCAAAAATCGTTGGAGAAAGTGGTCCGCGAGGTGGTCATTCCCGAAACCATCACCGTCCAGGAACTGGCCAACCGCATGGCCGAACGCGGTGCCAATGTCATCAAGGTGCTGATGCGCATGGGGGTGATGGCGACCATCAATCAGGTCATCGACGCCGACACCGCCGAACTGGTAGTGGCCGAGTTCGGTCACCACTTCAAGCGCGTGGCTGACGCCGATGTTGAGGAAGGTCTGATCGGTGAGGAAGATGCCGGCGAGTTGCTGCGCTCGCGACCGCCGGTCGTGACCATCATGGGCCACGTCGACCACGGGAAGACCTCGTTGCTCGACGCCTTGCGCCAGACCGACGTGGTGTCGGGCGAGGCCGGCGGCATTACCCAGCACATCGGTGCCTATCAGGTGACCATGCCGACCGGAGGAAAGATCACCTTCATCGACACCCCTGGTCACGAGGCGTTCACCTCCATGCGCGCCCGTGGCGCCAAGGTGACGGATATCGTGGTTCTGGTGGTGGCGGCGGACGACGGCATCATGCCGCAGACCGTGGAAGCCATCCGCCACGCCCGCGCGGCCGATGTGCCGATCATTGTTGCCATCAACAAGATCGACAAGCCGGACGCTGACCCGGAACAGGTCCGTAATGGCCTGCTCCAACACTCGATCGTGCTGGAAACCCACGGCGGCGATGTCTTGAGCGTTGAAGTATCGGCAAAAAAGAAGATCAACCTCGATCGGCTGGAAGAAACCATTCTGCTCCAGTCGGAAATTCTCGACCTGCGGGCCAACCCGGAACGTCCTGCCGAGGGCACGGTGATCGAGGCTCGCATGGAAAAAGGCAGGGGTTCCGTGGCGACCATCCTGGTGCAACGCGGGACTCTGCGCACCGGCGACGTGTTTGTTGCGGGCAAGGAGTGGGGCCGTGTGCGCGCCCTGCTGGACGATCGCGGCAACCGGGTCGAGGAAGCCGGGCCGTCGATGCCGGTCGAGATCCTGGGCTTTCAGAGCACGCCCGACGCAGGCGATGACTTTGTCGTGGTTGGCGACGAGACCAAGGCGCGGGAAGTGGCGGGCTATCGTCAGCGCAAGCAGCGCGAGGCCCTTCACGTCCAGTCGGCCCGGGGTACCCTGGAGCAGATGTTTGCCCGCATTCAGGCGGGCGAGGCCAAGGAACTGCCGGTGGTCATCAAGGGCGACGTGCAGGGGTCCGTAGAAGCCCTCATCGGCACTCTGGAAAAATTGGGATCGGCCGAGGTCAAGGTGCGTGTGTTGCACGCGGCGGTCGGCGGGATCAACGAATCCGATGTTACCCTGGCCAAGGCTTCGGGGGCTTTGATCATCGGCTTCAACGTTCGCGCCAATCCCCAGGCCCGCGAAATGGCGCGGCGCGATGGCGTCGATATCCGGTATTACTCGATCATCTACAATGTGGCGGACGACATGCGTCAGGCGCTGTCGGGGATGCTGGAGCCGGTCTATCGCGAGAAATTCCTGGGCAACGCCGAGGTGCGTCAGGTGTTCTCCATCACCAAGGTCGGCAAGGTTGCCGGCTGCATGGTCACCGAGGGTGTGGTCAAGCGCGGGGCCAAGGTTCGCCTGCTGCGCGACAACGTGGTGATTCACGAGGGCAAACTGGGCGAACTCAAGCGGTTCAAGGAAGATGCCCGCGAAGTCCGAGCCGGTTTTGATTGCGGCATGTCGTTCGAGACGTATCATGACATTCTGGCGGGCGATGTCATCGAATGCTTCGAACTGGAGGAGGTTGCCGCAACCCTGTAACGAGGCTTGGCCATGAACCGACAGACGGGAAAATCTCCCAACCAGCGCAAGCTTCGCGTTGGCGAGGAGTTGCGCCATGCTCTGGCGCAGATAATGGAACGGACCGAATTCCGCGATCCTGGGCTGGAGGGGGTCTTTGTGACCATCACCGAGGTTCGCGTCAGCCCGGATCTGCGCAATGCCACCGTGTTCGTGATTCCCTTGGGCGGAGTCGACGTCGGCCCCGTGGTGGCGGGGCTGAACCGCATCAAATCGTTTCTGCGCCGCGAGGTTTCGCACATGGTGCGGCTGCAATACTCTCCTAACCTGTCGTTTGAACCCGACCGCAGCTTTGAGAACGCCCAGCACATTGAGGCGTTGTTGCATAGCCCGGAGGTGTTGCGGGACGTGGGCGGGAATGACGATGGGGAAGCGTAAGAAAGACGGGGGAGGCGGGCCTCCCCCGCACCCCCTCGATTCCATGGAGGCTGGGGGTTCGGGGGACGCGCGGCGTCCCCCGTCTCTTCCCGTGGTTGATGGCGTAAAAATCAAGAATTTCGGCCCGATTCGCGATCTGGATTGGCAGAGACTTGGGAAAATAAATCTCATTATCGGCGAAAATGGAGCGGGAAAGACATTCCTGCTGAAAGCACTATACTGCTCTCTACGGGCGCTAGAAGATTTCAAACGCGGGAATGACCCACGTAGCATCAACGATATATTATGTGATAAATTATACTGGACATATCAGGCCGACAAAATCGGTGACTTGGTGAGCAAAGGTGCGGGTGAGCAACTATCATGTTTATTGAAAGTTGGTGATCGCCATTTCTCATATAAATTTGGCAAAGATACGGTAAAAAACATTGTACGGGTGGAGCACGATGGGCTAGGACGTGAAGAGCGGTCTATGTTTCTGCCTGCGAAAGAGGTGCTATCCCTTTATCGTTTAATACTTGACTCGCGAGATCAAGACCATCTTTTCGGCTTTGACGATACCTATCTTGATTTGGTACGTGCTTTGCGCGCGCCAACAAGGCAAGGAAGAAATTTCCCGGAATTCGCTGAATCTCGTGGTGTCCTGGAGGCCATGCTTGGTGGCAGGGTCGAATACGATGAGAACGCCAAAGTATGGCAGTTCAAAAAGGGCAATCAAAAATTTTCGATCGGTGTCACGGCCGAAGGGGTCAAAAAAATTGCAATCCTCGACACACTACTTGGCAACCGGTACATCCGCCCGCAGTCGGTTATCTTTTTTGATGAACCTGAGTCGGCCCTTCATCCAGAGGCAATAAGTAAATTGATTGACATCATCGCCACGTTATCCGAACGCGGCATTCAGTTCTTCCTCGCCAGCCATTCCTATTTCGTCATCAATAAGTTGTTCTTAATCGCACGGCAAAAAAAGATGTCGATCCCGATGCTTTCAATTACCGGCGACAAGTGGATTCAGGACGACCTGATAAACGGAATGCCGGATAACCCGATCATTGACGAGACAATCCGCCTTTACAGGGAAGAGGTGGAGATCAACCTGTCATGACGGAAAGGTTTTGCGAATCAGAAATGTGGTTTATTCCACATCCGAATATGTTTCGGATAGAAAAAAGCAAGATATATCAAAAGAACCAACAAGATCTGACCATGGCGGAATTTCTGCTACTTCGTGACGCCACCCCTCCTGAAATTGGGCAATCGTTATGGATTGTCGAGGCGAAGACCACTTTTCCAAACCCTAATAACCCTAATAACCCACTCGGCCACTTCGATAAATCCATAGGCGAGATCTGCACGAATCTAGTCAATGCGATGTTGCTGGGGCTGGGGATATACATGGGCGGTTATGTCGGTGGTGCCGACGAACTCCCGGAGGCGATGCGCGATATGGATCTGAAGGCTATCAAGATTAAACTGGTTCTGATCATCAAGAATCACCAGGAAAGGTGGTTGGTAGTCCCACGAAGAGCCCTGGAGAAGGAAATTCGGCGTATTATCAAAATTTTTGGCCCATCGTTATTCACCGTCGCCGTCGTGAACGAAAAGCAAGCTCAAGATTTCGGCTTGGTTGAAATGACCCTCCCCTAACCCCGATTTCCAAAGGCCTCCGGCCTTTGGTGGGCGTGGGCAAAGCCCACATTTTTCTAACCCCCCAAACAATAGGCACCCCCCATCAATGGCACGGACAAAACGCGGCAAACCGATCAACGGCTGGATCGTGGTGGACAAACCCGCCGGCATCACATCGGCCCAGGTGGTGGCGCGGGTGAAGCGCGCTCTGGGGGCTTCGAAGGTTGGGCATGGGGGCACGTTGGATCCGCTGGCGACGGGGGTTCTGCCCATTGCCTGTGGCGAGGCGACCAAGACCGTGACCTATGTCATGGACGGCATCAAGACCTATTGGTTCCGGGTGCGGTGGGGCGAGGGCCGCGATACCGACGATGCGGAAGGCGCCGTCATTGCCACTTCGGACCACCGCCCCACCAGGGAGGGAATCCTGGCCGCTCTGCCATCGTTTGTCGGCGAGATCGAGCAGGTACCGCCGATCTTCTCGGCCATCAAGGTCGATGGCCAACGGGCCTATGACCTGGCTCGCGCCGATAAGCCCGTGACCCTGGTCGCGCGTCCCGTATTCGTGCGAAGTTTCGAATTGGTGGAAATGCCCGATGTTGATCACGCTGATTTCAAGGCGGTGTGCGGTAAAGGAACCTATGTGCGATCCCTGGCGCGGGACTTGGCCCGCGCCGTGGGCACTCATGGCCATGTGGTGAGTTTGCGCCGTGCCCGTGTCGGTCCCTTCAGCGAGGAACGGGCGATTCCTCTGGATAAACTGGAATCCATTGTGCATACTGCCCCGGCCTCGGACTATTTACTTTCGGTCGCGACGGCGCTGGACGACATCCCGGCGCTCGCCTTGACTGGGGCCGAGGCCCATCGCCTCTCCCAAGGGCAGCCGCTGGCTGTGACGGAATTGGCGGCTCGTGTTCCTCTGGATACCATCGGCGCAGATGCGACCGTGCGGGCCATGCTGGACGGGAGGGTGGTGGCTCTGGCGCGTATTGAGGGCGGCGAGGTCCGCTCCTTGCGCAATATGAACCTCTAACCTGTTGAGGAGATGACGATGTCGATAACGGTCGAGCGCAAACAGGCGCTCATCGGCGAATATGCCATCAAGGAAAATGATACCGGGTCGCCCGAGGTGCAAGTTGCGATTCTGAGTGAACGCATCAAAAATCTGACCGAACACCTGAAGACCCACAAAAAGGATTTCCACTCGCGCCGGGGCCTCTTGATCATGGTTGGTCAGCGCCGCCGGATGCTTGATTATGTCAAGGGCAAGAGCGTATCGCGGTATGAGAGCCTGATTGCTCGTCTTGGCCTGCGCAAATAATCGGTTGTTTCCGGTGTCGCGTTTGAGAGTCCAATAGGTATTAACAACGACGGGTACGGCCTGTCGTAAGTGGTGACGTTGTGAATGATGGCGGGCACGGCCCGTCTCGGCCGCTGGAGCGGGGTTATTCCCGCCCGCAGCGCGCTGGTACGAAATGAGAAGGGAAAGAATAATAATGTCCATGTTCAAAGTGTTCCGCAAAGAGATCGAGTGGGGCGGACGCAAGCTGGTTCTTGAGACCGGCAAGGTGGCGCGGCAGGCCCATGGCGCCGTGATCGCCACCTATGGCGAAACGTCGGTAATCTGCACCGTGGTTGCCGAGAAGTCGGTTCGTCCGGGCGACGACTTTTTTCCATTGACCTGCAATTATCAGGAAAAGACGTTTGCTGCCGGCAAGATTCCCGGCGGTTTCTTCAAGCGGGAAGGACGCGCGTCCGAAAAGGAAACCCTGGTGTCGCGGCTGATCGACCGTCCGATCCGCCCGCTGTTCGTCAAGGGTTTCCGTAACGAGACCCAGATTATCTGTACCGTACTGTCCCACGACATGGAGAACGACCCCGATATCGTGTCCGTGGTCGGCGCTTCGGCAGCGTTGACCCTGTCGGGACTGCCATTCATGGGGCCGGTCGCGGCCGCCCGTGTCGGCTACATCAATGGCGAATACGTCCTGAACCCCCTCATTGACACAATGCCCGGTTCCGAGCTTGACCTGGTGGTGGCCGGCACCCGCGAAGGCGTGCTCATGGTCGAGTCCCAGGCCAAGGAACTGTCCGAGGAAGTGATGCTCGGCGCCGTGACCTTTGGCCACCAGCAGTTCCAGGCGGTGATTGACGCCATCATAGCTCTGGCCGAGGAATGTGCCAAGGAGCAGTGGGAACTGCCGGAGACGCCTGCGGAAGTGGCGACGGTGCGGGAAAAATTGATTAACGCGGGCATTGTCGAAGATCTGGCCGAAGCTTACCGGGTCGTGATCAAGCAGGATCGCTACAAAAAAGTCGGCGAAGTCAAGGACAAGGCCCAGGCGCTGGTGAGCGGCAACGAAGCCGAACAGGCGGTCGTCGGCCGCGTGTTCAAGGATCTGGAAAGCGAGTGCGTGCGCGGCAACATTCTGAAAACCGGCGTGCGTATTGACGGTCGCGATACCCGGACAGTGCGGCCGATCGAGTGTGATGTGCGGGTGCTGCCCCGCGCCCACGGCTCGGCTCTGTTCACACGTGGCGAGACCCAGGCTCTGGTGGTGGTAACGCTGGGTACCGGCTCGGACGAGCAGATTATCGACGCGCTCGAAGGCGAATATCGCGAGCCGTTCATGCTGCATTACAACTTCCCTCCGTTCTCCGTCGGCGAGACCGGCCGTCTCGGTTCGCCGGGCCGGCGCGAAGTTGGCCATGGCAAGCTGGCGTGGCGGGCGCTGAAGCGGGTGCTGCCGCGCAAGGATGACTTCCCCTACACGATCCGTGTGGTGTCGGAGATCACCGAATCCAACGGCTCGTCGTCCATGGCCACCGTGTGCGGGGCTTCGCTCGCGCTCATGGATGCGGGCGTACCGATGCCCCGGCCAGTGGCGGGTATCGCCATGGGCCTTATCAAGGAAGGCGACCAGTTCGCGGTGTTGTCCGACATCCTTGGGGATGAGGATCATCTTGGCGACATGGACTTCAAGGTTGCCGGCACCGAGGCTGGCGTGACTTCGTTGCAGATGGATATCAAAATTACGTCCATCACCCGCGAAATCATGGATATCGCCCTGCGCCAGGCGCGTGATGGCCGCATTCACATTCTGGGCGAGATGTCCAGATCCCTCTCGGGTGCCCGCGATGATGTCAGTAACACGGCTCCCAAGATAACCGTCATGAACATCCCCAAGGAAAAGATCCGCGACGTGATCGGCCAGGGCGGCAAGGTGATTCGCGAAATCTGCGAAAGTACCGGCGCCAAAATCGACATCGACGAAAACGGCACCGTCAAGGTGGCCTCGTCTGATCCCAAGGCGGCGCAGAAAGCGATCAACTGGGTCCGGGGTATCGTGGCCGAGCCGGAAATGGGCGTGATCTACGACGGCAAGGTGGTGAAGGTTGTTGACTTTGGGGCCTTCGTCAACTTTCTCGGCAGCAAGGACGGCCTGGTTCATATCTCCGAACTGACCAAAGAGCGGGTCGGCAAGGTCGCCGATGTGGTCAAGATGGGCGATCCCGTCAAGGTCAAGGTGGTTGGCTTCGATGATCGCGGCAAGGTCAAGCTGTCGATGAAGCAAGTGGACCAAAAGACCGGCGCTGATCTGGCTGCCAAATAAATCGAGGGGGTCCGGGGGAGGCTCAGCCTCCCCCGCCTTCCTTAACCCTGCCATATGATCCCTGAACCATGGACCTGCCCCGAATCATAGGTCATCGCGGCGCCGCCGCTACGGCTCCTGAAAACACCCTGGCCTCCTTCCGCACGGCTGCGGCCATGGGGGTAACCATGGTCGAATTCGATGTCATGCTGACAAGGGACGACCGGGCTGTCGTCTTTCATGACGAAACCCTGGAACGCACCACCGATGGTCATGGCCGTCTGCGTGAAGCCCCGCTGGCAACTCTGATCGGTCTGGACGCTGGCGGCTGGTTCGAGCCGAATTTCGCCGGCGAGCCTGTGCCGACGCTGGAGGCGGTTCTGGGTCTTCTCCAGGGACTCGGCATCGGTGCCAACATCGAGATCAAGCCCACGCATCCATCCGATACCCGCACGGCCGAAATCGCCATTGCCGTCGCCGCCGGGCTTTGGCCTGTGGACCGGCCGCCGCCGTTGCTATCGAGCTTTTCCCGCCGTTGTCTTCAGGTGGCGGAGGAACTGGCTCCCACTTGGCCCAGAGGACTGATCGTCGACCGCTTGCCATCCGACTGGCACGAGGCCGCACAAGCGCTGGGTCTGAGCACCATTCATTGCCTGCACCGTCATTTAAGCCCCGTGGTGGTGGCCGAGATCAAACGCACCGGACTTGGGGTGGTGGCGTGGACGGTCAATGAGCTGGAACGGGCGGAAACACTCTGGGGGTGGGGGGTCGAGGCCGTCATCTCCGACGTCCCCGATGTGTTGCAGGAAGGTTAGCGGGCGCCTGAATCCGGCCGTTGAACCTTGGGGCTGCCGCCCCAGGCCCCGCTCGGGGCGATGCTCCAAACCCCCTTGTTTTTATTCGATAAAATAGCGTCTGGCGTATTTCAGAACGGGAAGTATTGCAGCGGCCTCGACATCTGGTTCATCTGACCACCCATGGCGAACACATTACGGTTAAGAGCGCTCATTTCCTGAGCCATCGATGTGACACTGGTTTTCATATCGGTGACGGTGGTTGACAGCTCCGCAATGGCCACCGACATATCGGTGGCCCGCCCCGTCATCTGCCCGGCGGTAGCGGTCATCGTTTCGACCGTATTTACCATCCGGGGCATGACGGCGATTGATTGGTTGATGTCCCCCATGGTCTTGTCCATGCGGTTCATGCTCTGAGCCACGGTAACGAAATTCTTTTCCATGACGGCCATATAGCCGGTCATCTCGGTCATTTTTTGGGTCAGTTGACCCAAGTCCCGGCTCAAGACAAAAATGAGCACGAACATGACGAAGCACAACGCCGCCATGACCGCCATGGCGAGACGAATCGTCTGGGTCGTCAGTCGCCATATGCGAATATTGAGCTGATGCTCGCAATCCGTTGCCGCCCGAAAATCACGCATGGCGGCACCGATCGCTCCGGTGATCTCACCCAGCCCATCGTTTTCCATTAAAGTTTCCTCACGCCCGGCCAGCTTGCGTTACTTGGCCTTCGCCGGTTCGGCCGCATCTTTCGTGGCGGTGGGGTTATCCCCAAACCATTGATCCCGCACTTCATGATAATGAATGGTTGGATCATACCGTTCGACCGGAAGAGCCAACCCCCGTGCGGTCAGTTGGCCTGTGGCGTTCATCAACGTGAACTCCGCCACCCGTTCACTTCGTTCGGCCTGCTCCAGGCCAACGCGGGCGTTGAGCAATTCCTGCTCGGCGTTGAGGACATCCAGCACCGTGCGTGAGCCAACCTGTGATTCGCGCTGGACACCTTCGAGGGCGATATTCGCCGCCTCAATCTGCGCCCTCAATGAGACGATCTGCGCTCGCGCTGATTGCAGCGATTCCCACGCCTCATGCGTCGCGTCGATCACCTGCCGTCGCGTATCATCGACTTGCAGCCGTTGCTGTCCCGCCGTGTTCTTGGCCTGCCTCAATTGCGAGTATACGGCACCCTGTTCGTAGAGGGGCACTGAGACGTTGAGCATGGCTTCGGCCTGGCGCGCCCATGTTCCGTGGCTGGCCTGGTCGAAACTGCGCTGGACATCGCCTTTGAGGGAAACTGTCGGCAGGAGTGCACCACGAACGACATCAATACCGTGGTTGGCAGCATCATGGGCGTACTGAGCCGCGACCAGATTTGGGTTGTCCTTGATGGCTTGCGCCACTGCGGCATCAACGGAATCCGGCAATCCCTTTATAGACTCCGGCGGCAGCAGGCTCTGAGGCGCGACTCCGACCACACGCTCGTAACTGGAGCGGGACGCCTCCAGGTCGCCTTCCGACTTGATGCGACCCGCCGTCGCGCCAGCCAGGCGAGCCTCAGACTGCGCGACATCGGTACGGGTAATTTCACCGACACGAAAACGGTCCTGCGATGCCTGCAACTGGCGTTGCAACACCTGTTCATTGTTAATGTTCAGCTTTAGCACCGCCATATCGCGCACCACGTTGACGTAGGCGGTGGCGGCATCCAGCAAAACCGACTGTTCGGTACCGGTTAACTGGGCACGGTCGGCTTGAACCCCGCTTTCGGCTTGCGCTGTCGCGGCTACGGTGCGCCCGCCGCGATACAGAGTCTGAGTAATCGTCAGGCTGGCATCGCGTGGTGTGCCGATTTGTGACTGGGGAACGGCCTCGTTGGAATTGTAGGCCCCACGTCCGAGATCACCGGAGGCGGTTACGGTCGGTCGCCAGTTGCTCAGAGCCTGGGGTACAGCCTCATCGGCAGCGCGGGACTGGGCGCGCCGGGCCTGCAAGGTCGGATTCGTCGTGTAGGCGGACACCAGCGCATCAACAAGGGCTTCCGCATGGACCGTCCCGACAAGGAAAAGCGTGCTGATAACCGAAACAGCACCCAAGCTAAAAATCTTCATCCCTTCCCCGCGCAGCCGTTCAACGTGGAACCATCCATCCAGTCCTATATAACCGCGCACGGATCAAATTAGCAATCATACGTCATGGGCCGCTGCCGTCATGGCACCGACCCCCATAGTTCTGGCCCCCATAGTTCTGGCCACCCGGCACAAAATTACAATGGCGGTCAAGTCGGGCCGGTCTCAGGCCGCCTTAGTCCTCGATAATGCGGCCAGTGAATTGAACGTAACGCCGAAATACGGCCAAGTCGTTGTCCTGCAAGCGCACCGGAATGGCCATATCGGTTTTCTGGAGCGGGTTGATCTGGTGGTTATCGACGAGAACCTCGTAATAAAGATGCGGTCCGGTCGCGAGGCCGGTGGTGCCGACATAGCCAACCTGCTGTCCCTTGTGGACAATCGATCCCTTGTGCAGAGTGGTAGCGAAATGATCGAGATGAGCATAGGCGGTGGACAAATTTCCGCCGTGGCGAATGCGAATATAAAGGCCGTAATTACCGCGCCAGCCCATATCGTCGATGACCCCGTCGGCCGCAGCCAGCGCCGGAGTGCCGCGTGGCGCCCGGAAGTCGACACCGCGATGGAATTTCCTGTGGCCCAGAACCGGGTGAATGCGCCAACCCCAGCCCGAACTGATCTCTGGGCGTGTGCCGATAGGGGTGTTCAACGAAACCACGGCGACGCCTTTGCCCTGTTCGTCGAGATAGGCCACTTTGGAAGACGCCATGGGGTAGCGATAAAGTCTGTGTTCGCCGGTGCTATTTTTTAGCGAGGCGTAACGCAAGATCGCCGGGGCTCCCGGTGTTTTGGTGGGGACTTCATAGACCACGGTCAATTTGGCGCCCTTTGGAGTCTGGGTCGGAAAGGCCGGGTCCATTTTCGCCGCTCTGAGAATGTCGTAGGAAACGCTGGCGGGTAGCGCCGTGCCCTTCATGACGCGCCGCAAATCCGAATTCAGAACCAGGGTGCGGCGATGAAGTTCAATGGTTGCGGGGGTTCCGGCAGGCTTGCCGAAGTGTCCATCCTCACCGCGTACGACCGATACGCCGGGACCGTCGGGGACCACAAGTTGAAGCGCCGTCAGGTGCTGCTCGGCGGGGGTGCCTGTTTTGGCTCCCCGCGAAACCACGACCGCATCACCCGGCTTGATGCGGCGCATGTCATACAGTTCGCCGATAGCCTGGGTTGCCGCCGTGACATCCTCCGCCGGGATTCCGTGGCGCAACAGGAGATTGAATAGATTTTCCCCGCTCTCAAGCAATAGCCTCTGAGTATAACCGGGCCGGGGGGCTGGGGCCAAGGCCAAGGCCGGAGTCGGGGCCGTGACATTAGCCGGGGCCGTAATGTTAGCCGGGACTGGGGCATTAGCCGGGACTGGGACGTTAGTCTTGGCGACGGATTGCGGCAGGACAACAGCGGCGGCAGCGATCTGGGTTCGCTCCACCTTTCCGCGTGCCGCGTAAGCATCGGCAGCAGTGCCAACTGAAATTGCCGCAGCGAGACCAACACCGAGAATTCCGCCAAGATGTCGCACGTTTTCCCGTGAACGCTTCAGCCGCTGGACCATGTTCCCCCCCGTGTTCCATGCTGTCAGTACCTACGCGCTATAACCTTGTGGACAACATCGAGTCAAACCACTATTCGCTGATACGGTGATTTTTTGTAGTAATGTTACAGATTCTGCGGGATTCAAAGGGGGGGTAGAGCTTCCCGATCGGGCGCGCCGTGGGGGTATTCCCGGAGTAAACACGGTTTATTTCGCCGACTCGGGCGCGGGTGGTCTTAGCGGTGCCTCCGACCCTGAACAGGATCAGGGAAGATCGTTCCCCTCCCAGGGGAACCGCAACCATACGCCCTGAGCCAGGGAAACCGCGAAATTATCGACCGCAGCCAGTCCATCCGGCTTGGCATAAACAGCAACAAAACGGGACTTCGGCAGGGATGCACGCACCACTGTGGCCGTAGCGCCACTGTCAACAAGATCATCAACAATCAGCCAGCCCTCTCCTTCGCCGGCGCCATCGGCACCTTTGAGCAGCCGTGCCGGTCCCTGCACGCGCGCCTCGTAACTTGTAACGACAACGGTCTCGACCCTGCGGATATCAAGCTCATGCGCCAGAATGGCGGCGGGCACCAGTCCCCCCCGGCTAATGGCGACAATTCCCCGCCAGGCGCACAGGCCAGCAATCTGGCTCGCCAGTGCCACCGTATGCTGGTAAACTTGTTCCCACGACACGGTAACAATTTCCGCTGTGCGATAATCTTTGTGCATATCGGTACCGCGAGGGTGCGTGGGGCTTTTAGGGCATAGCACCCTGAGCAGGTGCGGCGGCATCACGTTTCGCTGACAGCTTTCCGGGCCAGCGGATGGCTGGTTTCGACCAGTCGTTTTAATCGTTCGTTGAGGACGTGCGTATAGATTTCCGTGCTGGAAATGTCGGCATGACCCAGCATTTGCTGGACACTGCGTAGGTCGGCATCGTGTGCCAGCAGGTGGCTGGCAAAGCAGTGGCGCAGGACGTGCGGCGATACCTTCGACGGTAACACGTCCGCCTTCACGGCCAGCTCTTTGAGCATTTTGGCAAACCCGTCACGGGTCAGATGGCCTTCGAGGCCGTCCGATGGGAACAACCATTTTTCGCTCCGCTTTCCGGCGACAAATACCGCCCGGACGGCACGATAGGCTTTGAGTGCCTCGCGCGCTGGCTCGGAAATCGGCACCATGCGCTCCTTGCCGCCTTTTCCCCGCACGATCAGAACCGGCTGGTCACGGGCAACGCTGGACAAGGGCAGCCCCACCAGTTCGGACACCCGTAAGCCGGTGGCGTAGAGGAGTTCAAGCAGGGCGAGCCGGCGGGCGCCATCCGGTCCCGAATTCTCGCGGGCGGCATCGAGCAGGGCTTCAACCTCACGCTCCGACAGATATTTCGGCAACGGACGGCCCAGACGCGGACTGTCGACAAGGCCGATGGGATCGTCTGTGCGCACCCCTTCCATGAACAGAAATTGGTGGAATTGCCGCAACGCCGACAGCCGCCGTGCCGCCGTGCGGGGGGCCATGCCTGCGTTCTTGAGCTGAGTCAGGTAATCGCGGATGTCCTGGGTGGTCGCGGTGTGCACGGCCCGGCCGCGCTGACGTAACAGCGCAGCGAAATCGGCGAGATCGCGCCCATAGGCTTCAAGGGTCCGTGGCGCCGCGCCCCGTTCGGCCGACATCATCTCCAGGAACGCCTCGACGTGGCGCGACCATATCGTCTCCTGGTCAGAGGCCATTCGCGTCA
>JADFXL010000369.1 GCA_015233585.1 Alphaproteobacteria bacterium | reverse complement strand
GTTCATCGTCGACGGGCTCCACGATATCCTGCTCCATTGGAATTTGGCGCGATGAATCCCCGATCGCGGGTAGGATAAGAATTCGGGCAATGCTTATCACCCGCACCGCCGCCCTCCCAGGATCAGGGAATTACAATGCTGAAGGCCATTCAACACCTCAACCCCCTGGTATTTCTTGTGATCGCGACGACCCTTGAGGTTAGCGGTGACGCAGTGGTCAGAATTGCAATCTACCAACATGAGGGAGTTTTGCGAGCAGCATTGATGATTGCCGGCGCCGGACTGCTTTTTGGCTATGGCAGCATTCTCAACCTTGCCCCATTGGAATTTGGACAACTTGTTGGTCTCTATGTCGCAACGCTATTCGTGATATGGCAGGTTATAAACTTCGTCGCTTTCCGTACTCTGCCAACCATCCCAATCCTGGCTGGTGGAGCAATGATCATAGGCGGAGGAATGATCGTCACGTTCTGGAAGCCGTAGCCGAGGCGGCCGAGTTGGTGGAGCCGGTGCCGAGCGCCGCAAGGTGCGCCACACCATTCTTGGTGCAGCTTGGTGCTCGATAACCAAAAGTACCGCGCATTACCGCCCGCCTGTCGCGCCGACCCTCGTCGCAATTCGCGATCCCGACAAGGCCGGCATGTTGAGCGCCACGCGATGATCGATCGCGACCACGATCGACTAGCTTTCTTCAACCCGTGTCCATCCATCGCGGAGAAGACTGTTTTCGTATTCCGCCGATACGAGCATTGTGCCGTCGTTATCGGTCGACACCTCTTCACCTTTCGGCGGGTGCCAGCGATTCGTTCCCGCCGGAGCCTTGAGCCGGACCAGCGGCCAAATTTTCTTCCCCGTCATCTCATCGATCAGTCGTTGCGTTTCCAAATCCATGGCGGATTTTTTCACTATCTCCTTGATGAAGGCAAGTGCCTGTGAAGTGGAATCGACCTGGTCATTGTATTTTCCCTTGGGGAATTTGGTCATCTCGTCGAGATAGTCGGCCAGCCAAGCCGCCGTCGCCGGCAGGAAGACGCGGCCACCCTCGATCAGATCGGTCTGCGTCTCCATGCGTGAAGCCTTGTTCCTCTGCGGGGGGCACGCCCTGACCGGCAGCGCCGTCTTCACGAATTCCTGGAGCAGTTGGATACCCGACCCGGCTTGCTCGATCAGGATTTCGGCTGGGCGAAAACGGTGGTATTTTGCGATGACGGCGCGCTTGAGATTAGAATAGGTCATCTTATCGCGCAGCACATCGAGCAGATGGATTTCCACTTCCAACTCACTGCCTGGAATGAATCGGGTGATCACGCCCCAGGTGGTGCAGACGCTGAACGCGGCGTGGTCGCTGGTCATGCTGGCGGTGTCCCAACTCTGTATCACCCTGCCGAACTGGGCAGGAATCGGGTGCGGTGGGCACATCTTGAACCAGTCGCGTTTTATGACGCCGCCACCCTTGGGCGCCGGGGACTGCTGGTACTGGCCGGCGAAGGTGGATTCACCGATCTTCCTTTGTTCCGCCCGCAGCCACTCCAGCGACTGGCGCTCGGGATGGAGGGCCTCGCCGGTGCGCCGGACGAAACGCTTGGGGCCGAGGGGCGTGTCGACGACGTGCTCCTCGTCCAGCTCGGCGATGGCGGGAAAGGAGAGCTGCGTCCAGCCTCCCTGTGCCAGCACGTGGCCGACCAGATCATCCTCGTGCAGGCGTTGCATGATCAGGATCTCGCAGCCGGTCCTTTGGTCGTTGAAACGGCTGCTGAGGGTGTTGTCGTGCCAATCGTTCACCCCTTGCCGGATTGAATCCGAGGATGCCTCGTCCGGCTTCAAGGGATCGTCGATAATGATGAAGTCGGCACCGCGTCCGGTCAGCATGCCGCCGATTGACGTGGCCAGGCGGCAGCCGCGGGCAGTGGTCTCGAACTCCGACACCGCCGTCTTCTCATTCGACAGGCGGGTGGCGGGGAAGGTCTGCTGGTAGAACGAGCTTTCCATCACCGCGAGGCAATTCCGCGCCAGCTTGTCGGCGAGTCCCTGGCCATAGCTGACGCAGATAATCTCGGCTGAAGGGTCGCGTCCCAGCAAGTAGGCGGGCAGTGCCACCGAGGCCAGGTGGGATTTCAAGTGGCGGGGCGGTAAGGTTATGGCCAAGCGACGGATCTTCCCGCGCCGACAATCCTCCAGTGCCATCGCGATGACCTCGTGATGCCAGTTCCATTCGAGAGGAATGCGCTGATTGAGCTCGGCGAAACTGCGTTGCGCGAAGGCGGAGAAATAGCGGCCGAAAATGTCCAGGTGATCCCTACTCATCATCCCCGTCCCAGCGCTTCAGGCGCTCATAGAGCTGTTTAATCACGGTGACGTCCGTTTTGGTCGGCGCCGGTTCCGGGGGCGTCTCGGCTTCGGTGCGGCGCTCGTGGCCGTCCATGATTGCCAACAACAGCTGTGTCGAACGAATGTCGCCGGAGGTCGCCTTGTTGGCGAGCTGCTTGGCCATAGCCTCCATCTTGGTCATGACCTTGCGCTCGCCGTGCTCGGTAACGACGACC
>JADFXL010000368.1 GCA_015233585.1 Alphaproteobacteria bacterium | reverse complement strand
GGCCTTTCCCCGGCGGTAACGCCGGGGCCTCATTGAAGCGATGATGCCGGATGCGTGTCCCGCAGGTCCGGTTCTGTGAGAGGCGGGGGGAAGCAAACCCCCGTGCCTACTCGACTTCGGGGCGATAGCCCCGAGGCATCTGAATCATACGCGATCGGCGGCATCAGACTTGCGTCGTCCGCCCATTGATCGCATATCAAGGCGCGCGGCACGCTCGCCGAACCAACACAAATGTCGAGGGACCAAGGCATATGTCCGAAGAAAAGTTCCAATTCCAGGCCGAGGTATCCAAGCTTCTGGATATCGTGGTACATTCCCTCTATTCGAACAAACAGATCTTCCTCAGGGAGTTGATCTCCAATGCATCGGACGCTTGCGACCGGCTGAGGTATCTTGCCATCACCGATCCGGGCCTGATTGCCAGCGATGCGGCCTTCAGAATCACGCTGGCCGTGGACAAGGCCGCCCGCACCCTCACCGTGGCCGATAATGGCGTCGGCATGAATCATGCTGAACTGGTGGAGAACCTGGGCACGATCGCCCGTTCGGGCACAGCGGCGTTCCTCAGCCAGATGAGCGGGGACAAGCGCGGAGATGTTAACCTGATCGGCCAGTTCGGCGTCGGGTTTTATTCCTCGTTCATGGTCGCCGACAAGGTCGAGGTCACGGCCCGCCGGGCGGACGAAAACAGTGGCTGGCGCTGGGTCTCCGACGGTAAGGGAGAATTCGTCATCGACGCCGCGCCCGAAGCCACACGCGGCGTCAGCATCAAACTGCACCTGCGCAAGGACGAGGACGAATTCCTGGAACCCACGCGCCTGCGGCACATTGTCAAAACCTATTCCGACCACATCGCCTTGCCGGTGGTGCTGCTGGGCGAAGACGGCAAGGAGGAAACCCTCAACGCCGCCTCCGCCCTGTGGACCCGGCCGCGCCAGGACATCACGCCCGAGCAGTACAAGGAATTCTATCACCATGTCGCCCACGCCTTTGACGAGCCGTGGTTGACCCTCCATTACAAGGCCGAAGGCGCCATCGAATACACTGGGCTGCTGTTCATCCCAGAACAAAAGCCGTTTGACCTGTTCACGGTCGAGCGCAAGCAAAAGGTCAAGCTTTATGTCCGTCGGGTGTTTATCACCGACGATTGCGAAGAACTGCTGCCGCCCTATCTCCGCTTCATGCGCGGCATCGTTGACTCCCAGGATTTGCCGCTCAACATCAGCCGCGAGATGCTCCAGCACAACCCCGTCCTGAGCAAGATCAAGAATGGACTGGTCCGCCGTATTCTCTCCGAATTAAAGCAAAAGGCGGAAGACACGTCCTCTTATGCCAAGTTCTGGGAGACGTTCGGCGCCGTCCTGAAGGAAGGGCTGTACGAAGATTTCGAACGGCGAACGGAACTTCTGGAGATGTGCCGTTTCCACACCACCCGCTCCGGCGGGGATCTCATCAGTCTTGATACGTACCTGGAACGCATGAAACCAGGCCAGGAACACATTCATTACATCACCGGCGATGATGCCAACACCTTGATGCGCAGCCCCCATCTGGAAGGGTACGCCGCCAAGGGGGTCGAGGTTGTGCTGCTGACCGATCCGGTCGATGAGTTCTGGGTGTCGAGCATCGGCGATTACAAGGGCAAGACCTTCGTCTCGGCGGCGCGTTCCGGCACCGATCTGGACAAGATCACCGGCGAGACGACGGAGGCTCCCCAGCCTGCGGCGGAGACATTGCCCGGCGCAACACTGGAGGCCCTTATCACCGCGCTCAAGGCGGCCCTCGGCAGCCAGGTCAAGGACGTGCGCGCCTCCGACCGCCTGACCGAAAGCCCGGTGTGTCTGGTCGCGGATCAGAACGACATGAGCATCCACCTCGAACGGCTGCTGCGCCAGCATAAGCAGATGGCCGAACCGGTATCCCGCGTTCTGGAAATCAACCCCCGCCACGCCCTTATTCGCCGTCTGGCGGCTCTCACTCAGGACGGAGGGGCGGCAGCGGACACCCTGCACGATGCCGCGTGGCTGCTGCTGGATCAGGCGCGCATCATCGGTGGAGAGGTACCGACCGATGCCGTCGCGTTTGCACGGCGAGTGACGGCGATGATGGAGAAGGGGTTGGTGGGCTGATGAAAGAAGCCGGGGGACGCGAGCGCGCCCCCCGGCCCTCCCCCCGCGTGATTTATAGTCCTCTTCTCTGGTAAAAATCCCCGCCTTCAGGCGGGAAAGGCTTCGGCCCTATGCCTTGACACCATCCTGCCTCATGGAACCCTGAACCTAGATCTGGCAGTTCAGGCAGAAAAAGCAAGGCATGGCAACCTGTTGCAGGGCTTTTCCTCTCACCTGCAGGGTAACGATGGGTTCTCCGATCTACACCAGCTATTATCACTGGGCGCGAACGCATCTGGCGTTGGCCAAAGATACACCCGAAAGCCGCCCCTCATTTATGCTCGAAAAAGAGGATTATATAGTAAATATATTTCCACTACACGATATTGACGAAGGGCAACTCAGATCCAAAGCTTGATCTCCTATCCAATTTCAA
>JADFXL010000367.1 GCA_015233585.1 Alphaproteobacteria bacterium | reverse complement strand
TCGGCATTATGCTGGAGCCACATCTGAAAATTGTTGCTCCGGTCGTTCCGGGCGACGCCTTTATCCTCCGGCGGATAGGGGGCGGTGATCACCATCGACGGCGGATCCGGCGGCCCGGCCTCCGGGGTCGCATGGTAGCCGTCATCCGGCCAGGGTGAGTTATGCACCCAGCCGGGGATGCCCGGTTCCAGTTCGGGGTTTTGATACGCCACGAGGTGCACGTCGTACCCCATTAGGGAAGAAGACGGAGAGGGTGTCGTGTCACTGTTCAAGGGGTTGGTGTCATCTTTCAGCGGGATGATCTGTCCTTGTCCTGGAGTCATAAATGCCCCGTCGGGGATATCTTGTTCCTGTAATCCCATGGCATCTATCACCGTACTGGAAACTGAATTGCTATTATAAGAATATGTCGCCATCATGTCATAAGTGCGATTGCTGGCATTGATCGCATTTCCAGCGGCAACAGCCTGACCCCATTTTGTTGAAACGTCTTCTTCGCTTCCAGAATACAAAACATATTGTGGTTGATCTTGTTTATATAATATTTGCGTAAATGAAACGCCTAATCTGTCAGATGGACCGCCAACTTTTACCCAGTGATCGTCTTTATCAAACGCTCCACCATTAATTTCGCCTACAACTTCATTATCCTGGTTCATCTCCACGAGAATATTGTGACCGGCGATCCCGCCAAGAATTTGATACTGTGATTCAACAATTTTATATTTTCCGCCCATGGCTACCTCCTATGGGATCTGATTACGGTTTCTTGAGACGCGATTTTCTTAATATCATAAATTCTGGTGGACACCTCTAACGGAGATTGTGATGTCAGCCATATAATAATGATACATTGTGTTTCGTATGTGACATTATTCAGAATATCCGCTTGTGAAAGAATCATTTGCCACTTGGTCGTAATTTTCCCGACATAACTGCATTCTCCGTTATCCTCTTTGGCACACCTCATACCCATCCTTTCCGCGTTCTCGCGACTCGGCGCCGTGTGAAAATTTTCATAGAATAACCCGGTAATATCTTGACCAATAGAATCGCTGCCACCTAAATTCATGAACCCTCCTTCCCTCAAATAATCTGCGATTTTACTGTCTCCAAGCCCATCGTAATTATACGATACATAAGGCATAAACCATTTTTCTTCAGAAGACGAAACATTGCCGCAACCTACCATAAATATTAAACATAACATAATAATACATTGCCTTAATACATAACATAACAACAAACTATATTTACGATAATTTCTATATATTTTATTCACGACCGATCCTATCACACACTTATAGAGACGATTCATCCTTATAAATAACAAATTTCTACATATGGTTCTCTTTCTGGCAAATCGAACAAGAGTGTTCCATAAGTATCTTCTATGACCTTCACGTCTAGCGGGCTCCGGGGTGCAAACGATAGCATTATGGTTCTCATGATTCCGACGGGGGATCCTGCCGAACACGGTTGTTTTTCATAGGGCCGAAACGTTACCTGCCCGACATAATGACATTCTCCGTTATCCCCCTTGGTGCACGTCATGCCCATCCGTTCCGCGTTCTCACGGTTCGGTGCCGCATGAACATTTTCATAGAATAAATCCGTGACACCCCGTACAATGTCTTTACTAGAAGTCCAATTGTTAATATTTTTCAAATAAACAGCGATCTTACTGTCCTCTGGCCTGATGTCGTTTGCCGTTGTTATGGGCAAAAGTAAATGATAATCACCGGGAGAACGCTGCGTACAGTTTACCAGCGATGGCACAATGGCGATTATGGCCATGATTTTCCGCCATGTCGAAATCAATGTCGTTATCTTTATGTGTTTGCGTATCAGCATTATCACACCCTTGACAAAAATCGCGCATCGCGACGAATATGAAAAAATCAAACGCCGTCGCTGAAGGGGATCAAACCATAACCGCCCCATCAAAGCAACTGCATGGAATTCGCGCCCTGATAGTGGCATTTCTTGTGCTGGCCGCCCCGGCCAGGGCCGGTGAGGCGGACGAGGTTCTGTTCCTGGTGACCAGCAACGGCTGGCACTCGGGTGAACATGGGTAGAATCAATGCCGTGCACTTTGTAAAGCATAAATCATGCCGGACAGCCGTGGATCAAGCCCGGCCATGACGATTGGAATTGGAAATCACCCAGGTTTTTAGAAGTCCCCTCATTATGGACGATTGACGGGGGAGCGCGAGGGGGCTGGCTCCCTCGCGCTTGCTTACGCGCACGCCTGATCGGCCACATGGCCGATAAAGGGCGCGCCAACGAAGGGCGCCGAGAACACATAGACATCCACGCCGCTGGTCGAGGGCGTCGGCACCGCCCCGGACGCCCACTGGATGCCGGAAAACGACACCGTATTGTCGTTGCAATACAGATACAGCCGCAGAATACAGGACCGGGACCGGCTGCGCCAGAGATCCCCGCTCTGTTGGACCGGCAATGCGGCAAGCTGGGTGCACGAAAGGACGAGGTTCCCCGTCGGGGTGACACACCAGACATTGGCGATATTCGGGTCCAGCGCCAACGCGCCCCCC
>JADFXL010000366.1 GCA_015233585.1 Alphaproteobacteria bacterium | reverse complement strand
GGATTTCGATTACACGACGGAAGAAGGGGAGGAACGCTGGGCGGTCGGCGGCCTTATTTCGGCTTCGGGGCCAAAAGGTGAGGGCGTAATTCGTTTTCAGTTCGGTGTTGATGTCGCGCCAATTCTCGCAGAACCTGCCGTATTCGCTAGGCTCAAGCTGGCGGTTATCGGCCAATTTGTAAGCAAGTATGCTGGTATGATGTACGAGCTTTTAGAGCTTCGCGCCAATATGAATAACCCGACTTGGGAGATTGGGGTTGATGATTTGAGGGCACTTTTGGGTGTGACGGGAAAGATGACTAATTTTGCTCATTTCCGTAACTACGCGCTTACTTCCGCTATATCAGAGATAAACGAAAAATCAGATATTGCCGTCACCATGACGGAGACGAAAAAGGGGCGCAAGGTCGAGAGCCTTACTTTTACGATTGAGAAAAAAGACTTCCGCCAAGCTATGGAGTCGGAGTTACAGCACAAGAGCGTCCGCAAGAGCGGCGCGGCGGCACGGGTCAAGCGGGATGGGGGCGGCTCCAAGCGCGACCCCGACACCGTGGATATGCTCGACCGCCGGACAGGTCGGGAGCGCGGCGGCTGGCCCCCGCTGCTGAAGTCGGAAACGCTGGAACAGGTGCGCGAGATTGCGGCGGGGTGGGATGTCGGGTTTCTTGAGCGGGAATGGTACGGCTGGCAACAGGGCAAGGAAGCCCCCCGCGACCCCGATAAGGCTTTCCTCGGATGGGTCAAAGGGTACGTCAAAAATCATCGCCTGACTTAACGGGATACCTCGCGGCGGGGGCGTTACGCCCCCAAGAGCGAACAGGGCAGGGGGCAACCTTCGCGGCTGCCCCCCTCCCGTCCCCGTCGGTCAATACTCGCTAGGCAACAGGATAACGTTGTTGGTGTAGTAGAGCAGGATTTCCGGCAACGGAAAGTCCGTGTAGGGAATGGTCTTGGTCAAGACGGTGTTGCCGTTGCCGTCCTCACAAGTGAGCGTCCCTTTCTGGTCGGTAACCGTCAGCTTCCAGAACTGGAACCCTTCAGCTTTAACGGCTGGCTCGTAACGTTGCGCTAACGCGATTTCATCAAGCAACCAATAGGCTCCGCCCTTGTCTGCAACGTATTTTGCGCCGTCGGTGAATAACACTTCGCGCACCAATCCATGACGATACCATTGCTCGGTTCCGGTGAACTGGTAGAGGTCGGCTTGATTGAGTGTCTTAGTCATCGGGTGTTTCCCTTCTTGCTTTTGGTTTCAAGGTACAGCCTCGCGCTGTACCTCTGCCCGTCGGCGAGACTGGGTAAGGAGGGAGCAAGGGCCTTCGCGGGGAACCGGCTGCACGACCGGAGCGCAGCGAAGGGAGGAAGCTGGGCGGAAGGCCCTTGCTGGGAACCTTCAGGGCAAAGCCCTGTGGTTCCCGCTTCGCCGCATGGCGGCGGTGAGGCGCGTTAGGGATGGAAGCCCGAAGGGGCGAGACGCGCCCTTGCGCGGCTCGATGCGGGCACGACAGCCCGCCCCCGTGGGGAACGCCCCCTGTTCTGCGAGTCTGGATTATGGCATTGTATTCAATGACTTGGAAAAGGTGCCGAAGTTGATTAAGGACATTTTAGCGAATTAGTCTCATAATGGTTCAATGGTGGGTAGTGGATTACAGAATTAACCATATATTCGATGAGATGGCGGCTATGGAAACTAGAGAGATACTCGCAACAGGTGTGCATCAAGGCTTGCAATTGGCAGCAAAAAGCGCAATTATCTCCCATGTATTCAGGGGGATTGGTTCGATGGTAGCAGTTCGGAAGCCCGCGCATATTACGCCGAACGACGACAGCGTCTTTGATGATGCTGACGCATTGATTGCGCTTGCACAGAAGTCGTTTACAAAAGCGGCGAAGCGGGCAGTTGCCGAGAATGATACTCTCGGTATCCCGTCGCCTGGCTCTGTCAACGGCCAGATTGTTTTCCGCACGCCCCCACCTAAAGCGACACCATAACCTCGATAGCTTTCCCCATGCCGAATAAATGGATGTGGATTATTGCAGGCCCCAACGGGGCGGGCAAATCCAGCTTTGCCGGAGATTTCCTCGTTGACCTTGGTCACAGAAGTCTAATCAAGCTCAACGCCGATGAGCGAACGCTTAAACTGCGCGAGACAAATCCCGCCGCGCCTCAAGACGGGCTTAACTTACGGGCGGCTGTCGAGATAGACAACGAGGTTGCGGAGTGCATCAAGTCACGCGTTAGCTTCTCTGTTGAGACGGTTCTATCATCTGGGAAGTATCGTGATGACCTGCTCGCCGCGAAAGAGAACGGATTTAAGTTTGGCCTGATTTACGTTTCACTCCATCCCCCTGAATTGTCCCCGCAGCGCGTCAATGTACGCGTTACAAAGGGCGGTCATGCCGTAGACCATGACAAGGCAGTAGAAAGGCATCGCAAGTCTCACGAGCAATTGCGCTGGTTCGCGCCACAGGCAGATATTTTGATGGTGTTTGACAACAGCGTAAAAGACGGTGACCCCGTATTGGTGGCTAGCCGGACTAACGGCAGGGCACTCAAACATAT
>JADFXL010000365.1 GCA_015233585.1 Alphaproteobacteria bacterium | reverse complement strand
CGTCGGCGTCATTTACGTGGCAATGCCGATTCTTATCGCCAATGGTCTGGTGTTCATGATGCCGGAACTCGCGGTCGATGTGTTTGACTACGGCGGCGTGTGGCTGGTGGCCATACTGCATTACACAGTAGGCTATTTTCTGTTCATTTTCATGTTGGGTCATATCTACCTGGCCACCACAGGTGAGACCCTCAGTGCCGATTTACGCTCGATGATTACCGGGTGGGTGGAAGTCGAGGCGGAAGATGGGCAGCGTAAAGGAGAACGGCCATGAGCGATTCCGAACCTAAGCCAACGCTGCGGCACCGGGGGCTGATCCCGGTGGCCGTTCTGGTCGTTGCGGCGGTGGGCGTGGCACTACTGACGCCCCGGCTCTATGCTGTGCTGTTCGAGCACTATACGGGGCTGCACAACGGCCCCCTCACCTACGACAGCAGCCGCCCGGTGAGTGAACGCGACTTTGAGACCCTGGCCGAACGCCTGACTCATGAGACGCGACAGCAGCGGGCGCAAGCCCTGACCGCCGGGGAGACCAATGAATTTTCCCGCGAGGTCAAGACAAACATGCTGCTGCAAACCCGGTCCTTCGCGGACTCCAGCCGTTTTCCCCACATCGGCTATTTCCGGAATGCCGGGATTCGCCAGTATGAAGGCCCCGGCACCTGTCTGAAATGCCATGCCACCATGACCGTGCATGGCCAGGGCGACGCCTCCCGGCAGGTCCACACCCTTGAGGATGTTGTGGAATCCATCCACTTCAAGTTCCAGCAGACGGCCTCCGGCTTCACCACCTATGGCTATGACGGGCGGGAAGTGAACGCCAAGGGAACCCGTCCCATTCCCATGGGCAAGATCGACCGTGCCTGTGGCATTCCCGGCAGCTTTTCCTGGACCGGCTGGGCCACGCTTGTCAACACCAAGCCGGACGCCGCGAAGGGCCAGACGGTTATTCGCAGCGAAGGCTGCGGCCAGTGTCACATCGGCGGCGGCTATCAGCCGGCGACCGAGAAAATGATGCCCGTCGGCGATGTCTCGGCCGAGACCAAACAGGGCATTGATTGTCTGATCTGTCATTCCCAGGCCTATGACATCAATCAACGCACCGTCCTCAAGGACGCTACGGGGATGCGGTGGAACCAGGCCCGCTCGCTGCTGGCGGCGATGGCCGTCAGCAAGCCCACCAACAATAATTGCCTGTTCTGCCACCAGCATAATATGGGCGGAGATGCCTTCGCTGAAAACGTGTCGGCAAAGAACCTGGGCCACGTCAACCAGCGCATCCCGCACGAGGGCGCCAAACGCGGCAACCCATTCAGCCCCAGTACGGACGTTCACGCCGCTGCCGGGCTGTTATGCACCGATTGCCACGTTCCTGTTGGCCACAAGATCCCACGGGGGACCAAGGGCACCGATCTGGTCGCCAATGATCTGCCCGGACAGGAAGTCGCTTGCGAAACCTGCCACACCGCCGCACCGCACACCAGATCAGCCGACCGTGTCATGCTCAATGGCCATGTGGACCGCATCGCCTGCGAGACCTGCCATATCAAACACCTCCAGGACTACAGCGTGGTGTTGCGTGACTGGACCCATCCGGAATGGGAAGCGGGCGCAGGGTTATACAGCTATACCGATGTCTATCAATCCGGGGAACCGAAACGGGGCTTCACGGTTTTGTGGTTCAATGGCTCTGGCACGTTCCTTGCGAATGCCCTGGGCAACAAGCCGTTGGGCGGACCCGCCTATAACCCGCTGATGGACCAACTGGTCAAAATCGACGACCCGGTTGCCGTCGCCGCGATCCGTGCTCAGGCCCAGAAGATGAAGAAAATCCACCCCGACCTGGATGTCGAGCGTTACGTCCGGGAAGTTACCAGTCCCCTGAGCGTCTTGTCCCCGCAGATGCTGGAGAAACGGGCCAAATGGATCGAAGACAAGGTCCGCCCCCTGATGAACCGAGGCAAAAGCAAGCTCTACCCGTTCAAGCTCTTCAATGCCCGCATGTACGAGGACATGTCCAATCAGGGACCGTTTGGCGGCATGATCCTGCCATTCGACTACGCCACCTACTACGAGACCGGCGACAGCCTGAAAGCCATGACCAAAGCCATTGAAACGCCAATCGTCCGGCGCATGTATGAGCGTCCCTTCAAGGAATACATGATGGACGAGTTCATGCAATATTTCGGTATCGACAAGTGGTCGGACGAATACCCGATCCAGGATGGCAAGCTACGCAATGTTGAGGCGCAATGGATGCGCCAGATGGGAACCCTGATGTTCAATCACGGCATCCAGCGTGAAGGCCGGACCTGCCGGGAATGCCACAGCAAGAGCGGGATCATCGACTTTGCCCGCCTGGGCTATCCGCCCGCCCGCGTGCGGGATCTGGAGAACCCGCCAGAGGTGGCAAAGCGGCCACAGTAGAGGAGGGGGGGTATGGGCTGCGCCGTCCAGACCCGCTTTGGGGCCTGAGGCCCCAACCCCCCCTATCTCAAGGCTTCGAGGAGAGGGCTTGGGGCGGTCACGCGAAATCGTCGCCACCATCGTCGCTGACGCCCGCATCGTAGTC
>JADFXL010000364.1 GCA_015233585.1 Alphaproteobacteria bacterium | reverse complement strand
ACTGTCAAAAAGGAAAGAAAGGCAACAAGAAAGAAATGGGGGACGCAGGCGCGCCCCCCATACCCCCCGCTATTATGGTGCGGGGGGAGGCTCATGTCAGGCTTCTACCAGCATACGGCCTTGCATTTCCATGTGCAGGGCATGGCAGAAGTACTGACAGTAGTAGTAGTGGACACCGGCACGGTCGGCGGTGAACGTTACTGAGGCCGAGGCTTGCGGACCGATTTCCATGGCAACGCCGTGGCCGACAACCGTAAAGCCGTGGGTAAGATCGGACACGTTATCCAGATTGGTGACGCTGACCGTCACCTCGTCGCCCTTTTTCACCGTGAAGTCGGTGAGGCCGAACGCCGGGGCCACCGAAGTCATGTAGACGCGCACCTTGTTGCCGTCGCGAATGACCTTGTTGTCCGTCTCCAGATTGACACCGTCCTTGGCCGCCATTTCCCGCACGTTGGCAAACATCGGGTCGTTGCGCGAATAGATGTCGAGCGGCTTGATCTTCGAACGGTGAACGATGGTGCAATCGTGCGGTTCAGAGAATGCCGGGCCATCATGCACCAGCTTCATCTCGTCGCCGGAGATGTCGATGAGCTGATCGTTCTCCGGCTTCAGCGGACCGACGTTCAGGAAACGGTCCTTAGAGAACTTGCACAGAGCGACCAGCCACTTGCCATCGGCTTCCTTGGTTTCGCCCATGGAGGCGTTGGTGTGGCCAACCTGATAGTGAACGTCGATCTTCTGGCGGATCGGATTGACCTTTTCGCCCTTGTGTTGCTTGATGGCGTCTTCAAGGTTCCACTTGACGATCTGGCTGTCCAGGAATACGGAGGTATAGCAGTTGCCACGGCCGTCGAAGGTCGTGTGCAAGGGGCCGAGGCCGATTTCCGGGTTGCCGACGATGGTGTCGCGTTCGCCAATCTTGCCCGCGAACAGCTCGTCGAGTTTGGCCCACTCGATGATGGACACGGTCGGCGACAGCTTGCCGTTGATGATCAGGTGCTTGCCGTCCGGTGCCGCGTTGCAGCCGTGCGGGCTGTTGGGGATGGGGATATAGCGGGTGAACTGCGACTTGGCTTCCTTACGCCCGTCAAGCACCGGCACGCCGTTCATCATCGTGCCCTTGCCAGCCGCGATCGCTTCCTCAATAGCCTTGAGGTTGAAGACCACGCAATGGTCCTCCGGCGAGGCGGTCATTTCCGCCACCGTCACACCCTCTTCCGAGTTATAGCAGGTGGCGGCGGCGTATTTGCCTTCGTAATCAGCGTCGTTGTTGTCCAGATTGCCGCTGACGCGCACCTGCCAGGCCACCTTCATCGTCTCGCCGTCGACGGCCGTGAAGACGCAGCCGTACTTCTTCGGCTCGGTCATTTCCTGCCCGTGGTTGGGCATTGGAACGCGCATTTCGCTGTTGCAGAACACGTAGCCGGTCTTCGGGAAACGCTGGTTGCGCAGGCCGTGGATGGCGTGGGCGTTGGGGATTTCAATGATTTTGTCGACCTTCATGATATCGCAGCGGATGCGGGCGATACGGGTGTTGGCCTTGTCATTGATGTACACGTAGCGGCCGTCATAGGTGCCGTTGGTGTAGGACGGGCGCGGGTGGTGGGTGTCGCCATTATCGAAGGTCTTGCGGCCCCGGCTGGCGAGGGAAGCCTGGGTCTCCGGCATCAGCCCCTCACTCAGGATCTTGAGACTCTCGTTGGTGAGACCCCAGCCGGTGGCGCTGCAACGGTTGAACACCGGAATGCGCATCAATTCGCGCATGGACGGCAGGCCGACGATGCGAACCTCGCCCGATTGACCGCCGCTCCAGAACCCATAATATTCGTCGAGCTGCCCCGGCGGCACCTCCGCCTTGTTACGAGGCGTCTCGGCCGCCGCTGCCGGACTGGCCACGATACCGGCCGCACCGACCAGCGCGGTGCCAGCCAGACCAGCCAGCGTGGCTATCTTGGTGCTATTGCCGAGCAGCGCCCGACGCGATACACAACAATTTTCTTCATCATTCGCCATAGTTAATCCCCTTCCCCTATTACGTTTTCTCAATAGATGGCCGGATCGTCCACGCCTGTTGACACCGGCTTGCCGGATACGTCAGGTGCGGGCACACCGGTATTGGCGGTTCCGCGCTTCGCGCGCTTGGTCCGTCGCAGAATCAGCGGCGGGCAAACGGTATCGTCGAAATAGCTGGTCTGACACTGCAGGCAGTACAGGCACTCGTGTGGATTGATCTGACCCGTCGGGTGAATGGCCTGAACCATGCATTGACGGGCGCAAATCGTGCATTCGTGCCCACACTGGCGCCGCCGCTTGAGCCACTCGAACTGGCGCAGCCGGGCCGGAATCGCCAGCGCCGCGCCCAGCGGGCACAGGTAGCGACAGAACGCCCGCTCAATGAACAGACCTACGCCAAGAACGATCAATGCGTAGAGCACAAACGGCCACTCACGCACGAAATGCAACAGGACGATGGTTTTGAACGGTTCGACCTCGGCCAGCATCTCGGCCCTGGCCATGGATTGCAGGGACACGGCCAGCAGCAGCAGGAAAACAATGGACTTCAAAGCCC
>JADFXL010000363.1 GCA_015233585.1 Alphaproteobacteria bacterium | reverse complement strand
GTTGCGTCGAAGTGGCGGATATGAGTCAACCTATCCATGACTCCGCCGCCCGATCTTTCCATTCTTTCCTCGTCCGAGAAGGACACGCTGATCGGCGTGCTGATGGCGCGATTGGATGCGCTGGAGGCGCGCGTTTCGGCTTTGGAAGCGGAGAACGCCACGTTGAGGGCGGAGAATAGCGCGCTAAAAGCCGAGAATGCGACGCTGCGGGAGAAGCTGAATCTGCCGCCGAAGACGCCGGACAATTCCAGCAAGGCTCGTGTCCCCGCCCGTGGTGTAGGAGCCCTTGCCGGGGGATGGCCTCTCCGGTCGCCTAGGCTGAACTTCCTTCTTTGCGAAAGCGCACCCAATTGATATCGCACGATTTTGCATCGAGCGAGGGGTGCTTTACTGGGTACAGTCCGGGGTGATGCCGAGGAGTTCGAAGGCGCGCTTCTGGGTGGGTGTCGGCCTCGAGGTGAGGGTGAAGACATAGTTTTCGTTGAGCGGCGTGGTGGCCTGGATGCGGCAGTAGGTGGCCAGGTCGCCGAGCAGGCTCTGGAAGCTCTGCACCGGCAGACCGTCCTCGGTCCGGCCGGTGGTTTCCTTGGCGATGGCGCTGGGCGAGCGCTGGGCCTTGGCGACGGCGCTGTTGCGCATGCGGGCTGCGGTTTCGCGGTCGGTGTCGTCGTAGAGCAGCGGGGCCAGCTTGGCCCGCATGTGATGTTCGACGTGGTAGGCCAGCATGCACAGGAAGACATGAGCCTTCACCCTGGGCGAGGCCCAGTGGAAGATCGGGCGAATTTCGAGGTCGACGGTCTTGAGCGAGCGGAAGGCGTGTTCGACCCGGCTCAGGCTCTTGTAGGCGGTGACCGCCTCGGCATCGGCCATCACCTCGGGCGGCAGGTTGGTGCGCACCACGTAGAGGCCGTCGAGCGCGGCCTCGGCGGCGATGGCTTCGGCCTTGCGGCAGAAGCTGAAGCTGGCGTCGCCGATGGTGAGCTCGAAATGCTTGGCCATCTTGTGGCGATGGAGCACCTCGCCGACCTTGAGGCCGATTTCCGCCTTTCCCCTCAAGGGCGCGCGGGCGCGCTGCACGCGATCGCGGATGATCGCGAGATCGCGCTCGGTCGCCACCAGCAGGTCCTCGCGCTTGTTGGCCCGGCGGTGGGCCAGTTCGGGATTGCGGCAGACCATCAGCCGCTCGCCGGGATAGTCGGGCGAGGTGATGGCTGCCATGTCGCGCTGATCGAACAGGTCGAGCTGGAAGGCGCCGCCGTCGAGCAGGTCCCGGATCGCCGAGCTGCGCAGGGCGGTGATCCAATCCAGCCCGGCCGGCTTGATCTCCTCGTCGAGGCGGGCCTGGGTGATCATGCCGCGATCGCCCACCAGCACCACCCGGGACAGGCCGAAGCGCTCCTTGATCTTGGTGATCTGGGCGCCCAGCGTCATCGGGTCACCCAGCGGACATTCAGGAATATCTCGATGCCCGCAAGGCCACGGCAACGTGCCAGATGCACGGTAAGCCCAACGTGGTGAATCCGCGAGCGCTGGCCCGTAACCGGGCCTGACCGATGAAGGGCCTGGCCGACCGAGGCCAGGTCCCTCATATCCGCCGGCCACCGACATCCCCGCGTTCAAAGATCGCTTGAGACACGGCGCCAGCAGGCCCTCGGAGGACCTGAAATGCCCCCGATCTACTTTACGATGGCTTTACGAGTTTACGCGACATCACGAACCGCGTAGCCCCGATGCATCGTAATGGCTTGAATTTCCTAGGAAAAATATGGAGCGGGTGAAGGGAATCGAACCCTCGTCGTAAGCTTGGGAAGCTTCTGCTCTGCCATTGAGCTACACCCGCGCCGAAGCGGCGACGCCCCGGAACTATGGCGGGAACGACAAAAATTGGCAACAAAGAACTGAAAATCCGCCCCCTCATCCGCGCGGGGCCGCCGCCGCCGCCTTGACCACGGTGGTCACCGGGACCAGGACAAAGCCGCGATGCTCCAGACTCGGCAGCCAGGAGGCCAGGGCTTCGATGGTGGCGTCACGGGGATGGCCGATGGCGATGGCAAAGCCGTGGCGGCGGGCCAGCGCCTCGGTCTTCTCCAATTGCCCCCGTACCGAGGCCGCCGTCGACTGGTTGTCGAGGAATATCTGGCGAGCGGCGAAGGGCACATGAAAGCGGCGGGCGGCCTCGTCGGCGACCGACTTTTCGGTGGTCACCGAATCGAGGAACATCAGGCCGCGCCGGCTCAATTCCTCCATCACCACCCGCATGCCGGCAGTGTCGGCGGTGAAGCGGCTGCCCATGTGGTTGTTGACGCCGACGAATCCCTTGAACCGCGACAGGCCCCAGCCGATACGGCGACGCAGTTCCTCGGACGAAAGATCGACGGTGAGCGCGTCGGAACCGGCATTGATCGCCCCGTCCATCGGTTGCATCGGCATATGCACCATCAATTCATGGCCATGAGCGTGGGCATTGTCGGCCTGGTGGTCCAGATCCTCGGCATAGGTCATGAAGGCCAGGGTCAACGGCGCCTTCAGCCCGGCAACCCGTTCGGTGCGGCGCTTGTCGAGGCCGAGGTCGTCGATCACCACCGCAATCA
>JADFXL010000362.1 GCA_015233585.1 Alphaproteobacteria bacterium | reverse complement strand
TACATAAAGAGAATGAGGATGAAGAGGAAGAAAAAGATTGGCAGAATAAATCTAAATTATTGCAAATAAAAAATGACGCCGATGAAGAAATGGATGAAATGCATGCCTTTGGTGAATTCATGCCCAAAGAACGTGAATGTGTTTTGTCAAGCCTAAATGATGGGGTTCCCCTCGAAGAAGAAGCAACAAACAGCATTACTACTGATGGAAGTGATTCTGCAAATAATACAGATTCAGCCGGGCGCGCGGTCCAAGCTCCCCCATCCAGTCCAATCTGGTCATTCCGCTGCGTGCGGTATTGTCCTTGGAATCAGAGGGGAAGGATCCTGATACGCTGACGCCAAGCTCGAACCGTTGCGAATGCACCAGCCGTCCGCTGATGCTGCCATTCTCTTCCGTGCGCAGATATTCGCCGCGATAGGCCAGCCACGGCGACGCAATTGCGTGCAAATGGTTCTGGGCCGCGCCGGGATAATCCGGGGTGTAGCCTCCGATGGCAAACGCCTCGATCTCATAAAGGGGCTTGTCTTCGTCGCCGTTTGCCAGCGCCGCGACCGGCATCATGGCGCACGAGAAAATCAGCAGGCCGGAAAGCAATCTAGACATTTGTACGCATTATCTTTCAGACGGACACGATTAAACGCCAACGCACTTCACGCCCACGTTCGTGACCTCGCGGGTCAATAGGCCCGTTCGATGCAGAAATTGACGACATCGAGCAGGGCTTTTTTCATGGGACTGCTGGGAAACAAGGCAAGGGCATCACAGGCCTTGTCGCCATACGAGCGGGCCATGGCGATCGAGTCGTCGATGGCACGGGTGCGCTGCATGAGATTCAGCGCGTGGCGGAGGTCGTCCTCGTTCTGATCCAGATCTTCCAGGGTGCGGCGCCAGAACTCACGGTCTTCGTCAGTGCTGCGATTTATGGCCAGAATCCCGGGCAACGTTATCTTGCCCTCGTGGAAATCGTCGCCGATGGTCTTGCCCAGTTCTTCTTGTCTGGCCGAGTAATCGAGCACGTCGTCGATCATCTGGAAGGCGATGCCAAGGTTGAGGCCAAAGGACTCCAGCGCCGCCTCTTCCTCTGGCGGACGGCCGGCGACCACCGGCCCCAGGCGGCACGCGGCAGCGAAAAGCTGTGCGGTTTTCGAACGGATGACATCAAGATAGGCAGACTCGGTGGTCGAGATGTCGTTGGCGGTCATGAGTTGCAGAACCTCGCCCTCGGCGATCACCGATGAGGCATGGGACAGAATCGCCAGAACCGACAGCGCCCCGTCCTCAACCATCAACTCGAACGACCGGCTGAACAGGAAGTCGCCGACCAGCACGCTGGGCTTGTTGCCCCACACGGCATTGGCGCTGGGGCCGCCGCGCCGCAAATCACTTTCATCGACGACATCGTCGTGCAGCAGCGTTGCCGTGTGAATGAATTCGATACAGGCGGCCAGCTTGACATGACGCTCGCCGTCATAACCGCACAGATCGCTCGTCGCCAGGGTCAGCACCGGACGCAGCCGTTTCCCTCCCGCAGCGATGATATGCCCGGCCAATTGGGGGATTAGCGACACCTGGCTGTGCATCCGGGCGACGATCGTTTCGTTGACCCTGGTCAGGTCATCGCTAACCATCGCGATCAGCAAATCCAGTGCGTTTAATGGGGATTCTTGTCCCGAGTTTCGATTAGCGACGACCGCCACTGTGGTTTCCTTTCTCCTGCCAAGCTTGTTATACCATTATTTTGGCGGCTCCGAGGAATTCGGAGCATAGTCGGCGTTTTCTTTCGTGGTCAAGATGCAAAGGTTGGTGTGGTGCGAAGTTGAATGCGACAGACGACGCGCTGACCGATGACCGGCTATTGGGGGGGCGGTTGCGTCTGCTGCAACCCCGCCACGGCTACCGCGCCGCCATCGACCCCGTTTTGCTGGCCGCCGCCACGCCCGCGAGGGCCGGTGATGCCGTATTGGACCTTGGGGCCGGGAGTGGTGCCGCAATGCTGTGTCTGGCGGCTCGCGTCGCGGGGATGGTGGCTGTCGGACTTGAGTTGCAGCCGGAGATGGTTGATTTGGCACGACGCAATGTCGCGCTCAATACCATGACAGACCGCGTGCGGGTGGAGGCTGGCAATTTGCTCGCTCCACCACCGACGCTGCGCCCGGAGTCGTTCGATCATGTGACCACCAATCCCCCCTATGGCACCAATGGCACGGCCCCACCGGATCCGGCGCGCTCCATTGCGCACCGGGAAACGATACCGCTGGCCGTGTGGTTGCGATGCGCAGTGCGTATGGTGCGGCACAAAGGTTTCCTGACCCTCATTCAGCGCGCCGACCGGCTGGATGAGATCCTATCCTGTCTAAAGGAATTTTGTGGCGGTATCGAAATAATCCCCTTGTGGCCACGAGCGGGTGTGGCGGCGCGGCGGGTGGTGGTACGAGCGCGCAAAGGCGTCAGAACGCCTCTGAAGTTGCAACCTGGATTAATCCTGCACGATGAAGTTGGCCGGTATACGCCTGAGGCCGTGGCTATTCTCCGCGATGCGGCACCGCTCTTTTTATAAAAAATTCCAGGACTGTTCCAGAATTCCGCAACGTGATATAACTGAG
>JADFXL010000361.1 GCA_015233585.1 Alphaproteobacteria bacterium | reverse complement strand
CACCACACGTTGACAATGGAGGCCGAGATCGGGCGCGTGGCGTTCGAAATAGCGTGCCCCATCGAACACGATCGAACCCAGCCACGTCGCATGGTCCATCGGCCCCAGGATTGCCGGGTTTCCTTGCTGCCAACTGCCGTTTACATATACCTGCGCCACCATCGATCCTCGCCTCCCCAACCCCTCCTGTCGGCCAGCCTCAATGGAGGGAGGAACAGGATAGACCGGCCAAATGCCGAAGCACAACGGCTCCACCGCCTTACGTGTTCATGTCCCCCGAGATGTTGCCAACCGGAGGGAGAAAACGTTCGGCACTTTTGAATAACAGCACCTCCTCACCGCACATCACCGCACGGTCCTTGCCCGATTGCTTGGCGGTGTACATCCGGCGATCGGCCTTTTCCACCAGGATCTGCCAGGTCATCGTGTCGTCGGCGAGACGCTCGGCAAGGCCGACGCTGGCAGTTTGCGGTTTGCCATCGGGTCTGGAACCGATGCCGGTTGCAACCAGTCTGTTGATGGCGATTTTGGCGCCGGCGTAGTTGGTGAATGGCAGGACCAGCACAAGCTCTTCTCCGCCCCAGCGAATCAGGACATCATTGCGACGAAGGATTGACCGCAACTTTTCCGCTGCCGTACTCAAGGTTCTATCCCCTTCATCGTGGCCAAACTGGTCATTCACTGATTTGAAGTTGTCCAGATCAATAAACGCCACGGTCATTGGCATCCCGGCGCGGGCGACGGAAATAAACAGCATGTCGAGAAGTTCTTCTCCTACCCGCCGGGTGTACGCGAGTGTCAAAAGATCATGCGACGATTGCGTTACCAATGCCGACATGAAGTAGAGCTGGCTCATTCCCGCCAGGGCTGCCGACAGAACGGTCAGCAGCAGCAGCCATATGGCGCCGAAGTGCGAATTGAACGACAAGGTCGCGTTGCCTTCCAGAGTTTTAGCCAGCACCACCAGCACCATAGGCGATGAAAAAACGACCGCGTCGAGCAACGTGATCGGAAACATGCCGAGACTCGACACCATCACATAGGGCAAAAACTGGTATCCCGCAGCGGCAATTTCTCCCGATATACCAACCGGGGTATTCAACAACAGGTGCTCCGCCACCAGAAAGAAAGCTGTCGGGACGATGTGCAGAAGGAACAGAACGCGCAACGCCTTGTTCACCGAGTCCGTATTGCGGATGGCCAGGGCGATCCAGGCGAACACGACCGTGCAGGCAATCCGTGCCAGGGCAAGCCAGCCCCACAGCGGCCACGGAAAGAACGTCAAATCAAGAATAATCCACAGCGGCGTGAAAATGGCGAACACGGCGGCGACCGTGCGAGTGCGGGCCATAATCAAATGGGCGCGCCGCTGCCGTACCAGCAGCGAATGCCCCTTTGACAACAAAAGCTCCACCACCGCATCGGCGGTGAGGTTCCCCATCAGACGTTTGATGGCTCTGTTGCCGCCGGCCGCATGGCTTTGCATCCTGGACTCCCTTCTTGCCGCCACAAGATTTCTGCCATTCTATGATATCATTTTTGGAATGCGGATGATAAAAGTTGTGCCACGATCAGAGGCGCCATCAAGCATTATCGTGCCTTTCAAGCCGCCGCTCACGGCGTTATAGACAATGTGAAGACCCAGTCCGCTGCCACCATCGCCACGTCTGGTCGTGAAGAACGGATCAAAAATCTTGTCGCGAATTGCGACGGGAATCCCTTTGCCGTCGTCGGTGAAACGAATCTCGACTTCGTCCGGGGTTGGCTGCGAAACCTTGATTGTGATCCGGCCCGCAGTAGCGCCGTCGTCAAAAGCGTGGAAGATCGAATTCATCACCAAGTTGGTGAGGCTTTGCGACAAAAGACCCGGATTGGTGTCGAGAAAGATGTCGGGGGGGCAATCCACATCCACGGTGATGAGGGTCTTTTTCAGACGGGGCTTCAGGCTCAGGAGAATTTCGTCAATGTATTCGCGGAGCTGGAACAAACGGCATTCGCCGCCGGTCTGGTCCACCGCCACCTGCTTGAAGCTGCGGATCATGTCGGCGGCGCGGTTGCAGTTCGATACCAACAGCCGCGTCGCCTCGGTGGCAACTTGAACGTAATCCTCGAAATCCGAAGACCCCAGTTCGCCAGCTTCATAGAGACGAACAACCTTTCCGGTTTCCTTGGCCAGATGGGAGGCGCTGGTCAGCGCAATTCCCACCGGAGTATTGATCTCGTGCGCGACGCCGGCGACCAGACCTCCGAGCGCCGCCATCTTCTCCGCCCGCACCAGATTTTCCTGGTTCTTTTTGCTCTCGGTGATATCCATCACCACACCGTATACATGGGTCGGCTCACCCCGCTCATTCCGGACGACTTGGCCCAGAACATGAACCCAGATAATCCTGCCATCACTGGGACGCCGGTAGGGATGAATCATGTCGTATCTTGGCGCGCGTCCTTCAACGGCAGCCACGTAGTTGGCGAGAGAGGCCTCCGCTGCGGTTTTGTCGGCAGCTTCGATATTAACATACCAGTCGTTCTTTATGTGATAGCGCCAGTTGTCTCGTGGCGGATCGCCAAAAATGGCGGCCGTGCGCTCAGAAGAAATGTAATGTTCATT
>JADFXL010000360.1 GCA_015233585.1 Alphaproteobacteria bacterium | reverse complement strand
GGTCCCGTTTCAGGTGGTCCATCACCGACCAGCCATCCATCTCGAGCAGCGAGATATCGAGAATGATGCCAGCGGGATTGATTTGACGGGCCAGGGCAAGCCCCTGCGCGCCGTCATTGGCAGCCACGACCTTGAACCCTTTCCTGTGAGCAGCGACGGAGAGAACGTGGGAGAAATTTTTGTCGTCCTCGACCACGAGCAGCACCGTGTCATGGGAGCCGATGTGATCCCGGTCGTCGGCAACGATGAGAGGGGGGGCCGGGCAGGCAACCGGCGCGGTCGTCGTCATCGTCGTTGTTACGTTGCCGGGCAGGGCAGGGATACCGGGCAGGGTAAGGGTAAACGTGCTGCCGCTGCCGGGACGGCTGTCAAGCGTGAGGTCGCCTTTGAGGAGACGGGCCAGATTGCGGGCGATGGTCAGGCCCAGCCCGGTGCCGCCATACTGGCGGCTGGTGGTACCGGCGCCTTGCGTGAAGGCGTGGAAAACGGTTTCTTGCTTGTCCGGCGGGATGCCGATGCCGGTGTCGGTGACGGCCATCGTCAGCCCCCCGTCTGCGGCTCCGGCGAAACGAATGGTGACGGTGCCCCGTTCGGTGAACTTGATGGCATTGCCGATCAGGTTGTTGGCGATCTGCTCAAATTTCCTGCGATCGGTCACCAGGATATCCGGCGCGTTGGCGGCGGTCTCTATGGTCAGGATCAGCCCCTTGTCCCCGGCGCTGCCGCGATAGCGGCGTTCCAGGGTGGCAGCCAGATCGGCGGTAGGGACGTTCTCGACCTGCACGTCCATCTTTCCTGACTCGACTTTGGACAGGTCGAGAATATCGTTGATGAGGCTGAGCAGGTGGGCGCCGCTCTCGTAAACCACCGTGGCGGACTCGATCTGGTCCGGCGTCAGGGTGCCCGCCTCGTTGTCGGCCAGATCCTTGGCGAGGATGAGCAGGCTGTTGAGGGGGGTGCGCAATTCGTGGCTCATGTTGGCCAGGAACTCCGACTTGTAGCGACTGGCCATTTCCAGCTCGATGGCCCGACGCTCCGACTCGGCGCGGGCGGCTTCGATCTCTCGTTGCCGTTCGGTCAATTCCTCGTTGGTGGCTTCCAACTCCTCGCTTTGAACCTGCAGCTCCTCCTCCGAGGATCTAAGAACGGATGCCTGCTGTTCAAGAATCTCGCTCTTTTGGGCCAATAGACGATTGCTTTCCTCCAGGGACCCGCTCTGGATGCGCAGTTCTTCTGCCGAGACCTGCAACGCTTCGGCCTGGATCTGGGTCTTGATCAGAAGTTCCTTGGTACGCAAATTGCGATCCAGGATCTCCAGGTTGAGGGCCAGCACCGGGATCAATTCTTCCAGCAATGCCTGTTGACGCGCGCTGAAGGGAATGAAGGACGCCACCTCCACCACCGCTACCACCTGATCGCGGGACCGCACCGGCGACACCAGAATCGTCAGCGGCGCGGCCTCGCCGAGACCAGAGGTGATCCGGATATAGTCCTCGGGAACCTGGGTCAACAAAATGGACTTGCCTTCCCGCGCGCACTGGCCAACCAGGCCCTCGCCCTGCGCGAAGACGTTGCTCACGTTTTTGCGTTCCAAATAGCCGTAACTGGCCATCAGGTGGAAGCGATCGTCGGCGGGATCGCGAAGATAGAAGACCCCATGACCGCCGCCCAGGAGCGGCATCAACTCGCTGATGGTGGTTTCGGCAAAATCGTGAACGGTTTCCTCCGTCTGTATCCGTCCCGACAGGTGGGCCAGATTGCTCTTGATCCAGTGAATATCCACCAGCCGCTGTGCATTTTCCTTGAACACCTGAACGGAGTTGGCCATGGCACCGATTTCATTGCGGTGATTCACGAACGGAACCGCCGTCTCCAGACGGCCTTCCGCCAGCCGCAGCATCACCGTCCGCAACTCGCCTAGGGGACGGCCCAGCCAACGGGCGGTCATCCAGGCTGACATTAGAATCAGCACGAAAATTCCGATGAGAATCAGCACGAAAATTCCGATGGCAAGACCACCGATCGCCCACTTGGCGTCCCGCTGGCTGACAAAAATATGATCCCGGAATTGCATCGCCTTGTTACGGGCAAATTTGACAATATCGTAGATCTCCTTGTCGAGCGCATGGTTGAGCGTGTTGATTTCGGCATAGGCCGGGGCCGTTACTTCGTCGTGCCGGCCGGCCTTGAGCTGACGGATTTCCTCCTCGCGCAAGGGCTTGAGTTGCGCCAGAACCCGTTCGATATGTTGGATGTCTTCCTGCGGTCCCAGGTACTGCTGGTGAAGAATCGGCAGGAGATCCTCGGCGTCAACCATGTTCTGGTAATAGGCGGTGATGGCTTTTTCCCGGCGAGCCGGATCGCTGATGGTGAATATCTCAAAGAAGTCCATGCGCGCGTTGGCCACGTACCGGAACAGATCGGTCGTAACGTTGCTGACTGCGGCGGGGTGTTCAAAGGTCTGAACGAAAATCTCGGCGATGTTCCCCACCTTCATCAGCGCTACGGCACTTAACACGGCAACGCCGGCCAGAACGACGGAAAACCCGACCAGCAGCCGGGTCAAAATGCGTGCGTGCGCGAACCACATGAAGAGCACCTCATTCGTGGCAGGGAACGG
>JADFXL010000035.1 GCA_015233585.1 Alphaproteobacteria bacterium | reverse complement strand
TGCCGCTGGCCCGGATCTATTACGCCGTCAAGGCCAACCCGGCCCCGGAAATCCTCTCCATGCTGGCGCAGGTGGGATCCGCCTTCGACGTCGCCAGCCCGGCCGAGGTCCGCCTGTGCCTCGACGCCGGGGTGACCGGGGAGCGTATCTCGTTTGGCAACACCATCAAGAAGAAGGTCGATATCGCCTATGCCTATGAGCAAGGCGTGCGTCTGTATGCCTTCGACAGCGAGGCCGAACTGGAAAAGCTGGCGGTGGCGGCGCCGGGGGCGCGCGTGTTCTGCCGCATCCTGATGACCTGCGACGGCGCCGAGTGGCCGTTGTCGCGCAAGTTCGGCTGCGAGGTCGATATGGCTGCCGATCTGTTGAAGCGCGCCCGCGACCTCGGGCTTGAGCCCTATGGCGTTTCGTTCCATGTGGGCAGCCAGCAGACCGACCTTGGCCAGTGGGACATCGCCGTCGGCAAGACCCGGATGCTGTTCACGGCTCTGAACGAGGCCGGCATCGAGCTGAAGATGATCAATCTGGGCGGCGGCTTTCCGGCGCGCTATCGCAAGGCGGTGGCGGGCGTGGATCAGTATGCCAATGCCGTCATGCACGCCATGACCAAACATTTCGGCAATGCTCTGCCGGAGATGATCATCGAGCCGGGCCGTAGCCTGGTTGGCGATGCCGGTGTGCTGGAAGCCGAAGTGGTGCTGATTTCGCGCAAGGGCTATAACGACAACGTGCGCTGGGTTTATCTTGATGTCGGCAAGTTCGGCGGTTTGGCCGAGACCATGGACGAGGCCATCAAGTATCGCATCGAGACCGATCATGATGGGGCGGAGACCGGCCCGGTGGTGTTGGCGGGTCCGACCTGTGATTCGGCGGATATTCTTTATGAAAAGGCCGGCTACGAGATGCCGCTGTCGCTTGCCGTTGGCGACAAGGTCCGGGTGTTGGCGACAGGTGCCTATACGGCCAGCTATTCGGCGGTGAACTTCAACGGCTTCGAGCCGCTAAAGGCCTATTTCGTCTAAAATAGATAACTGCCCAGGTACCCCATAAATCAGAAAATATCTATAAAGGTTAATCAACCAGAAAGTAAGGTTGCGAGGGGCCGAAAGACCCCTCGCGCTCCCCATGACTTTTTAATTCATGAACAAATGGGGAGCACGAGGGCCTCAGGCCCTCGTTCTTTCCTCTTCCAATTGATTGTTATGTAAAGAAATTCACCTGTCTTCAGGGGTGCCTGGGCAGTTACTAAAATAGAGACTAAGGGAGGCCCTGGGCGGGGCCGGGGCGGCAGCCACGTCAAACGAGGCGCTACCCCGGCCAAACGCGGGCAGGGAAGTCAGGCCAGGCAGGGGGGTACCTTCCTGGCATCACTTGGCCGCCAGCGCTTTTACTTGACAATAAATCCATGTCTGGTGAAAATATTCCTGGCCTCGGGTTTGTTCAGAAAGGCGAGGAACGAGGCCGCCCCCGGTGTCTGGTTGGCGGCCACCAGAGCCGCCGGGTAGAGGATCGGCCCGTGACTCTCCTCGGGGAAGGTCGCAACCACCTTCACTTTCGGCGAATGAGCGGCGTCGGTCGAATAGACGATTCCAAGGGGGGTGACGTCTTGTTCGACGAAGGCCAGCGCCGTCCGTACCGAATCCGCCCTGGCCAGCCTGCTTTCCACGGCGGACCACACGCCGAGTTTCTCCAGCGACTCCTTGGCATAAATCCCCGCTGGCACACGATCGGGGTTGGCGACCGCCAGCCTTTTGTCGCCGAGCAAAGCGGCCAGCGGAAACCCCGGCCCAATCGTGATTGGAGAAACCGCCGCCGCCGCCGGTGCGATCAGCACCAGGTGGTTGCCGAGCAGGTCAACGCGGGTGGCGGGGTTGATCCGTTTATGTTGTTCGAGGGCATCCATCGACGCTTCGTCGGCGGAAATAAAGATATTGGCGGGAGCCCCGTGCTCGATCTGCCAAACCAGCGCCGGGGTGGCGGCAAACGAGGTCGTAACCTTCCCCTTGCCACTGGATGTGAACAGCGAAGCAATCTCGGACACGGCTTCGGTGGTGGAGAGGGCGGCGAAAACCTTGATTTCCGGCGCATTGCCTTCAGAATCGGCGGCTTTCGCAAATACGACACAGCCCGCAGAAAATCCCAATACCGCCATGACGGCAGCCATCAGGCGAGCAAGTTTTCTGGGTTTCATGGTTCCACCTCCCTCTTGACCTGATTCTTCAGGCCGTGGCGATTCGTCAGGGCATCGCCCCGCGTGCGCGCTGTTCTTTCATGAACATCAGGCGCGGCATCAACAGCATATCATGCATAAAAGTCTGATTTATAGCTCGGTTAAGATCTTCGGCACTACACGACAATGGCACCAAGTGGTTGACACCCGCGTCACTGCAATCCTTGATAAGGTCGATCGGCGGTTTTTCCGGCGTGATGACGATGATCGGAAATTTAAAGCGCTTGCGCATGGAGGCGGTGAAGTGGACGGCGGTAGGACCGCCATCAATGTCACTCAGCTGGTGCTGAACCAGCATCAGCCTGGGCGGGATCGCCTGAATCTGGGCAATGGCATCCTGGGGTGTCCTGGCGTCACGAACCTGGATGAAATCAAGACGGCGCAGCATGTCCAGAAGCATGTTCCGCAACAGCATGGTTTTCGCCAGGACCATGACCGGGGTTGTCTGACGTTCAACTTTGGAAAGGGTGCCTTTGGCGGGAGTTATGGTACTCATTGTCTCATCCGATCCGTTATCATACCAATTCCAGGAGATCGTCCGATCCGCCGAAGCCATCGTCCTCGGCAAAGCTGTCGGCGAAACTCATGCCGGTCATCGCCGCAACCGCTTCCGGGTGCTGGGCGAAATAGGGGGCAAACGCCATGTCGGACTTGGTGATATGTTTTTCGAGCCAGTCGCGCAGGAAGTCCTTTATCTCCGCCACTTTGGCGTCGTCGAAGGGTTCGTCCCGGCCTCGCAATTCCTCCAGGATCTGCGTTGCCTTTTCCTTTAGCGCCTGATGCTGCCCGACATGCTGCGCCGTGTCGGGATACCCGCTCGCCGCGAAGCCGCGTTCCTCGCGGTCGAAGTGATAGATGGTGTACTCGACGATGCCGATGAACACGCTTTTGAATACACCGATGTCGTTGCCGGCTTCCGAGAACATCGCCACGAGACGATAAAGATCGTCGTGATCCTGATCAATCACGTCACAACCCGTGTGCAAGTCGTCTGGGAGATACAAATATTTTGACATTTACCATCAACCATCCACAACTGTGAACTGACCTGATTTGAACACGGAGAGAACCGGAGCCACAAACGTGATGCCGGCAAAGCACAAACAACCAGCCAACCCCCGCCACGAATTGCGAACCGCAGGTAATATTTCTTGCCATGTTCAAGCTTACGGATAAAATTCTACAGTTGCGGCGGTGGAATGCGTTAGCAGAATTTCTTTACAAATTTGTAAGGTGCAAAATCACGATGACGCGCCTCAATCTGAGTATCATGAATATTATTTCAGGAAAGACTTGTACGGGGTCGCACTTGGATATCCACTCGGACATAATGATATGAAGATCCTGGTGATCGAGGACGATGGCGAGACCGCCGACGATATTGCCCACACCTTGCAGAAACGGGGGCACTGGGTGATCGTGGCGCCGGATGGCAACTCGGGGCTGGCCCTGGGGATGACGATGGCCTTCGACCTGCTCATCGTCGACCGCAGGCTGCCCGGCCTGGACGGCCTGTCCCTGGTACGAACGATCCGGGACAAAGGAAGTCTGATGCCGGTGCTGTTCCTAAGCGCTCTGAGCGGCATCGACGACCGGGTGGCGGGACTGAATGGCGGTGGCGACGACTATCTCTCAAAGCCGTTCGCTGTCGCCGAACTGATTGCCCGCGTCGAGGCCCTCGGCCGCCGCGCCAGCCTGGGGACGGTGCCGTCTATCCTTGCGGTGGCGGATCTGGTCATGGACCTGGTGGCACGCACCGTCTCCCGGGCGGGCCGCCCGATCGAACTTCTGCCCAGGGAATGGCAGTTGCTTGAATTCCTCCTGCGTCACAGCGGGCAGGTGGTGACCAAGTCCATGCTGCTGGAACATGTGTGGGGCACCCGTTTCGATCCAGGCACCAGTGTGGTGGAGACTCATGTCAGCCGAATGCGGAAGAAAGTGGACGAGGGCTTTGGTCTGGACCTGATAAATACCGTGCGCGGCGTCGGTTATTGCCTGCGGGCGGGGGATTGACGGTAATGCCCTGGCTCATAAAGCCGTATATGACGACCACCTTCCGTCTGATGCTGTTGTACGCGACGACCTTGATCGTGGTGGGTGGTTTGTTGTTCGGCGGCATGGACTGGCTGGTGGACAGCCAGATGACCAGGGATCTTGATAAATCCGTCTTGGAACGCATCGATCAACTTCGGTTGACGGATGCCCAGGAGGGGATCAAGGGCGTCGCCCTCATCATCACGCGGCGCACGTCCGAGGCCGTTCCCATGCGTTATTTCTACTACCTGCTGCAAGCCCCGGATGGCCACCGTATTGCCGGCAATCTGCCGGAGATGACCCCATGGACCGGGTGGCGGGAACTGCCCCTGCCGGAGCAAGGAAACTGGCCGGAGGACGAACAGTCACGGCACGGCCTGCTCGCCATGGGGACGCGGCTGGACGACGGCATTTTTCTGGTGATCGCCAAGGATATATTTGATCTCAATGTAATGAAGGACCGGCTTCACCTGTCCATTGCTGCCGGCGCGCTCTTCACCCTGGCCGCCGCCGTCGCCGGCGGCATTCTGATCAGTGCCGTCTTTCGCCGCCGGCTGGATGCGATCGCAAATATCAGCCGGGAGATTTGTCATGAGGGTAACTTGTCCCGCCGCATTCCCCTGCGCGGCAACAACGATGAGTTTGATCATCTGTCCGGCCACATCAACAGCATGTTGGAACGTATCGAGTCCCTGATGGCTGGCGTGCGGCAAGTGTCCGACGACATAGCCCATGACTTGCGCACGCCGTTGACGCGGCTGCGCCGCCGCCTGGAGAATGCACGCTCGCATGCGGAAAGCGTCCGCGATTACGAGATTGCGGTGGAACGCGCCATTGACGAGAGCGATACGCTGCTGACGACGATCGGTGCTCTGTTGCGCATTGCCCAGATCGAGTCCCACCTGCAACGTGGTAACTTTGGCCCGGTGGACTTGTCCGCAGTCGTGCTGACCATTGTCGAGACCTTCGCGCCCGTGGCGGAGGACCAGGGGCGGACGTTGCGTGGGATTGTGGCCCCGACGGTGGTCCTGCCGGGCGGCGAGGGCGGGGATAGTGATCTGCTGATCCAGATGCTGGCCAATCTGGTGGAGAACGGGTTGCGCCACACGCCTCCGGGATCGACCATCTTGTTGAGTCTGGAACCGGCCACCGGGACGCGTGGCCCCCAAATCGTGGTCGCCGACGATGGCCCCGGCATCCCGGCTGCCGAACGCCAAAAGGTGTTCCAGCGTTTCTACCGCCTTGACGCCAGCCGCACCACCTCCGGCAATGGCCTGGGCCTCAGTCTGGTTGCGGCGGTCGCCAAGCTGCACCGGATTGATATCCGCATGGAGGACAATCATCCGGGGCTGCGGGTCGTGCTTTGTTTCGGTGGGGCACGGGCGCCACGCCTCACCGGATCCCCGGATGGGCAGATTATTCCTTAAGGCCGCGACACAGCCTAATTCACGGGGAGCGCGAGGGGCCTCCCGGCCCTTCGCCCTTAGCGGCCTTCCCCCGCCATAAGACGATCCGCCGCCGCCCTGGCCTCATCGGTAATCGCGGCACCCGCCAACATGCGAGCGATTTCCTCGCGCCGGGCATTGGGGGCAAGGGTTTCCACCACGGTGCGCATTCCGCCCTGGTCGCGCTTTTCCACCCGGAGGTGGGTGTGCGCGCGGGCGGCGACCTGGGGGGAGTGGGTGACCACCAGCACCTGAACCGTTGCCGCCAGCCGGGCCAGCCGGTGCCCGACGGCGTCGGCGGTGGCGCCGCCGATGCCGGTGTCGACCTCGTCGAATATCAGGGAGGGAACGCGGCTGGTCCCGGCGAGAATGACCTTCAGTGCCAGCATGAACCGCGCCAGTTCGCCACCGGATGCGATCCGGCCCAGCGGTCCCGGTACCGTGCCGGGATTGGTCGCCACCTCGAACACGACGCGATCGAGACCCTCCGCCGACCACTCGGCCTCCGCCAGTGGGGTCACGCGGGTATGGAAGGAGGCGCGGCTCAGCTTGAGCGGAGGCAGTTCGGCGTTGACCGCCTGATCCAGCCGGGTGGCCGCTTCGGCGCGGGCGCGGCTGAGGTCGCGGGCGAGGGCTACGTATTCGGCGCGGGCGGCCTGCTCGGTGCGAACCAGACGCGCGATGGCGCCGCCGCCGTCCTCCAGCGCCGCCAGACGCTGGTGCAGGGTCTGGCGCAGAGCCACCAGCCCGTTCGCGTCGGTGCCGTGCCGGCGTGCCGCCGCCCGCAGTGCGAACAGGCGTTCCTCCATCTGTTCCAGCCGTCCCGAATCGAGTTCTACGCTGGCCGAGACTTTTTCCAGGGTTCCGCTGGCCTCGTCGATTTCGATGGCGGCGCGATCCAGGGCGGCAATAACGGCGTCAAGCCGCCCCCCCGCCTTGTCGGCAATCCGCTCCAGATGACGGTGCGCGGCGCGCAGGGAGCAGGCAACACCTCCACCTTGATTCCCCCCACTTTGACTCAACGCGCTGAAGGCGGCATTCATGGCCTCCACCAGCTTTTCGCTGTTCATCATCATCGCGCGGCGTTCGGCCAATTGGGCTTCTTCGCCCGGTTTGGGAGCGAGACTGTCCAGTTCGGCGGCATCGGCCCGCAATTGTTCCTCCAGAGCCTGGGCCTGAGCGACGGCGGCTTCGGCGGTAGTGCGTTCCCGCGCCCTCTCCCGCCACACGCGCCAGGAACCGGCGCAGGCCGCCAGCCGGGATGCCTGCCCGCCAAACGAATCCAGGACTTCGAGATGGGTGGCGGGGTTCAGCAGGCCGTGGCTGTCGAACTGGCCATGAATCTCTACCAGCGTCTCGCCAAGTTGCCGCAGCAGAGCTGCGCTGACGGGCTGGTCGTTGAGGAAGGCGCGGCTGCGGCCATCGGCGGTGACGGTGCGCCGGAACACCAGGGAATCGTCGTCGCTGCACTCCAGACCCTGATCGCGCAGCAGATCCCATACCGGATGGCCGACGGGTGGGGCAAAGCGGGCGGTGACGACAAGTTGCGGCGATCCGGTCCGCACCAGCCCGCTGTCGGCGCGGGCGCCCAGAGCCAGGCTTAAGGAGTCAAGAAGGATGGACTTGCCGGCCCCGGTCTCGCCGGTCAGTACGCTCAGTCCAGCCTCGAACGCGAGATCCAGGCGGTCGACCAGCACCACGTCCCGAATCGACAGGCCGACCAGCATTCCCCTTGCCTTACCAGAGCCACCCGAACCAGGATCCCCGCTGTCCTGGCGTTCCCTCGTCGTCTGCGGCAACCGGACTTCCCGTACCGCCAGCGGCAGAATGGGACCCCTTGATATCCTTGTAGGAATCCTCGTACCACTGACTCCCGGGGAAATTATAGCCGAGCACCGCCGCAGCCTTGTACGCCTCGTCCATCAGACCCAGCGCCAGGTAGGACTCGACCAGCCGGTGCAGGGCCTCGGGAACGTGGGTGGTGGTCTGGTATTGGGTGATGACGATCTTGAAGCGGTTGATGGCGGCCAGATACTCGCCCCGTTTCTGGTAAAACCGCCCGATTTCCATTTCCTTGCCGGCCATGTGATCCAAGGTCAGATCGAGTTTCAACCGGGCATCCCGTGCATACGGGGACTTGGGAAACCGGTTGATGACCTCTCGCAGGGAATCGGCGGCCTGCTGGGTCACCTTTTGATCGCGCTCTACATCGGTGATCTGTTCATAGTAGCACAGCCCCCTCAGGTAGTACGCATACACCGCGTCCCGGTGGCCGGGGTGAAGCTGGAGGAAGCGGTTGATGGCAACGACGGCCTCGTCATACTTGCTGTCCTGATAGTACGCGTAGGCCGACATGAGCTGGGCCTTGGTCGCCCATATCGAATAGGGATGCTGTCGTTCGACCTCGTCGAAGGCCTTGGCCGCAGCCTTGTACTCATCCTTTTGGAGCTGATACATGGCCTCGTTATAGAGATCCCCCACGGGCTTTTCGACGTAGGCATCCTCATCTGGATTATCGGCGCAACTGGCCACCAGCAAAAGGGCAAGCGCCGCAAACACGATGCGCATGGGAGTAAACCAGGGAATCTGTTTTTTCATGAACTTGGTACGCTCGCAGAACACCACGCCGAACGGCACGGACTATACCACGCTCACCGCTCATGTCATCAAGCGAAGCGCCCGGTGGGCGTATCTCAATGCACCGATGGCATCCGTATCAGGGATGCGGCCGTGATGTCGATGATTTCGCTCAACAGCAGGTCGATGACGACCATAGCAAACGCCGCCGTTCCCGTAAGGCCTAGCCCCACCCTGGCGATGAACCAGTTGTAGACGATCAGAAGCACCGTCAGGGCCAGGATCACGGTTTCCACCGTCGTGCCGGGCACGAACGGGAGCCGTTGCAGCAGGATCACGGGGATCAGGAAACTGGCCTCCACCATGCGAAACCAGTTATAGGCCACGAGATAGCGGGCATAATGAGTGCCGCAACCCAGAATGCGGGCCAGCTCGAACAGAAGCACCGGCCAGGCCGTCCACAGGATGACGTAGGCGAGGACGCGGAGGATGGCGAATCTGACGACATTGGCCAGCGTGGCGTGCTCCGGGAAGGCCAGCACCGACTCCATGAGATAAATGGGCGCCACCAGATAGGCAACCTGGAACGAGCGGCGCACCCCCTGCAAGGAGGTGTCGAACCAGGCGAACCCGCCCGCGTCCAGTCTGGCCAGACGCCAGACGCCGAACAGGGCGCGGGAGACCTCTCCCGGTGTCAGCATGGCGGTGTCAGCATGGCGCTTTCGATGATGCGACGGTAAATCGTGGTCAATTGTTCCAGGTCGGTCAGGGACACCCGCTCGTCGGCCTTGTGCATGGTCTGGCCGGCCAGCCCGAATTCGACCACCGGGCAGGTGTCCTTGATAAAGCGGGCATCGGAGGTACCGCCAGTGGTGGACAATACCGGGGTTCTGCCGGTTACTCCGATGATGGCCTGGGACACCAGCGTGGTCAACGCCCCCGGCGCAGTCTGGAACGGCTCGCCCGAGGTCATGAGATCCAGTTGGTAGCTCCCTCCCACTTCATCCAGGGTCCGGCGCAGCCAAGCGCTCATGCTCTCGCCGGTGTGCAGGGGGTTGAAGCGGACATTGAAGTTGGCGCGTGCGGTTGCCGGGATTACGTTGGTGGCCGGATTGCCCACGTCCACGGTGGAGATTTCCAGGGTCGAGGGCTGAAAATGCTCGGTCCCCTCGTCCAGGGGGCGGCTGGTCAGCGCCGTCACCATGCGCAAAAGCCGGAGAATGGGGTTGTCGGCCAGCTCGGGATAGGCGGTATGCCCCCCGATGCCATGGACCAGCAGGCGGCCGTTGAGACTGCCCCGCCGCCCGATCTTGAGCATATCGCCCAGCCGGGACGGGTTGGTGGGTTCGCCGACCAGACAGGAGTCGATGGTTTCCTCATTATCCTTGAGCCAGGCCAGCACCTTGCGCGTGCCATTGATGGACGGCCCCTCCTCGTCGCCGGTAATGAGCAGGCTGACCGAGCCGGCAAGGTCGGTGCCGCTGGCCAGAATGCGGGCCATGGCCGCGATGAAGCAGGCGATGGCGCCCTTCATATCGGTAGCGCCGCGTCCGAACAGATAATTGCCGATCACCTGGCCGCCGAACGGGTCCACGCTCCAGCCTTCGCCCGCTGGCACCACGTCGCTGTGTCCGGCGAAACAAAAATTGTGGCCTGAGGTGCCGAATCGGGCATAGAGATTGTCAACGTCTGGCGTGCCGGGTTCGGAGAACGTCTCCCGCCAGCACATGAAGCCCAATTGTTCAAGGGAATCTTCCAGCAGGTCGAGCGCGCCCGCGTCGTTCGGGGTGACGCTGGGACAGCGGATGAGCGCCTGGGCCAGGGCCAGAGGATCGGTAAAGGGGTTCAATCGCGTAACAGTTCGTTGATGGAAACCTTGGAGCGGGTCTTTGCGTCTACCCGCTTGACGATTACGGCGCAATACAGCCCTGGTCCCGGCGAGCCGTCGGGCAGGGGCTTGCCGGGCATGGTGCCCGAGACCACGACCGAGTACGCCGGCACCCGGCCCAGGTATACCTCGCCGGTGGCGCGGTCAATGATCCGGGTCGAGGCGCCGAGATAGACCCCCATGGACAGCACGGACCCTTCCTCGACAATCACGCCTTCGGCCACCTCGGCCCGGGCGCCGATGAAGCAGTTGTCCTCGATGATGACCGGCGCCGCCTGAACCGGCTCCAGCACGCCACCGATACCGACACCGCCGGACAGGTGGACGTTGCGCCCGATCTGGGCGCAACTGCCGACCGTGGACCAGGTATCCACCATGGTGCCGGTCTCGACGCGGGCGCCGACGTTGATGAAGCAGGGCATGAGAATGACGCCCGGCGCCAGATAAGCCGAACGCCGCACCGCGCAGTTGGGAACCGCCCGGATTCCGGCCCGGCGAAAGTCGTCCCCGCTCCACCCGGCGAACTTGGGCGAGACCTTGTCGAACCAGGCCGAAGCCCCCCGCTCCGGGTCGTGGGGGCCGCCGGGCATCGGTACGGAGTCATTGAGCCGGAACGACAGCAGCACCGCCTTTTTAAGCCATAAATTGACGCGCCATTGCCCGCCTTCCTTTTCGGCCACCCGCACCGCGCCACGATCCAGCGCGTCCAGCGCCGCCTCGACCGCATCGCGGACCTCGCCTCGGGTGGCGGGCGAGAGGGTCTCGCGCTGGTCCCAGGCGGCTTCAATTATGGTTTGGGGTCTGGTGAGTTCCATCGGTTCACCTCAAGGCAGGGGCATCGAGTCGGGTGTAACAATACCGGCGTAGCGTCGTGTGTCAATAATGAACGCGGGCAATCGGGTGAAGAAGCTGGTTCTGGTTTTTTCGTTACTCCCCGCGAAAGCACTTGCGCGGGGATGACGACACAGGCTCGGGCATTGAAAGCCCGGCTCTTCAATCAGTAGGGCACAGAAGTGCCCACAGTATAGGATGCGCAGGGATTCGCCTCGCAACTGGCCTAGCGTTTGTCCATGTCGATGGGCACAAGCACACCGTCGGCCCGGTAGCGCGCCATCAACAGATCTTCCGGCCCGAGCGCCTCGTGGCGTTCGGCGGTGAAGGGTTGCCGGAACGTCTTTACCAGACCCGGATAATTTTCTACCTTTTCCAGAGCCTCTCGCACCTTGCTGCGATTGGTGGTTCCGGCGGCGTCGATGGCGCGGGCGAGAATGTGGGTCAGGTCGTAGGCATGGGCGAAGCCAACCGGCGCCTGGATATCCTCGACCCGGTGGATGCCGAAAAGCTTCTCCGTCGTTTTCAGGACATCCGCTATCTTGTCGGGGGCGACGTGAAACAAGGAAAAGGTCTGAATGACCGTGAAATTGACCGCTTGCAGGGCCGGTCCCGTCTGAGCGACGAAATCCCCCCCCGTGACGCCCCAATGGCTGAGGATCGGGAGCCGGCGTTCAGGCGGCAAGACCGCGACCTCGCGGACAAGAACAGCTCCTTCGTCGTCATTGGCCACGAGAATAATGGCCTCGGCTCCCGCCTTGACGACGGCTTCGTATTTGTCGATCAGGGAGGTGTCCTGCCAGTTGAACCACACCGTGGCGGCCAGCGACGGCCCGGCGCCCTTGGCGAAATAGCGTTCGGCCGCCGCCAGATTGCTACGGCCCCAGGCCGTGTTGGTGAGCATGAGGCCAACCTTCCTGGCCTTGATTTTTTTCGCGTACTCCAGCATGGCCGGCATCGCCAGACCGTCCCGCAACGAAAGCCGGAAGACGTAGTTGGGGACCATGCCGTTATCGACGATTCCATCGGCGGCGGACCAGGGTGCCAGGAACAACGTTCTGGTGTCCTTCACTACGGGCAGTTCCTCGATGACCGCCGGACTGAAGCGGCCACCGAATACCGCCACCAGATCGGGTATGGACGCGAATTCCCGAATGTTCTTGATGCCGCGCGCCGGCATGGATCGATTGTCCTTGATCAGCAGTTGCAGCGGGCGGCCGTTCAGCACCCCGCCGGCCTGGTTGATTTCCGCAATGGCGGTGCGGATGCCTTTTTCGATGGACTGGCCGCTGTTACTGTGGGCGAGGCCCATCTCGGCATCGAGGCCGATGAGTACGGGCGCCTTGTCCCCGGCCATCCCGGTCTGGAGGGAAAGCATTAGCACCAGCCCGAGGAAAAACAGGAACCGCAGGACCATGACATATTCCCCAGATCGTCCGTCTGTGCAGGGCTGTGCCCAAAACCTGGAGGGAGCCTCTCCTGATGCCGCACGACACCGCTCCGACGGCAAGAGCCACCTTATCACCGGCATTACTCAAGGGCAATCACGTCACCAGCGCATATTCCAGTGTTATGGCTCACGGCAGGGATTACGTGGCGGATGAATAACCGCACACAAGATTAATTTCTTTATTCAGATCTGCCGCCGAAATAGGCTTGGTCAGCACCTTGGTGGCCCCAACCTTCCGCACCGCATCGTGGGTTTCCCTGGATTGCTCGGCCGTCAGAATGAGCACGGGCGTGCAACAGTTCAGATTTGACTTGTCGTTCCTTAAGGTTCGCACAAATTCAACACCGCTCAATGTTTCCATGCGAAGATCACAAATGATTATGTCGGGAACGATGTCAGGCTTTTTCAGAATTTCAAGCGCATCCTGCCCATCACAAGCTTCAGTGATGCGAGAAGGCGCCACCTTGACAAGTAATTTTTTGATAAGATTTCGCATCATTTTATGATCGTCAATAACCATGACGTGGAGTCCCGGATTATTTGTCTCCATCATCAAAGCAGCATTTTCATTGTATTTTGTAAGCCGCATTGAGGTATTGCTGGGCAATGGCACGTTCTGGTTGTTGCAGTAAGAAGTCAAGGCGGTGATGACATCGGCGTGGGCAAAGATAATTTTCCGGAAATCCCCGCCATCAATCGGCGGGAAGCGAATCGTGACTGCTGGATCCATGGACGGATCGAAGGACATCCCGCTGGGAACGATGTCTGGAAGCGGCGTATCCTGCTCTGCGGCAAAACAGCGCAAGGCGTCCAGGAAATCCTTGGGTGGAAAAACAAGCAGGCGCCGTTCCAGTATCAGCATGTCATGCGGTTCTCCGGGTTAAGAGGTGTACGTTCACCCACCGCCAGGCAGCCACTGTTTGACCGCAACGGGTTTGCCGGTCTGGGTTCGCAGCACGCGGGGCTTTATCAGCCGCTCGACGTTGGGAGCTGTGGCGACACGGGCCTCGCTATCACTGCGCTTGCGGCTGTAGAATCGGGTCATGGCGGCAATGGTGATCTCGGTACGCGGTCCTTCTTTCAGCGCATCGGCGTAGGGCTGGTGCAGTTTGAGCGCCCGGCTCAGGTAATCCGCCGAATAATGGCCAAAGCGCCGCCATACGGTATCGAGAAACGGTTCGATGGCCTCGGGCACCATCAAACGTTCGATATAGGGCCGTTCACTGCTTTGGAAAATGCGGAACACATTGGGTTCCAGCGGTCCCAGTTCGTGGGCGATGAATATGGCGGGCACGAGTCTCCGGCCCCGATTGATGGCGGCAAAATAGGCCTGAGCCAGATACAGCAGGCGATGCATCTTTTGCGGCGCCAGATATTCCTTGTCATTGAGCGCCCGGTCAATAAACCAGAACACCACGTCGAAAACTGAATCACAAGCTGGCGCCAGCATGGCCAAATCTCTTCCATTTATCGTCCCGCCCCCTATTTTTAACAATAAAGGGGGCTTGGGGCATAGCCCCAAATGGGGCCTGGGGCGATAGCCCCAAACAGCGCCGATTGTAGACGCCGCCGAATAGACTATAATGTCGGCAGCCCACCAGCGGAGTGCAACAGGTCGATCCATGCAGGTGCGAACTTGAACATCATCGTCATGGGGGCCGGAGTGGTTGGTGTCACCACGGCGTACTGGCTGGCCAGGGATGGCCATGCGGTAACGGTGATCGATCGCCAGCCCGGCCCCGCCCTGGAAACGAGCTTCGCCAACGGAGGGCAGATTTCAGCCAGCCATGCCGAGCCGTGGGCCAATCCCGGCACGCCGGCCAAGGTGCTGTCGTGGCTGGGCCGCCCCGACGCGCCGCTGGTGTTCCGGTGGACGCGGTGGGATCCGCCGTTGTGGGCCTGGGGCTTGCGCTTCCTGCGCAATTGCACGGCGGCGCGGGAGCGTCACAACACCAGCCTGACCTTGAGCCTTGCCCTGTACAGCCGGGCCGTGCTGAAGGCGTTACGCGCCGACACCGGCTTGGTCTATGACCATCGCACCGATGGCATTCTTCACGTCTATCGGGACCGGAAGGAATACCATCACGCCTGCCGGGCCGCAGAGACCATGGCGGCGCTGGGCCTGGATCGCACCCCGTGTACGCCCGCCCAATGCGCCGGGATCGAGCCGGCGCTGGCGCCGGTTGCGGCCAAACTGGCCGGGGGGTTGTTCAGCCGGGACGATGAAAGCGGCGATGCCTATTTATTTACGGTTGCTCTGGCGGCTCTGGCTGCCGGGATGGGGGTTGCGTTCCGCATGGGCCTCACCATTACCGGCATCGAGGCCCAAGGGCAGCGGGTCCGTGGCCTTGCGACTTCGGAGGGGCCGTTGGCCGCCGACGCCTATGTTTTGGCGCTGGGCAGCTTCAGCCCTCTGGTAGCCCGGTCGCTGGGCCTGCGCCTGCCCATTTATCCGGCCAAAGGCTATTCCATCACCGCGCCGGTTACTTCCCCTGCCGCCACGCCCAGGGTCAGCATCACCGACGACGAACACAAGATGGTGTTCACCCGCCTTGGCGACAACCTGCGAGCCGCCGGGACCGCCGAACTGGCGGGATGGGATCTTACGCCGACACCGGTACGGGCCCAGGCCATCCTGCGCAATACCAAGGCTCTGTTCCCCGACGCCTGCGACTATGACCGCGCCCAGCCGTGGGCGGGATTGCGGCCCAAGACCCCGGACAGCGTGCCGATCCTGGGCCGGAGTCCGTTTGCAAATCTTTATCTGAACACGGGGCATGGCACCCTTGGCTGGACCATGGCTTGTGGTTCGGCCCGTATCATCGCCGACCTGATCGCGGGGCGGGAGCCGGATATGGCCATTGAGGGGTTGGGGCTGGGGCGGTTTTGAGAAAACTTGTAACGGTCCAGGTTAAGCTGACACAGGTTCATGATATTTATGCGAAGAGGAAAGAAAGAACGAGGACCTGAGGCCCTCGTGCTCCCCATTTTGTCTTATGAACGGGGAGTGCGAGGGGACGAGTCCCCCTTGTATCTTTATTTTGCTGTAAAAAATTAAGGGGATATGCGACAGTTCGCGCCGTGCCATGACGTTTGGGGATGACCATGACCCTGCCCCCGGAACAGGACACCGCCCCGGTAGCAACGCCCCAGGCAGGAACCATGGGGCTCAGGATCGGTCGGCCCGGCGATCCCCCCTTCGACCCGGATCATGCCATCCAGATCGCCGACCGGGTGTGGTGGGTCGGCCACTATATCGAGAACGATATTTTCCAGTGCCACACCTACCTGATCGAGAACGGCGACCAGTCCGTGCTGGTGGACCCCGGCTCGCGCGTGAGTTTCCCTCACACCCTGAGGAAAATCGGGGAGGTGATCCCGCTCGGCCACATTCGTTACTTTATCTGTCACCATCAAGACCCCGACATTACCGCCTGCCTGCCCGAGCTTGACCCGATGATAACCCGCAAGGATGCTTTGCTGGTTACCCATTGGCGGTGCGCCGTCCTGCTCAAGCACTACAATTTGCGCTTCAAATTCTGGCTGGTGGACGAGAACGACTGGAGGCTCGACCTTGAGGGCGGGCGTCGGCTGCGATTCGTCTTCACTCCCTATGCCCACTTTCCCGGAGCCATCTGCACCTTCGACGAACTGACCGGTGTGCTGTTCTCCAGCGACCTGTTCGGCGGGTTTACCGAGAATTTCTCGCTTCTGGCAACCTCGGAGGGATATTTCGAGGCGTTGCGTCCCTTCCATGAGCACTATATGCCAAGCCGGGATATTCTCAGTTTTGCCATTTCCCAGCTTGACCCCTTGCCAATCCGGGCCATCGCGCCGCAACATGGCTCCATCATCCCGGATCACCTCGTTCGCTTCATGATGGACAAGGTGCGCAGCCTGGATTGCGGCCTGTACATGCTGGCCCAGAAAAACACCAATTTCCTCCGCCTGTCGCTTCTCAACAAGATCCTGCGCGATATCACCAACACCCTGGTGTTGTATCGGGATTTCCAGGACATTGCCACGGCGCTGCTCGGGATTACCCAGCGGCTGATACCGGCGCGGGCATTGTCGTTCTATGCCCAAGCCGATGACGGCAAGGCTTTATGGTTGGCGCCGGAGAACCGGTTTCGCGGTGAACTCGTCAACCCGCCCGAGACCGTGGCTAAGCTTCTGGGGCTGACCCGCCAGGACTGGGCCGCACGCCACAGCCTGAATTTCGCAGCCTCCAGGGCTTCCGAGGTGATTGAGGCCGAGGTAGCCCATCCCTGCCTGCTGGTGCCCCTGTTCGCACCCGCAGAAGGCCGGATCCACGCGCTGGCGATCCTTCACCTGGCCGATGAGGTCAAGGCCGATGACGACCTCGCCGACGTGATCGAGCAGATGACCCTGCCGTTGCAGGTTTCCGTCGAGCGGGAGGTGATCTACCGCACCATGGATCTTCAGCGCAACCAGTTTTATGAACAATCCATCCATGATCCGCTGACCGGCCTTTTTACCCGGACCTTCATGAACGATACCATAAACCGGCAGATCAGCATTCATAACCGCGACCCTGCGGCCGGAGTTGCCGTGGCGCTCGTGGATATCGACCATTTCAAGAGCGTCAACGATACCTATGGCCACGATGCTGGCGACACCGTGTTGAAGCGTCTGGCAAAGGTACTGCGCCAGTCGGTGCGATCCGCGGATCTGGTGATCCGTTTCGGCGGCGAGGAATTTCTCATCGTCCTGCTCGATACGACGACGGCATCGGCCGATCAGGTGGCCGAAAATATTCGTGCCGCAGTCGAGGCGCTGGAGATACCAACCAGTGGCGTTGTGCTGAAAAAAACCATCTCCATCGGCATCTCCGAATTTCCGACCGATAGCGATACGCTGTGGCAGGCGGTCAAGTTCGCCGATGTGGCGCTTTATCAGGCCAAGGAGGGGGGGCGCAACCGCGTGGTGCGCTTTAATACGGATATGTGGTCGAACAAAAAGGAATACTGAGAACCTCTCGGTTCCCAGCCGGTCATTGCCCAGGCACCCAAACAAACAGAAAGGCTCTATTCGCAAATCCTATGGACACTCATCCCTCCCATCGCGGCAGCGAGGCAGTATCGGGGGGTCGGGTGGGCGTGAAGAACGACGACGCGGTACCAGCGCCGGTAATTTCCGAGGTACTTGGT
>JADFXL010000359.1 GCA_015233585.1 Alphaproteobacteria bacterium | reverse complement strand
AAGATAAAGATGTGAGGGGCCTTGGCCCCTCACGCTCCCCGTTAATAAGATAAAAGGGGAGCGCGAGGGCCTCAGGCCCTCGTTCTTACCACTTTCGATTAATTTTTATGAATAAGTGTTCGCCTGATATCAGAGGTACCGGGGCGGTGGGCAACTCGCCCACATCACCTTGGCAAATCGGACCTTCCCATCAGGAACGCATCCACGGCACGGGCGCACTGACGGCCTTCGCGGATGGCCCACACCACGAGCGATTGGCCACGCCGCATGTCGCCAGCGGCAAAGATGTGGGGCTGCGAGGTCTGGTAGTTGTCCATGCTGGCCTTGACATTGCGCCGTTCATCGACGGCAACGCCAAGATCGGCGAGCAACCCCTCCTGGACCGGATGCAGGAACCCCATCGCCAGCAGGACAAGATTGGCGGGCATATCGAACTCGCTGCCCGGTATCTCCCGCATGGCGTTGTCGACCCGGACGGCGTGGAGGGTCGCAACTTTGCCGTCGGTACCGGAGAAACGCTTTGTCGTCACGCTCCAGTCGCGACGACAGCCTTCCTCCTGCGAAGAGGACGTGCGTAATTTGAGCGGCCAGTCGGGCCAAGTCACGTCCTTCTTCTCCCGCTCGGGAGGCTTGGGCATGATTTCGATTTGTGTGACCGAAGCGGCGCCCTGGCGGATGGCGGTGCCAACACAATCCGAACCGGTATCACCGCCGCCAATGACCACCGTGTGTTTGCCGGTAGCCAGGATGCGCTTGTCCGAGGGTACGGGATGACCGGCGTTAATGTGATTCTGCTGCCGCAAGTAGTCCATGGCGAAATGAATGCCGCCAAGATCGCGGCCGGGTACGGTGAGATCGCGCGGATGCTCCGCCCCGCCCGCCAGCACGAGGGCGTCGAACCGGTCCTGAATGTGGTCGACGGGGCAATTGACGCCGACATGGGTGTTGGGGCGGAATTCCACGCCCTCGGCCCGCATCTGGGCGATGCGCCGGTCGATCAGTGCCTTGTTGAGCTTGAAGTCGGGAATGCCGTACCGGAGCAGGCCACCGATGCGGGGTGCCTTTTCAAATACCACCACGGAGTGTCCGGCACGAGCCAACTGTTGCGCGCAAGCCATACCCGCCGGTCCCGAACCGATCACCGCGACTCGTGTACCGCTGCGGTGGCGTGGAATGTGCGGTCCGAGCCAGCCTTCCGCCCATCCGCGATCGACAATGGCGCACTCGATGGTGCGGATCGTAACTGGCGAGTCCGACAGGTTGAGCGTGCAGGAGGTCTCGCATGGAGCCGGACAGACGCGTCCAGTGAACTCAGGGAAATTGTTGGTGGCGTGCAGCGCATCGCAGGCGGCGTGCCAGCGGTCCCGGTAGACAAGGTCGTTCCAGTCGGGAATGACATTGTTGACCGGACAGCCAGCATGGCAATAAGGAATGCCGCAGTCCATGCAGCGGGCGCCCTGATTCTTCAGGTCGTCGGGGGAAAGAGGGACGACAAACTCGTCGTAATGCAGGACGCGCTGGGTCACCGGCGCATACGTGCGGTCGCGACGGACGATCTCCAGGAAACCGGTTGGCTTGCCCATGGTCTTAGTACCCCATTGCCAGACTGAGGGGATGACGCCCTTGCGCTAACTGCTGCGCCAATGCCTGGGCCTCGGTCTTCGCCCGCATTTCTTCCAGGGCACGCCGGTAATCCACCGGCATTACCTTGACGAAACGCCGCAAATAACTGTTCCAGTCAGCGAGGATTTGCCGGCCCCGGCTGCTGTTGGTGTACTTCACATGATTTTCGATCAGTAACCGCAGCCTTTGGGCGTCAAAACGGGTCATGTCGTGCATGACATCCACCAGACCGTGGGCTTCCAGGTCGCCGCGCTGGTGGCCGTTCTGGTCCAGGGCGCGTTCCTCTTCAGTCACCGGTTGAAGCTCGACCATCGACAGATTGCAGCGGCGTTCGAATTCACCATCTTCATCGAGCACGTAGGCCACCCCGCCGCTCATGCCAGCGGCGAAATTGCGCCCGGTGCGACCCAGCACCACGACGGTGCCGCCGGTCATGTACTCACAGCAGTGGTCACCAACCCCTTCCACCACGGTGGTGGCGCCGGAATTGCGCACGGCGAACCTCTCGCCCGCCACGCCCCGGAAATAGCATTCACCGGCAATGGCGCCGTACAGCACGGTATTGCCGATAAGGATATTGTCTTCGGCCACCCGGCGGCTGTTCGGCGGGGGATAGATGATGATGCATCCCCCCGACAGCCCCTTGCCAACGTAGTCGTTGGCGTCGCCAACCAGTTCCAGGGTGACGCCGTGCGCCAGAAAGGCCCCGAAGCTCTGGCCAGCCGTACCCTTGGCCTTGATGGTGATGGTATCGTCGGGCAGGCCGCGATGGCCGTATTTCTTCGCCACAATTCCCGACAGCATGGCGCCGACGGTGCGGTTGGTGTTGCGCAGGACGACATCAATAACGCAGGGCTGCCCGCAGTTGATGGCGTTCGCAGCCTTGGCGATGAACTGGTGGTCGAGGGCACCGGCAAGGCCGTGGTCCTGGGTCTCGCAATTGTAAGTCGCGACGCCCGGTCCGGCATCGGGCCGGTGCAGGACACGGGAAACGTCCAGTCCTTTTGCCTT
>JADFXL010000358.1 GCA_015233585.1 Alphaproteobacteria bacterium | reverse complement strand
CTCGCCTATATCGATGGTCACACTGACGGCAAACGTTCGGAGAACGAAACCAACATCTCTTTAGAGTAACTTCCCGGCTTCCAGCCTAGACTCAAACCTACCAGCTTCCAGCTGGTAGTGGTTTAGATGTTGGATCGCTTCCAGTTATGTCGCGGTGCAGGTAACCGGGGAGGAAAGCCGCCAGGGGGGCTTAATCAGAGCAAAATCAATAAGGGGGTCTGGGGCATTGCCCCAGATGGGGTTCGGGGCGATAGCCCCGAAAGCGTTCCCACCTCAATCCCGTATCCGTTCAATTTCCGCCCCGCACGCCGCCAGTTTTTCCACCAGCCGCTCATAGCCCCGGTCCAGATGATAGACCCGGCTGATGGTGGTCTCTCCCGCCGCCGCCAGACCCGCAATCACCAGGCTGGACGAGGCCCGCAGATCCGTGGCCATGACCTGGGCGCCGGAGAGTTTTGGCACACCGCGCACGATGGCCGAAGAGGCGCGGTGGATGTTGATTTGGGCCCCCATGCGCATCAGCTCCGGCACATGCATGAAGCGGTTCTCGAAGATGGTCTCGGTAATCATGGAGGCACCGCGTGCCGTGGCCATCAACGCCATCATCTGCGCCTGCATGTCGGTGGGAAAGCCTGGATAGGGTTCGGTCATGATATCGACCCCGACCAGATCCGTACCTGAGGCGTCAATGCGGCAGCCGCGCTCGGTAGGCGTGACGACCACGCCGGTTTCCACGAGAACCTTGGCCATCGCCGCCATCAGTTCGGGCCGCGCTCCCACCAGCTCGATATCACCACGGGTGGTTGCCGCCGCCACGGCATAGGTTCCGGCTTCGATCCGGTCCGGCACCACCGCGTAGTGGGCGGAATGCAGGCGGTCGACGCCACGAATACGGATGGTATCGCTGCCGATCCCCTCGATATCCGCGCCCATGGCCACCAGGCAATGCGCCAGATCGCAAACCTCCGGCTCGCGAGCGGCGTTAACCAGTTCGGTCTCGCCTTCAGCCAGCGTTGCCGCCATCATCAGGTTCTCGGTCGCCCCCACCGAGACCTGGGGAAAGATGATCTGCGCACCCGTAAGCCGTCCCTTTACCCGAGCCTCGATATAGCCCTCAGCCAGTTCGATCTCGGCACCGAGCCGCGCCAGCCCCTTGACGTGCAGGTCCACCGGCCGCGTGCCGATGGCGCATCCGCCCGGCAGCGAGACCCGCGCCTGCCCGCATCGTGCCACCAGCGGACCCAGCACCAGAACCGAGGCCCGCATCTTGCGCACCAGATCATAAGGCGCCGTGGTGTTGACGATGGTGCGCGCCGTCAGCGACAGCACCCGCCCGGCGTGGCCGCCGCCCGGCGAGTCGCCATTCAATGACAGCTCCACGCCATGCTGGGCCAGCAGATTGGCCATGGTGGTGATGTCCACCAGATGGGGCAGGTTGGACAACGTCAGCGTATCGTCGATCAGGAGACAGGCCGCCATTAGCGGCAACGCGGCATTCTTGGCTCCCACCACGGGTATCGTACCCCGCAGGGGCTTGCCGCCGACGATCCGAATTCTGTCCATAGCTGCTGGTTTTCCTTATAGGCGCGGCAGGGTGACGCCCTGCTGATTCTGGTATTTGCCGGCGCGGTCGCCATAGGAGACCTCGCACACGCGGTCGGCCTTCAAAAAAATGAACTGGCAGGCCCCCTCCATGGCGTAGATCTTGGCCGGCAGAGGCGTGGTGTTGGAGAATTCGAGGGTGACGTGGCCCTCCCATTCGGGCTCCAGGGGGGTCACGTTGACGATAATGCCGCAGCGTGCATAGGTGGATTTGCCCAGGCAGATCACCAAGACGTCGCGAGGTATGCGGAAATACTTGACCGTGCGGGCCAGGGCGAAGCTGTTGGGTGGAATGATGCAGATGTCGCCATCCCGGTCGACGAAGCTCTTCTGCGAAAAGTCCTTGGGATCGACGATCGCCGAATCGACATTGGTGAAGATCTTGAACTCGCGGGAAACCCGCGCGTCATAACCATAAGACGACAGGCCATAAGAAATCACGCCATCCCGCTGAAGCTTTTCCTGAAACGGGTCGATCATGCCGCTGTGATGCGCCATCTCGCGGATCCAGGAGTCGGGCATTACGGACATGGGCGAAACCTCGTCTGCCGGAGTTTTCTCCCTTGTACATGACCATGTACAGCGCCACAAGATATTGTCATCAAAAAAATGGGGGGAGCGTAATGCCCCCCCCACATCCCCACCCCTTATTACCGGGTCAGAGACTACTTCAGAGTCTTCAGGTAGGCCACCACGTCTTCAAGCTGCTGCGGGTCGAGCTTTTGCGCACTCATGGCCGATCCCTTCTTGCCGGTCATCTCACCAAGATAGGTGTTGGCATCGGGGATGTACTTCTTGAGTTCCGCCTCGCTCCAGGTGCTTCCCTTTTCAGCACAAGCCTTCATGCCCACGGAATAACGGGGAGCGAAATCGGCCGAGGTGCCGCACTTGCGGTCCACCACACCGAACAGATTCGGACCGATCTTGGGCTTCGCATCTTTTTCATAGCTGTGGCAAGCCTTGCAGCGTGAAAAGACCTTCTCCCCATTGGCGGCGTTTCCTTCGGCGTGAGCCGCAGTTCCGACAATGGCAA
>JADFXL010000357.1 GCA_015233585.1 Alphaproteobacteria bacterium | reverse complement strand
CAGGCCGGTGCGGCGGACGGTCTCGAATCCATCCCGCAGGGCACGGGCATAATTATGCACTTCCTTGGCGGCAAGGGTAGCGAACTGGTTGGCTGCCGCGTCGCTGCGAAACAGGTCGGCGTGGGTGGTGATAATGTTCTCGATAGCCGAACTGTCCTTGGCTTCCTGCAACGAAAGGGTGTTGATCAGAATGCCCTCGTTCGGCATCAGGGCCGCCACGCCTTTCAGTTCCGCCAAGGCACGGTGAGCACCAGACAACTTTTTGAGGACCGGCTTGGTCTCCAGGTCAATGCCAAGCGGCAGGAGCGGCAACGTCTCGGTCGTCACATGAATCCTCCACCGCTACTCATTTCTTAGGGGGGGGGAATAGCTTCTTCTTGAGGTTTTCTTTGACACGCTCCAGCCTCAAACATTGAACAAAAAGTGCATGATGTCGCCGTCCTGAACCAAGTATTCCTTGCCTTCCGACCGCATTTTTCCGGCCTCCTTGGCCCCCGCTTCGCCGCCGCACGCCACGAAATCGGCGTAGGCCATGGTTTCGGCGCGAATAAAGCCCTTCTCGAAGTCGGAATGGATGACGCCGGCGGCTTCGGGGGCTTTGGCACCGTGGCGGACGGTCCAGGCCCGCGCCTCCTTGGGACCAACCGTGAAAAAGGTGATGAGGTCGAGGAGCTTGTATCCGGCCCGGATCACGCGCACTAGACCGGTTTCCTCCAGGTCCAGGGTCTGGAGGAACTCCCGCTGTTCGGCCGGATCGGTCAGTTGCGCCAGTTCAGCCTCAATCGCTGCGGACACCACCACCGCAGCGGCACCTTCTTGTTCCGCGCGCAGGGCCACCTGGTGCGACAGGGCGTTGCCGGTGGCGGCGGCTGATTCTTCCACGTTGCACACATAGAGAATCGGCTTGGCGGTCAGCAGGAATAACTGACGCAGAATCCGGCGCTGATCGGGATCGGTGAGACGCACGCTCCGGGCGGGGCGTCCGGCGCGAAGGGCCTCCAGGATGGGTTCGACCACGGCGTTTTGGTCCTTGGCCTCCTTGTCGCCGCCCTTGGCCTTTTTGGCGATGGTCACGGCGCGACGCTCCAGACTGTCCAGATCCGCGAGCATCAGTTCGGTTTCCACCGTGTCGGCGTCGCGGATAGGATCGATCGAGCCTTCGACATGGGTAACGTCGGGATCCTCGAAGCAGCGAAGGACGGCGACAATGGCGTCGCACTCGCGGATGTTGGCGAGGAACTGGTTGCCAAGTCCTTCCCCCTTGCTGGCACCCCGCACCAGCCCGGCGATATCCACGAATTCAAGCTGGGTCGGGATCTCCTTGGCCGATTTGCCGATGCGCACCAGCGTATCGAGCCGCTCATCGGGCACAGCCACCCGGCCAACATTTGGCTCGATGGTGCAGAACGGATAGTTGGCAGCCTGCGCCGCCGCCGTCGCGGTCAGGGCGTTGAAGAGGGTGGACTTGCCTACATTGGGCAATCCGACTATGCCGCAGTTGAATCCCATGCCTGCTTTCCTTCCGCTGGATAACGTTTCGTTTCATGACAGGCAACGTGGGCTGCCGCCCACACCCGCTTGGGGCCCCGTGCCAAAGGCACGCCTTCGGCGTGATGTCCCCAAACCCTCTCAAAAAGAAAGGGGGGCCGGGGCATAGCCCCGGATAGGGTTCGGGGCTATGCCCCCGAGAGTTTTCAGGCGCGCTCGGGAAACAAAGTCCCAAGCCCCTCCGGCGAGGCAGCGCACACGCCGCGTTCGGTGATCAGGCCGGTGACATACCGGGCCGGGGTGACATCGAAGGCATAGTTGGCGACCGGACTGCCCGGCGGCATGATTGTCACCGTCACCACCTTGCCCGTATCGTCGACCCCGGCGATGCGCGACACCTCGCCGCCGTCGCGCTGTTCGATGGGGATTTCCCGCACGCCGTCCCCAACGGTCCAGTCGATGGTCGGGCTGGGCAGCGCAACATAGAACGGCACGTTGTTGGCATGGGCTGCCAACGCCTTCAGGTAGGTGCCGATCTTGTTGCAGACATCCCCCCGAGCGGTCGTGCGGTCGGTGCCGACAATACACAGGTCGACCTGGCCATGCTGCATCAGGTGGCCGCCAACGTTATCGGCAATAACGGTATGGGCCACCCCGTGCTGTCCCAGTTCCCAGGCGGTCAGATTGGCGCCCTGGTTGCGGGGCCGTGTTTCATCGACCCACACATGGACAGGAATGCCGCTATCGTGGGCCTTGTAGATGGGAGTCAGCGCCGTGCCCCAGCCAACGGTGGCGAGCCAGCCTGCGTTGCAGTGGGTGAGGATGTTCAGGGGCCGCCGTAGCGACTCCCACGCCGCACGGATGATTTGAAGCCCGTTCGTCCCGATGGCCTGGTTGATGGCGACATCCTCGTCGCACAAGGCCGCAGCGCGCTGATAGGCGGCTTCCACTCGTCGTGACTCGGGCACGGGCGCCAGCACCGTTCGCATCTCGTCCAGGGCCCAGCGCAGGTTGATCGCCGTGGGCCGGGTCGCCAGCAAGGTGGCGTGGGCACGCTCAAGCGAGGCCAGGGACGGATCGGCATGAAGCGCCAGACACATACCATAGGCGGCGGTGGCGCCGATCAACGGAGCGCCGCGCACCAGCATGTCCCGGATAGCCAGGG
>JADFXL010000356.1 GCA_015233585.1 Alphaproteobacteria bacterium | reverse complement strand
CTCCAACGGAACATTGTTGTCGAACTACTTGGTGCCCGCAAGCGCGAGCGGTGCGATTGGCACAATCAACCAAGCTCAGTTCTATTATGTTGCTGACCCCGTCAGCGTCACGTTCGGAACCGCGGTGCCAACGCTGCACGGCCACGTCGACGGCATCGTCTCGACGGATACTCTGGCTGCGGTCGTCTCTGGCAATGTCCTTTTTTCGACCACGGCAACGTCTGCAAGCGGTGCCGGACTCTATCCCATAACTGGGTCTGGGTTCACCGTCAAAAGTCTTAACTATTTTTCAAATATTCTTCAGAGAGATGAGAATAATCATGCTTATACCATTGTCTTTGGTCCATCGGACAATCCAGCGATAACCTCATCGGTTACCCAAGCACAGAGACTTGGTCAAAATCTGTTGCCTTCTTCCGAGACGGAAGTGGCGTCTCTATCTGATTATCTTGAGAAGTATGTTGGCGTTGAAGGTGGCAAGGCAATCATTAGAAACACCTTCAATACACTTGATGTTGTAGGGCTGGATGAAATTACAAAAAGCTCAATAACCATAACCGATTTGAAATATGGTTTATTGCAAGAGGGCATTCTTCGGAAAGTCGAATCTGCCTACGGACCTGATGGAAGGCTTGTTGTTTCGGATGTCATAAATTTGGTGAAGTTGTTGCGCGGCGATACAACGGCCGCACTTGATATCGTAGACGAAAATGTGAAAGCCGTAGGTAGGGCGATCGTGCTGATGCTGAATGTATCTGAAGGAGGTGTGGCTGATCAGCTAGGTAAATACCAGGTTAATCTCCTTAAGGCCTATGCGAGTGTGCAAAAAAACTTCAACTCTTCAACTGATGAAGATCAGAAGTTAGGATACAAGGCGGAGATGCAGCAAATTGTTTCAGAAATAAATAATACTTCGGATAAGATGCGATCAGTAATCAACCCTGACGTTAAGACTGGGCTTCTCGACCTTTTTCAGTGATGGATTATCACGTATGTGATGAGCTTTTGACAAACGTCGACGCATTTCCATCCATCTGATGCTTGAGCTGTCTTCTGTCCTTAGTGTCCATAGCGGGAATGGGTACTGTGCAATTATAGAGTTCAGCTTCAGGTCGTGATAGGGGCCCTCAGATGGTTTGCCTTTTCAGCCACCGGACGATATCTTCGCTAAGGGCTTGCCGTTCGGCGTTCACCACGCTCTCCGGGTCGAAGGTGGCCTGATAGTGCCGATGCGCGAGGTCCAGCAAGCCGGCGTGATCCTGGATGGAGGTGGCTGGCAACCGGTGCAGCCAGACCAGCAGCGGCTGCCAGTATGGGCGAACCCAGCTGCGGCTCGCAAAATGGCGCTCGATCGGATCGAAAGCGCAGCTGCCCGGAACAATCCCGGTTGGGGTGCGGTGCGACGGGTCGAGGGACGCCGGCCGGGCGCGGCGCAGCCCGGAGGTCATGCTCCAGCCCAGGAAGAGGAAGCCGGGGATCAGCAGCCATGACAGTATGTTGGCCGGAGCCGTCCCGTTCTCGCCGTTGCGCCAGCGTGAATAGCGGTAGGACACCCACGCCACGAGGTCGGGAAGAACCTGCCACTCGGGCATCGTCGCGGCCTCGTTCTCGGCCCAGCGCGCTGGCGTGGTATCGACGGTGCGCCAGCGGCCGTCGACGAAGGCTTGGGTCCAGGCGTGGGCATGGCGCTGGCGAACCCGGTAATCGCCTTCCCAGGGATCGCGCTCCGCGGCGACATAGCCGGTGACGTAGCGGGCGGGCACCCCGGCGGCGCGCAGCAGCAGCACAGTCGCGGTCGCGAAGAATTCGCAGTGGCCCTGGTGGCTCACCTGCAGAAAATGGGCAAGTGCGGTTCGGCCCCCTGGAGCCGCTTGCGTCAGGGAATAGCGGAAGTTGCCGTCGAAATAGCGCTCGATCCCCGCCAGCGCAGCGGACGGCGGCCGACCGGACAGGCCGAGAGCGGCAACAATGCCGTTCAGCACCTCTTTCTCGGCCTCCGGGATCAGCAGGTCGAGGTCGTCGGGGACGCGGTCGAAGCTGTGGCCGGGTTCAGCGAACGCCTGGAAACGGACTGGAACCGGCAGGCCCTCGGCGGTCACCGTTCCGAGCGTTGCCGAACGAAGCTTTCTGGCGGGCAAGGCGCGAATTTCCGTGGTTCCCTCGGGTAACGGCAAGACCGTGCGCTCGGAGCCCAGCCAGGCCGTGACTGTGACCGGTGCGGTCCCGACGGTGCCGGCCTCGGGCGTCTGCAGACGCCAGCCAGTGACGCCGGTTTCGCCAGCGCTGCTGGCTATCGCCTCGGCGTCATGCGCCTGGTCCTCCCCTGCGAACCAGGAGTTCTGGGAGAATATCCGATAACTCGCCTCCCGAAGCCGCAGGCCTCCGGGCGGCAAGCCCGCGGCATCGACCCGTAGCACAATCCGATCGGAAAGCTTCAGGGTCCCGATGCGGCCCATCGCAGTGCTGGTCCAGGTCGCGGGCGGTTCGGTGTGTCCCAATTGGAGCAGCAGTTGGAACGCCCACTGTTCAACCTGGGGCGTTACGGCCTGCAGGACGAGCGCGAGCACGGCGGCCAGTCCGCTCGCCGCCAGAACGCTGGCCGCGAACCAGCGCCGTCGCCATGCCGGTGGCCGCAGGGACCACAGCATCCAGCC
>JADFXL010000355.1 GCA_015233585.1 Alphaproteobacteria bacterium | reverse complement strand
CTTCGTCCAGTGCTTGAACCCCGAGCGACAGACGGTTGACGCCAGCCGCCCGGAACGCCTGGAACCGGACGGCATCCACGGTCCCCGGATTGGCTTCCAGCGTGATTTCGCAGTCTTGGGCCAACGACCACAACGAAACCGTCCGATCAATCAACGCCGCCACCGTCGACGGAGCCATCAACGAGGGTGTGCCGCCTCCGAAAAAGAGGCTGGTGATTCGGCGCCCTTGGGTTATTTCGGCAAAGTGCGATAATTCGGCCAGAAGGGCACGCCGCCAGAGGGCGTGGTCAATCACCGGGGCAGGGATGGAGTTGAAGTCACAATAGGGGCACTTCTGGAGACAGAACGGCCAATGGAGGTAGATGGCCAGGTCGTTCATGCAGGTTTTCCCAAATTGGTACGTGATCGCGGGGCTGCCGCCCCGGCCCCGGCTCGGGGCAAGCCCCGAATCCCCTTTTTATTTATAAAAAAGGGGGGGCTTGGGGCATCACGCCGAAGACGTACCTTGGCACAACGCCCCAAATGGGGGGGCGATAGCCCCGATTTGGGATCTGCCGCCTTACTTCCCGCTCAACAAACGGTCAACGTCCGCCTGCGATAGCCCCTGTTTGGCAGGCAGTTGCGACTCGACGGGCAGGGGGGCCGAAAGCGTGCCTTGGTCGGCCAGGGCTTTGAGCAGACGGGAAACCTTGCGGATGCGCTGTCCGGTGATATCCTGGAACGCGCACGCCTCCATGATGGCTTCAAGCTTCAGGTACACCGGACCAGCGGGCGCTCTGGACATCAATATCTCAACCAGCCCCAGGATGCGCTCAACAGCGCCCTCCTGTTCCCTGACCGCCGCCTCCAGTTGCTTGACCGCCGCCTTGAGGGCGGCATGAACGCGCGGATCGTCAGCCATGGCTCACATTACGCCAAAGGAACGCCCCCAGTTTGGAGCGGCCTCCTCTTCCAACGCCCAAAACTGAACTATCCTCTCATTTTGGCGCCATGACCATAATCATCTGCCGGCCTTCCATTTTTGGGAACTGTTCGACCTTGGCGGCATCGGCCAATTCTTCGCGGACACGGTCTAGCACAATCATGCCAAGATCCTGGTGCGCCATTTCGCGGCCACGAAACCGCAACGTCACCTTGACCTTGTCGCCTTCGTCAAGGAAACGACGCATGTTGCGCATCTTGACATCGTAGTCGTGCTCGTCGATGTTTGGCCGGAGTTTGATCTCCTTGACCTCGATGACCTTTTGCTTCTTTTTGGCCTCGTTCTTTTTCTTCTGGACTTCGTATTTATATTTTCCGTAGTCCAGAATTTTGCAAACTGGCGGATCGGCGTTGGGAGAAATCTCCACAAGATCCAGGGCTACCGCAACGGCCATGTCCAGCGCTTCGCGGGTTGTCACGACCCCGCCATTCTCGCCATCGGCGCCAATGAGGCGTACGGAACGAACGTCGATTTCGTCGTTGCCGCGCGGCCCGTCGCGGGTCGGCGCGGTTGTCTGTGGTGATCTAGCTATTTCTCCGTCTCCCTGGTTTCAATGACCGGTCCCTGATGCCGCCGCAGCCTGTTCAGCCGCCCGGCATCCGAGCTTCATTGACGAGTGTAACCAATGCCGTATCAAGTGCAAGTAATTCCTGATCCTTGCCGCCAAGCCGCCGCACGGCCACGGTGCGGTCCAGGGCTTCGCGTTTGCCCACGACCAGCAGCAACGGCACCTTGGCCAGACTGTGTTCGCGGACCTTGAGGGTGATTTTTTCGTTGCGCGTGTCGAGAACGACCCGCAATCCGGCCGCCCGCGCCGCCTTGGCCACATCGCGGGCATAGTCGTCGGCATCGCTGACGATGGTGGTGACCGCGACCTGAACCGGGGCCAGCCACAAGGGGAACTTGCCGGCGTAGCTCTCAATTAAAATGCCGATAAAGCGTTCAAACGAACCCAGAATGGCTCGATGCAACATCACGGGCCGGTGTTTCTCGCCGTCTTCGCCGACATAGGCGGCATTCAGACGCTCGGGAAGCACGAAATCGACCTGCAAGGTTCCGCACTGCCAGTCCCGGCCGATGGCGTCGCGCAGCACGAATTCCAGTTTGGGGCCATAAAATGCGCCTTCGCCGGGGTTGAGCGTGGTTTCCAGCCCGGCGGCCCTGGTGGCCTCGGTCAGGGCGCGTTCGGCCTTGTCCCAGGTTTCATCACTCCCGGCCCGCACGGCTGGCCGGTCGGAGAACTTGACCCGCACCTCGGTGAAGCCGAAGTCCCGGTATACGTCCATCAGGAAATCGCAGAACGCCCTGGTTTCCGAGGTGATCTGATCCTCGGCGCAAAAAATGTGGGCGTCATCCTGGGTGAAGGCGCGGACTCGCATCAAGCCGTGAAGTGCGCCGGAAGGTTCGTAACGGTGGCAGGAGCCGAATTCGGCCATGCGCAACGGCAGGTCGCGATAGCTCTTGATGCCCTGGCGGAAAATCTGGACATGACAGGGGCAGTTCATGGGCTTGAGGCAGAGGGTCTTGTCCTCCTCCACTTCGACGGTGAACATGTTGTCGCGGAATTTTTCCCAGTGGCCGGAGGCTTCCCACAGCGAACGGTCCACCAGTTGCGGCGTGCGGACCTCGACGTAGCCGTTGGCCTCCAGCCGTCGGCGCATGTAGGTCTCGATGGCCCGGTA
>JADFXL010000354.1:1575-2668 GCA_015233585.1 Alphaproteobacteria bacterium | reverse complement strand
TACCGGGGCCGCCATGCCCCCCGGTCCCGATACCGTGGTGATGCAGGAAGATTGCCGTACCGAAGGCGATCACGTCATCCTGCCCGCAGGGGTGCGCTCCGGCGCCAACCGCCGCCGCGCCGGTGAGGATGTGGCCGCCGGCGCGATTGCGGTAAGCGCCGGAACCCGGCTGCGTGCCCAGGAAATCGGCTTGATAGCGGCGGTGGGCGTGGCCGAAGTCATCGTTTACCGACCCTTGCGGGTGGCTTTGTTCTCTACCGGGGACGAACTTCACGAGCCGGGGCAGACGCTGCCCCCCGGCTGTATCCATGACGCCAATCGCTATTCGATTCGGGTGTTGCTGGAGGGGCTGGGGTGCGCGGTAACCGACCTGGGCATCCTGCCCGACCGCCTGGCGGCGGTGAGCGAGGCCCTGGCCCAGGCTGCGCCCGGCCATGACCTGATCCTCACCTCGGGTGGCGTATCCACCGGCGAGGAGGATCACGTCAAAGCTGGGCACCCTGCATTTCTGGCGGCTGGCCATCAAGCCCGGCAAGCCGCTGGCCATGGGCCACGTCGGCGGGGTTCCCTTCGTCGGGCTGCCGGGCAATCCGGTGGCGGCGATGGTGACGTTCCTGATCCTCGCCCGCCCCGTGATCCTGAAACTGTCCGGCCGTACTCCGGCGCGGCCTCGCCCCTATTCCATGCGCGCGGGCTTCTCGGTGAGCCGAACGGCGGGACGGCGCGAGTTCCTGCGCGCCCGCGCCATCCCTGGCCCCGACGGCATTCCCAGGGCGGTGCTGTTCCCAAGCCAAAGCTCGGCCGTGCTGTCGTCCTTGATCCACTGCGATGTCCTGGTCGATCTGGAGGAAGCCGTCACCTCCGTTATCGAAGGCGATCCGGTGCCGGTGCTGTCGCTGGCGGAGTTGGTTTGTTGATGTAGTGTGATGTGAGCTAACGATTTGTGAAGGAGGATGAACATGAAAGTCATGCTTTCCGTTGCGATCGTGGCAGTGCTGTTGAGCGCTTGTGAGGGCGTCAAACAGCCGATGGGTACAGCTTTGGGCGGCATTGGCGGCGGGCTGGCGGGGGCACAGTTTGGCCATGGCGCCGG
>JADFXL010000354.1:0-1406 GCA_015233585.1 Alphaproteobacteria bacterium | reverse complement strand
TTCGAGAACGTTCCAGGGATCGCCTGCCTATGCGGTGGCGGGTCAACGCATGAGCAACTGCGCCACAAGCTCCGTGGGTCTTTTGTGCGAGCGGCCTGACGGTACCTGGTCGACGGCTCCGTAACACACCGGCTCAAAGCAGACCGGCTTGATTCGGGACATGGAGAGGGGGGGGAGATGGACACACGGTTTCCAACGCTCGACAGGCCGGAGGTGCTGAACGTTCTGTTCCATCCCCGCCGCGACACGGCGGCCGGTGCAAGTGATCCTCGTGCGGTGCGCATTCCCGCCGCCGATGGTGTCGGGATCGGGGGCAAGATATTCGGCGATACTCCCGGCGCACCTGCGATCCTGTTCTTTCACGGCAATGGCGAGATCGCTTCGGACTACGATGATTTCTCCCACGAGTACACGAAGCTCGGCATTACTCTGTTCGTTGTGGATTTCCGGGGCTATGGCATCAGCGAAAGCACGCCCACGGCCAGGGGTCTGATCGCTGATGCCGGAGTGATCGGGGAGACAGCGCGAGATATTCTGGCAGCGCACCACATGCCGTGCAGCAAGCTTTTCGTCATGGGTCGCTCGCTCGGCAGCGCTGCCGCCATCGAAATTGCCGCGCGCCCGAACGCGGCGATAAGCGGCCTTATCATCGAAAGCGGATTCGCCGATACCCTGGCCCTGGTGGAACGGCTGGGGGACATCCACTTCTCCGACGGCAGCGACAGTCGCCATGGCTTCGGCAATCTCGACAAAATCGCCCGAGTCACGGTGCCGACGCTATTCATCCATGGCGAGCAGGACTGGATCATTCCCGTGACCGACGCCCGCGCGCTCCACCAGCGTTGCGGCGCCACCAGCAAGCGGTTGCTCACCATTCCCGGTGCTGGCCACAACGACTTGATGATTATCGGCTACAAGCCCTATTTCAACGCGATCCGCGATCTGGTGTTTACGGCATAAGCGGGGCAGTTTGTTCCGATTTGCCTCCCGTTTTATACTCAGCCACGGCAAGATTTAAGAATTTGGGCGGCAGCCCGAGCTTCACCCGGTTCGGGCGCGCCACGCCCGCCACCGTCGTGCCATGCGGGACAGGGCCAGATAAACGACCGGCGTGGTGTAAAGCGTAAGGAACTGTGACACGATCAGACCACCGACAATGGAGACGCCGAGCGGACGCCGCAGTTCGCCGCCGCCGCCCAGGGCCAGGGCCAACGGCAGTGCCCCGAGAACGGCGGCCAGTGTGGTCATGGTAATGGGGCGAAAGCGATGGTGGCACGCTTCCCAGATGGCCTGCTCGGGCGACAGGCCCCGGTGCCGTTCGGCTTCAATGGCGAAATCAACCAGGATGATGCCATTCTTCTTGACGATTCCCATCAGCAGAATGATGCCAATAAAGGCGATGATGG
>JADFXL010000353.1 GCA_015233585.1 Alphaproteobacteria bacterium | reverse complement strand
GCACAGCCGCTCGACTTCACTTCCCGCCGGACGGAGGCGTTCGCTGTCGGATACCAGCCGGGCATCGTGGCCGATGATTTCGCAGATCAGGCGTGCCAGATTGCCGACGGATATTTCCTTGCCCTGAGCCAGATTCACCGTCTGGCCGATCGCCTGATCGGCGGCGGCCGCCGCCATAAAGCCTTCCACGGTGTCGGCGACGAAATTCAGATCCCGGGTCGGGGTCAGGCTGCCCAGCTTGACCTCCCCGATGGTCAGCGCCTGCGTGATGATGGTGGGGATCACCGCCCGCGTGGACTGCCGAGGGCCATACGTGTTGAACGGCCGAACCGTCACAACCGGGGTGCCGAAGGACAGGAAATAGGATTCCGCCAGCTTGTCGGCAGCGATCTTGGTGGCGGAATAAGGCGACTGCCCCTGTAACGGATGGGCTTCATCGATGGGGACATAGCGTGCCGTGCCATAGACCTCGCTGGTGGAGGTATGGACGATCCGCCGGATCCCCAGGTCGCGGCCGGCTTCAAGAACGTGGAGGGTGCCGGTGATGTTTGTTTCCAGATAGCTTTGCGGCGCCTCATAGGAATAGGGGATGGCGATCAGCGCCCCAAGATGAAAAACCGTGTCGACGCCAGCCATGGCTTTGCGCAGAGAGTCGCGGTCGCGCAGGTCTCCCTGGAAAAACGCGATCTCGTTCTTGAGCGGTGAATTTTCCAGCCATCCCCGATGCCCGGAAGAGGTGTAGCGAACCAGGGCGCGGGTCTTCGCCCCGTGGGCCACAAGGGCTTCCGTCAGGTGGCTGCCGATGAACCCGGCGGCTCCCGTCACCAGTACCGTCTCGTTCTGCCAGTTCATCAAGCTTTCCACGGGCTTCCGCTCTCACCACAAACCATTGGGCCATAAACCATTAGGACCGGCGCACGGGTAATCTAACAAGGGATTGTGTTTCTGGCAAACTCTAGATCAGGATTCACTCTAGATCAGGACTGAGGCCCGCGTTGATCGCCTCCGACTGGAAGCGGAACAGGTCGTGGTACATTCCCTTGCGTGCCATCAATTCGTCATGAGTTCCCTTTTCCATGACGGCGCCATCATGGACAAAAACGATCTGGTCGCAATCCGGGATCGTCACCAAGCGATGGGTCGCGATCACGGTGGTTCTTTCGTGGCGGGTACGGAACAGCTCGCCAATGACCTTTCGCTCCGTGCGAACGTCCAGCGCACTGGTCGCCTCATCCAGCAGCAGCAGGCGGGGCTTCTGGAGGAACACCCTGGCCAGAGCGATTCTTTGGCGCTGACCACCCGAGACGTGTTGTCCGCGTTCTCCCAGAAGATGCTGGTATCCTTGCGGCAACCGTTTGATGAAATCTTCGGCATCCGCCATCCGAACGGCTTCGTTGACCTCTTCCTGAGAAACTTGTGGCCGTCCCAGCAGCAAATTGTAAAGAACCGTTTCGTTAAACAAAATGGCTTCCTGGTTCACATAGCCGATCAGCCGGCGCAGATAGCCTAGGTCGAAATCGGCCATATCGACCCCGCCCAGGAAGATCCGGCCGCTCTGCGGGGCGCGAATGCGGGCCAGCAGTTCCAGCAGGGTGGTCTTGCCAGACCCCGACAACCCGACCAGAGCGGTGATCGTGCCTTCGGGAAAATCCAGGGTGACATCCCGGAGAACCGGGGCTGCAGAGTCGTAAGCGAAATCGAGGCCGGTGACGGAAACCGAAAAATTGGCTGGCGCCGTGCGCCGCGATCCCGGACCGAAAACCAGTCGCTCCAGATGGTCGTCGCTTTGCAGCATTCGCGCCAGTCCGATCAAATGGGGTACCTGGGGCGACAGTTCATTCAGCAGAGCGTTCAACATATAGATTTCATTGAGCAACCGCCAAAGCGCCATGAAGTAGCCCAGCGCAAACCCCATGTCACCGATCAGATTGACGTTGTTCAAGCTCGACACCAGCGCGGCCACCGCCAAAATCACGACCATGCCCCCAAGCTGCATGATCAGGTTGCCGGTGGCCTGAACGTCCAGCACCCGGACCCGTTGGGAATCGCTGGCATGAAACGCTCGCAGGAAACGGTTGCGCTGGCGAATTTCCTCGCCGCACTGCTTGATCAACCTCATGCCGTACAGCAGATCATTGCTGACCCCGCCCGCCGTGATATCGGCATTGCGCAATTTGCTTGTGGCCTGGCTAAGGATGGAGTGGAACTTGCGGACATAGACGACCAGCAGAATGGCGGTCAGCCCCAGAGACGTCGTAAGAACGGGTTGCAGGTATATGACCACGGCGACGAACCCGATGATCTGGAGTAATGAGTTCGTTGTCTGCTGGAAGCTCATAAGGATCGTCGTCACGGCCCCGACGGGAGTGAAGAAACGGACGTTAAGCTCGCCCATCTTGCCCTGGCTGAAATAGCCGGTGTCCAGCTTCAGGGCATGGGAGACGGCAAGTTTGCGCAATTGTCTGGTAAATCGCATCGCCAGACGGATGGTCAGCCGCCGGCTGACGAATTCGCTCAACAACCCAACCACCGACAAGACAATGACCAGAATCAGCAGCACCGTCTGTTGGGAGACGATCCCCGACAAGCTGCCGAGAGAGCTCCCCTCCGGCAGGTGAAGATGGCCGAAAAAAGGTAGCGCCACCCCATCTTTTTTACCGGACAACGCCTGGAGGA
>JADFXL010000352.1 GCA_015233585.1 Alphaproteobacteria bacterium | reverse complement strand
CGTTGTGAGGGAAGTGCTTGCGATCTACACGCTCACGCCGTATCCATAATATATGCCGCTCAAAATGGGCTTGCCCGATAAAGGCGACAAGCTTACCATACGGACTCGTTTGATTGACACAGCACGTCATCCTTTGCTGCTCTGAGTGATCTGATAAATATGGAGTAAACGATGACTGAGGCTCAGCAAAACCGGATTTTGGAATCCATTGCCATCTATACCAAGGAGATTACGGCGTCGCCAGAAGCGGCAAGAGCCGCGCTGATCCGTGAAGGAATATATCTTGAGAATGGTGGGCTGTCTCCCAATTATCGAGATTCCGATAACTATGTGGAGCTAAAGGCAGGGCGTTGAACCGTCTCCATACGTCATTCGTCCTGGGCTATCATGGATGCAGCGAAACGACTGGTGAGGATGTTCTTGCTGGTCGAGTAGTAATGAAAATCAGCGATAAGCAGTACGACTGGCTTGGTCCCGGAATTTATTTTTGGGAGGCCGATCCGGTCAGAGCCTTGGAATGGGCACGTTCAAAAGAACCTGCCGCCCCTTTTGTGGTTGGGGCCATCATTGATCTGGGCAATTGTCTTGACTTGATGAGTCGGAGGAGTCTTAAAGTTCTGCGTGGGGCTTATGAATCACTCAAAGCGGCGCACGACAAAAGTCCATCTTTCGGCCCGTTCCCAGAGAACAAGAAAGCGGATATCCACGATGAAGATCGCCGGGGTCGCTATCTGGATTGCGCGGTCGTAAAGCACTTGCAGGCATTGATGGAGCATAGAGGGGATCAACCCTTCGATACGGTTCGAGGCTTGTTCACCGAAGGCGGAGAACTCTTCCCAGGAAGCGGATTTAGCGCTAAAACCCACGTCCAGGTCGCCGTGCGTTCCGAAGCCAACATCAAGGGCTACTTCAGGGTTTCTCTCGCGATATATCCTAGCCAGGGCATGACTCTTTGCTCTCCCGCCGTTTCCTAATATATCGTCGCGAAGATCCCACTCTGGCCTTGATATGATGGCCCGGTGGCAATCAGGGGGCAAACGTGTGAGTATCGTCATAGTCGATTATGGTTCGGGAAACCTGCGTTCGGTAGCCGAGGCATTTGAACGCGCCGTGACCGAGGCGGGGGGGGCGCAAACGGTGACGGTTACGGCCGATCCCGATACGGTGCGCGCGGCCGACCGGGTGGTGTTGCCGGGGGTGGGCGCGTTTGCCGACTGCAAGCGCGGCCTTGCCGCCGTCGAGGGTCTGGTCGAGGCGATCGAGGAAGCGGTGCTGCGGCGTGGCCAGCCGTTTCTGGGGATTTGCGTCGGAATGCAGCTTTTGGCCACCCTGGGCTTTGAGCATGGCGAGCACCAGGGGCTGGGCTGGATTCCTGGCAAGGTGGTGGCGATTACGCCGGCCGATCCGGTGTTGAAGATCCCCCACATGGGGTGGAACGAATTGGAATTTGCCACGTCCCATCCTCTGTTCGCCGGGATTGAGAGCGGAGCGCACGCCTATTTCGTACATAGTTATCAGTTCATAACCGAAAATCCGTTGCATTGTTTGGCGACGGTGACCTATGGGGGTTCGATCACTGCCGCCATTGGCCGCGACAATCTGGCCGGAACCCAGTTTCACCCCGAGAAGAGCCAGACTCTGGGGCTACGGTTCATCGGCAATTTCCTGACCTGGACCCCGTGACGGTGAAGACATGATTCTGTTTCCTGCGATTGATCTCAAAGATGGTGCCTGCGTCCGTCTGCTGCGTGGCGAGATGGATCAGGCCACCGTGTTCAACACCAGCCCCGCCGATCAGGCGCGGCGGTTCGCCGAGGCGGGCTGTGCGTGGCTGCATGTGGTGGATCTGAACGGCGCCTTTGCCGGCCGGCCGGTCAATCGCGACGCCGTGGCTTTGATCCTCGCGGCGGTGTCAGTGCCGATCCAGCTTGGCGGCGGTATCCGGGATCTCGATACGATCGAGGCCTGGCTGGACCAGGGAATCCGCCGAGTCATTCTGGGCACCGTGGCGTTGCGCGATCCTGGCCTTGTCAAAGAGGCCTGCCGGCGTCACCCTGGCCGTATCGCCGTGGGCATCGACGCCCGCGCCGGGCTGGTGGCGGTAGAGGGGTGGGCGGAGACTTCGCAAATGACGGCGGTCGAACTGGCGTTGCGCTACGAGGATCTGGGCGTTGCCGCCATCATCCACACCGATATTGACCGCGATGGGGTCATGGCCGGACCCAATATCGCCGCGACCGCCGCGCTGGCGGAACGACTGACCACGCCGGTGATCGTGTCGGGGGGGGTCTCCTGTCTGGACGACTTGCGCCGGATCAAGGCAGCGGGGCCGTCGGGCATTATTGGCGCCATTGCCGGCCGGGCGCTGTACGATGGGCGGATCGAACTGGCCGATGCCCTGACCGCGCTGGCCTGAGTTCCGCCGACAACATTCCCCTCGATCCGCAACGGGTTGTTTCATATGCTGAAAATGCGCATCATTCCCTGCCTGGACGTGAAGGACGGCCGCGTCGTCAAGGGCATCAATTTCGTTGATCTGAAAGACGCGGGCGACCCCGTTGAACAGGCCCGACTCTACGACCGGGCTGGGGCCGACGAGCTGTGCTTTCTCGACATCACCGCCAGCCACGAGAACCGCGACACCCTCTATGACGTGGTGAACCGGACCGCCGAGCACTGTTTCATGCCGCTGAC
>JADFXL010000351.1 GCA_015233585.1 Alphaproteobacteria bacterium | reverse complement strand
CCGAACGGTATCGATCCCAGCAGATACCCGCCCAGAGCCGACAGAAAATGGATAACGCCGGTTTCAATCATTGATCAATTCAATCACTAGCCGCAAACACTGGCCGTCCATCTACCACGGTACGAATAACTCTTCCCCGGACGAGGCGCCCGTCGAAGGGCGAGTTCCCGGACTTGCCGACCAGATCATCGGCAACCACCTTCCACACCCGCACGGGATCGAAAATTACCAGATCGGCCGCGCCCCCCTTGCGCAAACGCCCGGCCGTCAAGCCAAGCAGATCCGCCGGTGCCGAGGTGACCAAACGCAAGGCCTGGAGCAGGGAAAGTTGACCATTGTGAAAAAGCTCCAGGGTCACGGGCAACAAGGTTTCCAGACCAATGCCGCCAAAAGCCGCCTGGGCAAAGGGCCGCCGCTGCGAGTCCTGATCCTGGGGGGAGTGATCGGAGGCAATGGCGTCGATCCCGCCCCCTTTGATCCCCAGGACCACCGCCTGGCGGTCCTCCTCGCTCCGCAACGGCGGCGACAGCTTGGCGAACGTACGGTAATCGCCAACCGCCGACTCGTTGAGCGCAAAATAAAATGGAGCCGTATCGCAGGTCACCCGCACTCCACGAGCTTTGGCCCGGCGCACAACCTCGATTCCCTCAGCGGTGGAGAGATGAGCGGCGTGATAGCGGGCCTGGGTCAACTCGGCAAGACGCACGTCCCGAGCCAGCAAGATCGCCTCGGCACAGGCGGGCGTACCGGACAGGCCTAGCCGGGTCGCCATCTCACCCTCGTTTACCACCCCGTCCTGAGCCAGGGACGGTTCCTCCGGGTGTTGAACGATCAACAAGTCGAATGTGGCGGCATAGGACAGCGCCCGCCGCAACACCTGGGCGTCGGCAACGGCTCTGGTGCCGTCGGTGAACCCCAGCGCCCCAGCTTTCGCCAACATGCCCATTTCGGCCAGTTCCTTGCCGTGCAGGCCCTTGGTGACGGCGCCGTAGGGATAGACCTTGGCCAGACCCAAAAGGCGGGCGCGCCGGGCCACGAATTCCAGGGTTGCCGCATCGTCGATCACCGGCTGAGTGTTGGGCAGACAGACCATGGAGGTGATGCCGCCCGCCACGGCGGCCTCGCCGGCGTTTTCCAGGGTCTCCTTGTGCTCATAGCCGGGCTCGCGCAGTTGCATTCGCATATCGACCAAGCCCGGTCCAAGACAATGGCCCTTGCAGTCGAAGACTTCGGTATCCCCGCCCAAGTCCCCGTCATTCACCAGAGCCGGGCCGAAATCGACGATGGTCTCGCCGTCGGTCAGTACCCCGCCCTGGGCGTCCAGGCCGCTGGCCGGGTCCAGCAGGCGGGCGTTCACATAAGCGATACGACCCGGAGTCGGCTGCCCCATCAGACGGCCTCCCGATCGGGGCGCGTTAAAATGTCCAATACAGCCATGCGCACGGCAACACCCATTTCTACCTGTTCCCGGATGACGCTGCGTTCCACATCGTCGGCCACATCCGAATCGATCTCGAAGCCCCGGTTCATGGGGCCGGGGTGCATGATCAACGCGTCCGGTCTGGCCTGGGCCAGCTTGGCGTAATCCAGTCCGAAGAAATGGAAATACTCCCGGATGGAAGGAATGAAGTTGCCGCTCATGCGCTCATTCTGAAGGCGCAGCATCATGACGATATCGCAATCCGCCAACCCCGCCCGCATATCGAAAAACACCTCGACCCCCAGGCGTTCGATGCCCGCCGGCACCAGAGTCTTCGGCGCGACCACACGCACCCGTGCGCCCATGATGTTGAGAAGATGAATGTTCGAGCGGGCAACGCGGCTGTGAAGAACATCGCCACAAATGGCAACCGTCAGACCCGACAGTCTACCCTTCCGCCGCCGGATGGTCAAGGCGTCGAGCAGAGCCTGGGTCGGATGCTCGTGACATCCATCCCCGCCGTTGATGACGGCGCAGTTGACCTTTTCGGACAAAAGCTTGACCGCGCCCGAGTCGGGATGACGCACCACCAGGGCATCCAGGTGCATGGCGTTCAGCGTTACCGCCGTATCAATCAGGGTCTCGCCCTTGGTGACGGAACTGGTGGAGACCTGCATGTTGATGACATCGGCCCCCAGCCGCTTGCCCGCCAGCTCAAACGAGGTGCGGGTACGGGTGGAGTTCTCAAAAAACAGGTTGATCAGGGTGCGGCCACGCAGCGTGCTTTGTTTTTTATCGGCCCGCCGGTTCTGGTCAACATACCCATTCGACAGGTCCAGCAGGAACCCGATCTCGCTGGGCGAGAGACCCTGAATGCCGAGAAGGTGACGATGGGTAAATGGGTTCGTTGTCATGGGAGCGCAATATAAGCGCCAGCAGGGGGCGTTACAAGAAGGTCGCGTAAGGTATGATACGTCTTGCTACCTGGGTCGGGGGGCTGGGTCGGGGGGCTGGCGGTCCGCCGAAAATCAACCAGAAGATAAAGATGCGAGGGGCTTTGGCCCCTCGCGCTCCCCGTTAATAAGATAATATGGGAAGCGCGAGGGCCTCAGGCCCTCGTTCTTACCACTTTCGGTTAATTATCGTGAATAAGTGTTCGCCTGACATCGGGGGTACCTGGGCAGTTACCTGAAATCAGACTGCCCGGTTTCAATGGTGGAGCCGATGATTGCGGGATCCGCTTCACGTCGCGCTTCGGATCCAGGCCACCACCTCCCC
>JADFXL010000350.1 GCA_015233585.1 Alphaproteobacteria bacterium | reverse complement strand
AACCCAGGCGTCCCCCGTCGACCCGGCCTTGCACCATTCCGGGGTCGCCACCGGCTTTTTCGTCGGCGCAGCGGCCTGGGTGTTGACCAATTACCATGTGGTCGATGATTGCAAGGCCGTCTCCATCGAAACCCCCGGCGGCGTGTCCGAGGCGGCAACCCTGGCTCAGGTCTCGCAGGAAGATGACCTCGCCCTGCTCAAGGGGCATACGCCGTCGCCCGCCGTCGCCGCCTTTCGCCGGGGCGTCGATATCGACGGACAGACCGTGGCGGTGATCGGGTACCCCAATCTGGGGTTGCCGACCATCAAGCCGCAATACGTTCCCGGTTTCCTCACCGGCCCCTGGATCGCCGACGGCAGCCGCTTTTCGTTCGAGGCGGAGGTTCATCCCGGCAATAGCGGCGGGCCGCTACTGGATCAGGAGGGAATGGTGGTCGGCGTGGTGTTCGCCAAAATCAACACGCCAAAGGTCTTTGAAAAAACAGGAAAGACGGTGCGGAACGTAGCCTTCGCCATCACGCCCGCCGTCGCGGCCAGGTTCCTGGCCGGACACGGGGTAACGCCCGTCTGGGCGGCGGAAACGCCCCCGCGCCTGGATGATGCGGCACTGTTCGCCTATGCGCAAACCATTCTGACCCGCGTCATTTGCTGGAAATGAAGGCCATGGTCGCGGCCAGACCCTCCCGGAGGGAGGTCTTTTTGGCGCACCCCAGGGTCTGACGGCAAAGCTCCGGCGACCCCAGGGACTCCCGGATGTCGCCTATGCGCGACGGCTGAAGCCGCACCACCGGCGTTATGTCCAGCAATTCGCCCAGCGTCGCAATCAGATCCCGCAGCGTGGTTGCTTGTCCGGTGCAGACATTGAGAACCCGCTCCCGCAGCGCAGGCTGCTGCATGGCGGAGGTGAGGTAATCGACCACATCGCCCACATAAATGAAGTCGCGGCTTTGCAGGCCATCTCCGAACACCGTGAGCGCCTCTTGATTCATCAGCCGCCGGGTGAAAATGGAAATAACGCCCGAATAAGGCGAGTCGGGGTCTTGCCGCGGACCAAAGACGTTGAAAAAGCGGAATCCGGTTGTGGGAACCCCATGAACCAGCGTGGCGACCCGCGCGTGCAACTCGCACCCCAGCTTGTCGGCGCCATAGGCACTGAGCGGGCGCGTAACCGCCGCTTCGTCCAGAGGCAGGGCCGGGTTGTCACCATAGACCGCCGCCGACGAGGCATAGACGACCGGAATTCGGCCATGAGACCGGGCCGCGTCGAAGACGGTGATGGCTCCGGTCAGATTGGTGGCGTGGGTTCCCAGCCAATCCTCGATACTGCGCTGGATCGAAGCCACTGCCGCCAGATGAAAACAGCCGTCCATCCCAGCCATGGCCGCCCGAACCGTCGCGGCATCGGCCACGTTACCGACGATCAGGATTTCCTGCCTGGGAATATTCTCCCGCTTGCCGTTGGACAAATCATCCAGCACCCGCACCTCGTGCCCAGCCCCCAGCAGGCGCTCGCACAGATGCGAGCCGATAAATCCACAGCCGCCGGTTACAAGATATTTTGCCATTGTGATGCCTGCTCGGGAGGAACGGATGGGGTGCATCGAGGCTATCGCCCCGAACCCCCTTTATAATTAAAAAGGAGGTTCGGGGCATAGTGCCGAAGGCACGCCTTCAGCGTGACGCCCCGATCAGGTGTGGGCGGAAGCCCACATCATACCCCCTCAGACGCACGGCCGCCGAATAAAACGGGCTGCGCCGGGTCCGTCTCCGGTGGCTTTGGCTGGGACGATGCCATCCGGTACATGACGGACAGCATGGCCAGCAACAGATAGTATAACTCGAAATACGCCATGCTGAGAGCCGCGCCAGAGACGGCATAAACGATCAACGTAAGGCGGAGCGACCCCGCCATGTCGAACAGCCAGAGCATCTGCGGCTTGTTGACGGTCAATTTGCGGATGGCCGTAGCATTGCTTATGCCCGTCCAGAGCAACGTGACGAAAAGAGCCTCTCCGGTAAAGCCCAGATCGCCCAGCACCTCGAAATAGATGCTGTGCGCTGCGTGAAGCACGTCCGGGGGCGGTGTGGGAATGAAGTCAAGGATATACAACTTCGGAACATACGAAAGCCAGATGGGAGGCGTCTGAACCGCGTGGAAGCCACCGCCAAAGAGCGGATGGTCCATGGCGATCAGGGTGCTGATTTTCCAGGCGATGACCCGGCCCATGAACGAGCTGTCCTCGTGCGCCTCGCCGATGGTGTTCATGCGCTCGAAATACGTATCGGGAACCAGCCAGACGAAGAGCACCGCTATGACGACGATCATGAGAGCGATCTGGAACTTGCGCTGGCTGGTTTGCAGATAGCCCCCGGCCAGAATGGCAAGACCGATGAACCCGCCACGGGACGAGGTTCCAATCACCGAGATAAAGCAGATGATGCTGGCGCCCAGCAAGCCAAGGCGTATGTTCTTGTTCTCGATATATTTGTAGAGATACGCAAGAATGGGCAGCATCATCACTTCAGCGAGCGCCAGGGAATTGTTGTCGCCCAGAATACGCACGCCCAGGACTTTGTGGGTTCCCCCCGAAGCCAGGAATTTCAATCCCTCCTCGACGCCGTGAAAGGCCAGCGCGACTGCCAGGGCAATCAGGAGCGAGTGCAGACGCAACCTCGTGGTCATGACCATGGTGACGACCA
>JADFXL010000034.1 GCA_015233585.1 Alphaproteobacteria bacterium | reverse complement strand
TAGAAATAACTTCGGTCTGGCTCTCCTGGCAGTTGGATGCCTGTCATGAGACGGTCCCTCTTCCTCCCGCAGTGCGGGATGGCCCATATTAGCAGCTAATCTACACCGGCGGCTAGTGCCAATTTTTTGAGCATAGGACCATTTGATTCTGCCGGTTCCTGGCAGGCATCCGCCCTCGCCCGACCGGGCCGGGGCGGCACACCGAAAGCACGCCTTTAGCATGATGCCCCCTTGTACGAGGTCTGGGGCCTCCAGGCCCCGTTTTATAAAGGTGGTCTGGGGCTTCCAGGCCCCAGGAGGACATGGACGGCAACCCGTGAGTAGCAAGAACCCTTTCCAGCATCAACTGCTTGACACGATATGCACGAGCCGCTTTCCTTGAGGGGAAGGAAAACGTCGCGTCCGTCTCAAGTGTCGGGTCAACAATGCGTTAGAGTTTCATTGAAATACGTCCCGCGCCTATTAAGAACACAAATCATAGCGAAATATATATATTTTATAATTTATGGTTGAGGCAAGTCGCCCCCTGATTGATATTGGAACCGGTCAGGCTAACGACTCGGGATATTTTGGCGATGATGTCATTTCGCTCTCTATTAGGTAGCCGTGAAGATGCCCCCCTCCCCCGCCCACATTGTCTCAATTGGCGGCGGTCACCACGGCATCGGCGATGGTCTGGCTCCGGCAAATAACAGGTGGCTCAGGATGACCAAGAAACCAACCGGCCCAATGCAAGCCGCAAACAAGGCCCGCATGGATAGACTCATTGAGCAAATCGCGGCCGAAACAGAAGCAACCGCATTCTTCACCGGCCGCCAGAAATTGTCACCGTTGGTGATGACCGCGATGGCCCGTGTGCCCCGTCACGAATTCATCCCTGAATCCTATCGCGTCTCCGCTTATCTCAACGTGCCGCTGCCGATCGGCCACGGACAAACCATTTCCCAGCCATATATCGTCGCCCTCATGACGGATCTTCTGGACCTGAATCCAGAGGACACCGTACTGGAAATCGGCACCGGTTGCGGCTATCAGGCCGCCGTTCTGGCCGAGATCGTACCTCACGTCCCCACCGTGGAGATGGTCCCGGCCCTGGCCGCAGAAGCGAGCCAACGACTGCGGCGGCTTGGGTACGGCAACATCTCCGTCAAGCTTGGGCAAGGCCGCCTGGGGTGGCCCGAACATTCGCCGTTCGACGCAATCATCGTCACCGCCGCCAGCGATGACGTGCCGCAGAAACTGATTGAGCAACTCCGGGCGGGCGGGCGTATGGTGATACCGGTCAATACTGAGCGTGGCTATTGGGGACAGCAGGATCTGCTGCGGCTGAATAAACGAAATTCAGGCGAGATATCCCGCACCAACGTACTTCCCGTAGCCTTTGTACCCTTAATCGGCAGGGATTAGACTTTATATCACTTCTAAAAATTGCCAAACCTGGCATTGATGATCACACTCGTCCAGTTTTGTGCAGGACTCCAGCAGGGCAATCGCATTTGAGAAAATTGGACGGAAGATACTGGGCTGCCGCCCATACCCGTTTGGGGCCATTGGCCCCAAACCCCATTTTCTGGTTGCCCGGATGTGATTGCCAGTCACCCAAAAGTTCATAAATCAATGGGTTTCCAAAGGCCTCCGGCCTTTGGCGGGTGTGGGCAGAGCCCACATCCTTCAAATGCGATTACCCTGAGGGCTCCTGCAATGGCGGATAGCGCCCTCACCAGCCGGGAGGGGCGAGCCGCTGGTGACATATCAACCTCCGACAACAGCTTTCCAGATTTTCCGTGCGACGACCGTTGATCCGTGTTCGGTAAAATGGGAACCGTCATAGGTAAGAACATCGTTCCAGCTCGGACCTGTAGTAGCAAGGCACCCGTCGTTATTGCACAGATATGATGTCAGGGAAATGTAGGTGACACCTGACCTCTCGGCTACTGCACGCAGATCACTATCGTCGACATTAGTCAAGAATTTTTTTGGAAGTACGGATGGCACAGCCCTTCCTGGATGTTTCCGCAATTCATCAATTAGAATTTCGCGCACCGACTTTACCCAAACGGGCGAGGGTCCGACGATCACTATTTTTCGAACACCAACTGATTTCAAAAAACGAATAGTGTTATCGAGGTATTGTGGGGAAACACCGTCACTACCCGGACTTGCTGACAAATGGGGCCAAGACGCAGAGAGAACGACGATGTCAGGTTTTAGTACCTTGATTCGCTCCGGTATCGCATCGTTTATGGAGCGGCAGAACGGTCGTGGCGCATAATCCAGCCCAACCATCGGAGGACAGGCACTTGTGGTGTATTGAGCGATTCTTATTGGGTCCGTGGCCTGCATGGCCTTGAATCCAGGGAAAAGATGGGCGGCATGTGAATCTCCCCAAATCAATACCAATCGCTTTGAGAAGGGCCCATTCTCTGGATCAACACAGTTGTCGAGGAAGGCATCAGCCGATTGGTTCGCCCGCAAAAAACAGGTTCCTTCGCGATACAACGTGCTGACGTCAAATTCGTGGTCCAACATCTGAACTTCGGCTGAGAACCGATTGGGGAACCCACCCGCGTGGATTATGGAAACACCGAACACCCCAACAAGGGCAACACCCCCAAGCAACAACAGAGCGACATTCTTTCGCCGCACACCTGATCCAAGCCTGCGAACTGGCTTTTCAATAAAATGAAAAGTCAGGAAGGCAAGAACGAACGAGACCAGCACAACGGCCAGCCTCTCAAAACGCGAGGTAGAAGAATTTCCGCTCGCAATGGTCGCAAACGAAAGAATAGGCCAATGCCATAGGTATAGAGGATAACTGATCAGACCGACCGACACGGCAGCACGAGAGGAGAAAACAACCCGGTTAATCCACGAGTATGGACCGGATGCGATTAAAAGAGCTGTTCCGACGCACGGTAAAGCAGCTAACCAGCCAGGGAATGAATCTGTTGGAACAATATATAATATTGAAAATATGACAAGTGCTGCGCCAATAGCACCAATTATCGTCTTGAAAACAAGATAGCGATGTGGCTCATGATTGTATTTATAATTGTGGTGTTCGTACAATGACAGGCCTGCCCCTAAAAAAAGCTCCCAAAGCCTAGTGACGGGAATATAAAATGCCGCCGTTCTATCGACATTTGTAATTAATACATTTGCAGCCATTGAAGCAATAGTGATAAGAAAAAACACGATTGGGAGAGTTAGCTTTGAAGAAGGCCGATAAAACATTATACATATAAACGGGAACATTATATAGTATTGCTCTTCAATTCCAAGCGACCATAAATGCAGCAGAGGTTTTAATATACCATCCCCGTCCAGGTATCCTGCCTGCCCCAGAAGCACAAAATTTGCAATAAAGGCACTTCCTCCGGCAATCTGACTCCCAAGAAGCGCATAGCTCGCGGGAAGCGATATGAACCATCCAGCCACAGAAACCGTAATCAGAACGGCCAGCAGGGCCGGGTATATTCTCCTGATGCGTCGAACATAGAACTCAGTTATACTAAATTTGCCATGTCTCAGTTCGTCATAAATAATTGACGATATCAAAAAACCTGAAATTACAAAGAAAACGTCAACTCCAACAAAACCACCTCTAAGGCTGTAGGATAAGACATGATAAGCGACGACCGACAATACAGCAAGTGCCCTTAATCCATCTATATCAGGGCGATAGGCTAACTTATTGTTCGTATTGCTCACCAACGATATGCTTGAGAGGGTCTGATGCATGTGGTCTGACAAGCTCATGTCGTACGTTGAAGGAACATTCCTGGTCAGTGTACGGTGCCCCTTACCCTGAACACAAGCTTGTTTTATGCGTTATCGATCGCACAAGATATGGCCGGTTCAGCGTCGTTCGAAGGAGGTTTCAAGGCGGATGATCGTGAAAATTTTATGTCGCCCAGGATGCTGCCGGTGACGCCGGGAGCGTCGCGCTTTCACAAAGCGGGTGCCCCTCTGAGTCGGACTCTGAATTGCTGTTGCGTCGTTGGGAACGTTGCTGTACAAGACCGACCGGCGTTGCGTGCGAGTCCGTGTTCTGTCGTATTGTCGGAGGGCCGCTGAGGCCATCAGCAACCCTCTGGGTGTGGTGTCCCCTGCGCCGCCACAGTGGCAGAATCAACAATATGAGATTATCATACAAAGGACGTGATTCTTGACAAAAGTCGTGATTCTTGCGGGTGGTCAGGGAACGAGGCTGGCCGAAGAGACCGTCACACGGCCGAAGCCAATGGTGGAGATCGGAGGGCGCCCCATCCTCTGGCACATCATGAAGAATTATAGCGCCGCCGGATTCGATGAGTTCATCATCTGTCTGGGATACAAGGGCCATTGGATCAAGGAATTTTTTTCTAATTATTTCCTGCACAGTACGGATGTCACGATCGATTTCCGCACCAATGAGACCATTTGGCATCACTCTCAAACAGAAAAATGGCGGGTAACCCTGGTCGATACCGGGGAAGGAACGATGACGGGCGGGCGGTTGGCGCGGGTTGCAGATTATCTGGATGGGGATACGTTCTGTATGACCTATGGCGATGCGGTCTCCGATCTCGACATCGCCGCCGTGGTCAGGTTCCACCACAGCCACGGCAAACTGGCGACGGTAACTGCGGTCGAGCCGATTGGCCGTTTCGGCAATCTGAACATCGAGAACAACCAGGTCAAGGCGTTTGAAGAGAAACCGGCCAAAACCAACAACTGGATCAACGGCGGCTTTTTTGTCTTGTCGCGGAAGGTGATTGACCTGATCGACGGCGATCAATGCGTTTTTGAACGTCGTCCGCTGGAGGAACTGGTTAGGCGCGAGGAACTTATGTGTTTCCAGCACGATGGTTTCTGGCACTGCATGGACAATATACGTGACAAGAACATGCTGGAGCAGTTGTGGCAAGAACAGGCGCCATGGAAGACGTGGTAGGCGGAACCGGGTTTTGGCGAAACCGGTCTGTGCTTATTACCGGCCATACCGGGTTCAAGGGTAGCTGGTTGGCGCTGTGGCTGGAGACGCTGGGGGCTCGGGTGACCGGTTTGGCGCTGGCGCCGCCAACCCAGCCAGCGATGTTCGAAGTCGCGGGGGTCGGGGCGGGGATGGAACGCTCGCACCTCGCCGATGTCCGTGATCTGGCCGCCGTCACAGCCGCCGTCACTCAAGCCAGGCCGGAAGTTGTCTTTCATCTCGCGGCGCAGCCTATCGTCCTGCGGTCCTATGTGGAACCGGTGGAGACCTACGCCACCAACGTCATGGGCGTTGCTCACCTTCTGGAAGCGGTCCGTCATTGCGACAGCGTGCGGGCGGTGGTGATGGTCACCAGCGACAAATGTTACGAAAATCGGGAATGGGTATGGGGCTATCGGGAAACCGACGCCATGGGCGGCTTCGATCCCTATAGCAGCAGCAAGGGTTGCAGCGAACTGGTGACCGCAGCCTATCGCAGTTCGTACTTCAACCCCGCCAACTATGGCAGCCATGGCGTTGCCGTCGCTTCGGTGCGCGCGGGCAATGTGGTTGGAGGCGGCGACTGGGCGGAAGACCGATTGATCCCCGATCTGGTGCGTGGACTGATCGCCGGCAAGCCCGTTCCTATCCGCAACCCGCACGCGGTGCGCCCCTGGCAACATGTGCTGGAACCTCTGTTTGGCTATCTGCGCTTGGCGCAGCTTTTGGTCGAGCAGGGATCTGATTATGCCGAGGCCTGGAATTTCGGCCCTCTTGACCGCAATGCCTGTCCGGTCGGCCAGATCGTCGACCGGGTGATGGCGCTGTGGGACGGCAGCACCGCCAGCGGATGGGTTTCCGACCGCCAGCCCCGCCCCCATGAAAATGTCTTCCTTAAGCTCGATTGTTCCAAGGCTAACGCCAGACTGGGGTGGCGGGCGCAATGGGACATTGAAACCACCCTGCGATTCACGATCAACTGGTACCAGAAATGGCAGCGGGGAGAGGATATGCGCGCAGCGACGTTGAACGATATCCGCGCTTACGTGGCGAAGGCTTCGGAGAGTTAATCGGTTTGTGCATGTTAACGCGCCATTCAGGACGATGACCGGTGATTTGTTCCCGCAGGGTCTTTAAAGGAAACGCAACATGACTGCTTCCGAGGCCGTCTCCGAGGATCCGTCGGCGCTCCGCGCGACCATCCTGGAATTGGTCGAACGTTATGCTCGATTGGCGCACGCCCCCGAGCCGTTCGTCGCCGGTCTGTCGCCGGTGCCGGTATCGGGACGAGTCTACGGCCCGGAAGATTTGCGAACGCTGGTCGATTCCTCCCTGGATTTCTGGTTAACCACTGGCCGTTTCAATGAACAGTTCGAACAGTTGCTGCAACAGTTCATCGGCGTACGGTATGCCTTGACGGTCAATTCCGGCTCCTCGGCCAATCTGCTGGCTTTCGGGGCGTTGACTTCGCACTTGCTGGGTGACGCCGCCCTGCGCCCTGGGGACGAAGTGATCACGGCGGCGACCGGCTTTCCGACCACGGTTAATCCGGTGTTGCAATACGGGATGGTTCCGGTCTTCGTCGACGCCCATATCCCGACCTACAATATCGACGCCACCCAAATCGAAGCCGGCATCACCAGACGGACTCGGGCGATCATGGTTGCCCATGCTCTTGGCAATCCGTTCGATCTTGACACGGTCATGGCCATCGCCAAACGTCATGACCTGTATGTGATCGAGGATTGCTGCGACGCCTTAGGCGCCCGCTATCGCGGTCAACCGGTAGGAACGTTCGGTTCTGCGGGCACGCTCAGTTTTTATCCCGCTCACCATATCACCATGGGCGAAGGCGGCGCGGTCTTCACCAACGATTCCAAACTCAAGCGCGCCGTGGAATCCCTGCGGGACTGGGGCCGGGACTGCTATTGTCCGCCGGGAAAGGATAACACCTGCAAACGGCGGTTCGAATGGAGTTTGGGGGATCTGCCGTCCGGTTACGATCATAAGTACATATATAACCACCTGGGTTATAATTTGAAAATTACCGACATGCAGGCGGCGGTTGGCGTGGCTCAATTTGGCCATCTGCCGTCCTTTATCACGGCACGCCAGGAAAATTTCAAGCGGCTGACATCCTTTCTGGCCGACCTGAATGACGTTCTGATCCTGCCCGAGGCGACGCCCGGCAGTGAACCCTCGTGGTTCGGATTTCCTCTGACCGTACGCGAAGATGCGCCTTTTCGACGCGACGATCTGGTGCAACACCTGAATCAGAAGCGGATTGGCACCCGGCTGCTGTTTGGCGGCAATCTGATCCGCCAACCCTACTTCGCCGGGCGCACCTATCGAGTGGTTGGAGAGTTGACGAACAGCGACCGGATCACATGCGACACTTTCTGGATCGGTGTCTACCCCGGCCTGACGGGTCCGGCGTTGGAGTACGTTGCTTCGGTGATACATGACTTCGTCGCAGCCCGTCGCAGACGAGAGATTTGACATGTCAACGTCCGTCCCGACCCTTCGGGAAGCTGGCCGGCCGATGCGATGTTTTCTGACCGGCGCCAATGGTTTTATCGGATCTTACATTTTGCGGGCACTGCTCGACGGTGGCCATTCGGTTGCCGTTCTGGTGCGGCGTGGTGCCGACCGCAAGCGGATTGCCAACCAGATCGATCGGATCACGGTCCTCGAAGGCACGCTCGAAGTCATCTCCGACTGGCAGGCTGGGCTGGCCTCGTTCGCTCCCGATATCGTAATCCACGCGGCCTGGCACGGCGTGAGCGGGACGGATCGCAATCAGGCGATTCAGGCACGCAACACTGTTGCCGCCGCCGAACTCGCCGCCATGGCCGCCGCTCTGGGCGCCAGTACGTTCGTCGGGCTAGGCTCCCAGGCAGAATATGGGCCGTTCAGCCAGCGGGCGGATGAACAGCTCCCGACACGGCCGACCACGCTCTATGGCATCGCCAAGCTGGCGGCGGCGCAGATGACCGAGCGCCTGTGCGAACTCAACGGGCTGCGCTGGGCCTGGCTGCGGGTCTTTTCCATCTATGGCCCGGAGGACAGGGGCAATTGGCTGATCCCGTTCCTGATTGACAAATTGTCGCATAACCAGTCGCCAAGTTTGTCCCGATGTGAACAGCTTTGGGACTTTCTCTATGCCGCCGACGCCGCAGCCGCAGTCGTCGCGGTGGTCAATACGGCGACGGCAACCGGCATATTCAATCTTGGTTCAGGCCACGCCCCGCCCCTGCTCGAAACCGTGACTCTGTTGCGGGACATGATCTCACCGCAAACGCCACTTGGCATCGGTGAGCTTCCCTATCGGCCCGATCAAGGAATGCACCTTGAAGCCGACATCACCCGTCTGCATAAAATCACCGGCTGGCAACCCATCTGGACGCTGTCAGAAGGTTTGGCCGAAACAGTGAAATGGCACCAGGAGCAACGATCTTGAACTCATCGCCGCTTCATCTTTTAGCCTGTTTTTAGCTCTGGTGTGCCCATATCATTGGAGGGTGAAATCCTCAATCACTTATGATTTGAATCAATGATTATGTGACGATTTGCAATTTGAACTACATATTGTGCCAAAACGCATTTCAAGTTTATACTATGGGCGATGACTGAGAGGGAACATGCAGGGCTGCCAATATATCGCCGCGTTTCTTGCCAGCAAAGGGATCGAAAAAGTGTTCCTGATGACTGGCGGGGCCGCAACGTTCATGATCGACGCGGTCGGTCAGCATCCAAACCTTGATTACATCTGCTTCCAGCACGAACAAGCCGCTGCCATGGCCGCCGATGCCGTATGGCGAAGCAGCGGCAAGATCGGGGTCACCATGGCTACGTCAGGCCCCGGCGCGACCAACCTGCTGACTGGCATCGCCTGTTCCTATTTCGATTCGATCCCCTCCCTTCATATCACCGGACAGGTGAACATGCGGGAGAGCGCCGCCTATCTTGGCGCCGCTCCGAGACAGGTCGGATTTCAGGAAACCAAAATCGTCGACATGGCGCGGCCGATCACCAAATACGCGGTTCAGGTCCGCACAGCCGCAGAACTTAAAGAAGCCCTGGAAACCGCATTACAAATCTCGACCACTGGCCGTATGGGGCCGGTGCTGATCGACGTTCCCATGGACGTGCAACAGGCGGAAATGGGCGAGTTCGAGGTTAACCACCTAGGGGTTGTGGCACCGGTGGATGCCGTCGATATCGACGGCATCGCACGAAAAATCAACGACTTTCTGGCCTTGGCATCACGTCCGTTAGTCTATTTCGGAGCCGGAGTCGGTTTGGCTGGCGAGGAACGGGCGGTTGCGGCCTGGCTGGCCGAGACCAAGGTGCCATTCGTGTCAAGCTGGAACGCCTCGACCTATTTCGACCACGATCTGCCAAATTATTGTGGATGCGTTGGCGTCTACGGCAATCGTGGCGCTAATTTTCTGGTTCAGAACTGCGACAGCCTGCTGGTCCTCGGCAGCAGGCTCGATAACCGCCAGCGGTCGGGCAACACGACGCAGTTTGCGCCTCACGCCAACACGCTGGTCCTCGACATTGATGTTGAGGAACTCGCCAAATACAAGAGCGACGGCTATACCACGGCGGCCTTTGACTTTCGCCACCTGCCGTCGGTGCTGGCAGCGACCCAGCCGCCAAAGTCAAGCAGCGCCTGGCGCGATCATGTGGCGCTTATGAAGAAACGTTATTTCGGCAAGCATCGCAGCACCTACGCCGAGAACGCTGGAACCCAGTCTCCCTATGAAGTGATCCAACGCATCAATGCGTTGGTTAATCGCGACGCCATCGTTATCAACGATACGGGCGCGGCGCTATGCTGGTTTTTTCAAACGTTCCATCGAACCGGGCAAACTATTTTTACCGCTGGCGGCAATTCGCCAATGGGCTATTCGTTGCCAGCGGCCATTGGCGCTAAAGTGGTGGCACCAGGCCGGCAGGTGGTCTGTTTTTCTGGCGACGGCGGGTTTCAGCTCAATATCCAGGAACTTGTGACCCTCGTTCACCACGAACTCGACGTCGTCATCGTCATAATGAATAATGGCGGTTATGGGATCATCAAGCAATTCCAGGATGTCAACATGGGGGGGCGTTACCATGCGTCAGGACGCGGGTACAGCCAACCTGATTTCCGTAAGGTGGTGGAGGCGTATGGCCTGCGTTATTTCCGCATCGAAAGTCCGGCGGACATAAAACTGGAACAGTTCGCCGTAAAGGGTGGCGTCGTGCTTGATGTCATTATCGACCAGAACACGCCGATCGAGCCAAAAGTCGAACGCGGTCGCCCCATCAACGACCAGTTTCCCTATTTGAGCGACACGGAATTCATGGAAGGAAACGCTTTTGTCACCTACGAACGTCAATAAGCCACAATGAGCGTTAACGTAGAACCCGACGTCGGCTTCACGAAGTGCGATTATGTGGGTTGGCGGACTAGCCGGGATTATTGGCAGGTTTATTGAAGTTTTTTATCTGAGGTCGTTCGCAATCATTTCACATTTTTTGCGGTGTCTTGACGTGTCCTCACTAGCCCAGTAAACCTTCAACGGTTATCTGTTTTCGCCGTATGAAGTTCGGCTTAGAGGGAAGGCTACGATGGTCGTCCACATTCAGTTCGTTCGTTTCCTGCTGGTCGGGGCTGTCAACACCCTTTTCGGCTATAGCGGTTTCGCCTTGCTACTGTGGCTCGGATTGCACCACCCTCAAGCCCTGACTCTGGCCACTGCCGTCGGAATCCTGTTCAATTTTGGCACCACCGGCAGACTGGTTTTCGCCAACCAGGGTTGGCACTTGCTGCCGCGTTTCTTCATCGGCTATGGTGTGGCGTATGGCGTCAACCTAACCTTGCTCAATATGCTCGTCGCAACCGGCCTGTCTGCCTACCTGACGCAATTGACCCTTCTTCCAGCAATTGTTGTCCTGTCCTTCGTCATCAATAAAGTTTTCGTCTTCCGGAGTCCGTCATGAAAACTATCTCCGTTGTTACGCCTTGCTTTAATGAGGAAGGCAATATCCGGGAATGCTATCTGGCGGTTCGCAAGGTTTTTGAGGATAGCCTGCCCGGCTATCGCCGCGAACATGTCTTCTGCGACAATTCCTCGACCGATAACACGGTATCCATACTCAAGGAGATTGCAAAAGAAGATCCTGGGGTCCGAATTATTGTTAACGCCCGAAATTTTGGCCCCATGCGATCGAACTACAATGGTGTGCTTGCGACGATGGGGGATTGCGTCCTTCTCTTTCTGCCCGCAGATCTCCAGGATCCCCCTGAAATGCTGCCGGAATTTGTCCGCCTTTGGGAGTCAGGATTTGAGGTCGTATATGGCATCCGGGCAGTCCGCGAGGAAAGCCCTTTGATGCGCCGGGTTCGGGGGTTGTATTACCGATTGCTTACTGCCAGCTCCGACTTGCAGATACCGCCCGGTGTTGGTGACTTCCAGCTTGTTGACCGCAAGGTCATTAATGCCATGCGACAGATCGATGATGTATATCCCTTCATGCGGATGATGACGTTCGAATGTGGTTTCCGCTCGATTGGGGTTTCCTATACCTGGAAAGCCCGACAGCGGGGGATTTCCAAGAATAGGATTCACCATCTTCTAGATCAGGGAATGAATGGTTTTGTCACATTTACTAAAATTCCAATGCGAATTGCCCTCTATGGCGGTATCGTTGTTTCGATTCTGAGTGTGTTGTATGCGGTCATAAATTTTATCATCGCCATCTTATTTTATCATCAGATCAGCAATCCCGGCATCATGACGCTGATCGTTGCGATTTTTTTCTTTGGCGGGGTGCAGATGTTTTTTTTAGGTATCCTCGGAGAATACGTATTGCAAATATACGCCCAGGTTCGGCGAACCCCGTTGGTGATCGAACGGGAGCGCGTCAATTTCGATGACCCCATGAAACCTGTCGAATAATAGGAATTTCTGCATTGGTCGAAGCTCGACGTGAATGGTGATCGTAGAGATGACCCATAATCATGTTCTGGCATCGGACGAAAAAAGCGACGGCCCCCAGTGGGCCAACAAGTTACTGATCTCTTTTTCCGAGCAACACGATGACCCGTTGGGGCTTGCCGAGACGGTCGTGTCCGCGTGTCCTGGGATCCACTGGTGCTGCACTTGGCGACGGTGGCGGCGATTCTTGGCCAGCGTGCGGAGCGCGCGCTTGTGTTCATAAAACGTATGTCGAAACGTTACCAATTGATAGAGCGAGATTATCTTTTGCAGGCATTGGTTTTGGCACAGTTGGGTAAAGCTACTATAGCGGTATCTATTCTCGATAAGCATGGCCTGGGCGATTATCGGATGGCGTCTAATATTACTGCGTCACAAGCGGAGTCGATCGGCGGTTTGATCTGGGGTGGGTCGCTGGCAGCATTGGCAGCGTGGCAATCTAAAGGAGAGGCGAAGCGCGATGCTGCGGCGCAGGGTTGCGATGGAGGCCGGATTATGCCGCTCGGGCCGTACCGGCGGTGCCTCGGGGTCGGTAACCTGCGGGAATGGCAGGTTCTTTGAATCCAAGGGAGCCACGGTCTCCACAGGGGGGAAAAGCGATCCGCTCGCGAATGAGGAATCCATAAGCGGCAATGCACAGGGCCGCATGATGGTGGAAACCGCGCCAGCCTCGTCCCTCGAAGTGGCCGAGTCCGAGCTCCTGTTTCAATTCACGATAGTCACGTTCGATGCGCCAGCGCATCTTGGTTATGAGAACCATTTCCTCCAGTGCCATATCTTCCAGCAGTGTCGACAACCAATACTTTGTCGGCGCCGTCTCGTCTTCCGGCCATTCCACCAGGAGCCATTCTTCCGGTCGCGGCTCGGAGCGCTTGAAGTCCTCGTGCGCCGGCCGCACCCGCAGCCGGGCGAAGCGCGAGCACAGGACTTCGTTGGTCCCCTCGCGCCAGGACACCAGCTGCCAGAGATACCGCGACTTGGCAATTCTCCTTTTTGCCCAGCTCACCATAGTATTGCCTGGCTACGTCCACGGAATGCTCGCCCTTCTTTGGAAACCCCGTGTCATCCACGATCCATGCCGTCCCTCCCGCACCGGTTGTCAGCACGGGCAGAACCTGCGCCGCAACCACGTCCAGGAAGGCGACATCATCCCAGGGAGATTCGCCGACGAAGGTCAATAGTGACGGATGCTCGGCACTCGCCCGCGACGGAGCAACACGCGCTGCCATAGGTTCTACGCTCTTGCGCTCTCCTGGAAGCAGCAGACTGGTCACGTAATTCCGAAGCGGCTGCCGACGATCAGCATGTTTCAACGCATCGCCCAACACGCCGACATACTCGTCGAAGCGCCGTTCCCGGTCCAGATCCGAAACCCCTTCCCCCACCATCCATCCCCCGCATGTAGTAGGAATGGCCTATTCTACCCACAAGACAGACGGTAGGAAAGAGCCGAGTCGGCTTCCGACTCAGTAAGATTAAGGGGCAAGAGCACCGGGCTGCCGCCCAGACGACTCCCTATTTTCATGGGAGGTGCCCCCATCAACCGCCCTCCCCTTCCCCCGGTGCAAATACCTCCACCCGGTTGCGCCCTTTTTGTTTCGCGGCATAAAGCGCCTTGTCGGCCAGATCGACCAGGGTGCTCAACTCTGGCGAACGCGGCGGCACCGTGGCCGCGCCGATGCTGATTGTGACGGTCAGGACCCGGCCGGCGCCGATGTCGATCGGGGTTGCCGCGATGGTTTGCCGGATGCGCTCGGCCACCACCACGGCGCTCGCGATACCGGTCTTGGGCATCAGGACGACAAACTCCTCGCCGCCATAACGGGCAACGAAATCCGAGGGCCGGGTCGCCGTCCCCAGATTGGCCGCGATCGCCCGCAGCACGGCATCCCCCACCGGGTGGCCATAGGTGTCGTTGACCTTTTTGAAGTGATCCACGTCCGTCATCAGAATGGAGACTTCCCTGGGGTCGAAGGCTTGCGCCTCCGCTTCCCGTCCCAGCGCTTCCGTAAAAGCACGCCGGTTGTACAGGTTGGTCAATCCGTCCCGGAGCGACTCGTCCCGCATCCGGAGCTTGTCGCGCTCCGCTTTTACCATCCACCCTTCCACCTTGCCCAGCAGAAACACGAACACCAGCGATCCCGTGACGGCAAGGATGACGCCAACCAGAAACACCAGGAACAACATCCGGTTGTTTCGATTGACCATGTCGGAGACATCGATGGTTTGGCGCAACTCGCTGAACCCCAGCCCATTGGCATCGGCCACCGGAACCCCGGCCATCATGATGGAAGCCCCGTCCCGATTTTTGAGGATTTTTACATGGCGGGACGGACAGGGTTCATGGCTCATGCCGCCGTTTTCAAGCTCGTCGTGATAGTGATCCGTTGCCGCAATCAGCAGCGATTTGCCGTGGTAGGCCAGAACATTGGGGTAATGAGTCACGTACGTAGAGGGCACCCTGTCTTTGCAAACGAGCAATCCGAGATCGCCCCCGACCAGAGTGCGCATGTCCGGCAGCAGGTGCTCGATATTTTCGCCCAGTTCCAGATAACCGAGAATCTCCTGGCCGCGCAGCCAGGGCATGACCACGCGCAACACCAGATCACCGCTCGTGTCCAGTTCCAAACCCCAGGCAACGTCTTTTGTGTCCACGGCTTTGTGCAGCGTTGGATGCGTGATGGGGTCGCCATGGCGTGAGGGATCGTCGACCCGCAGGAAAACAGCGAGATTCCGGTCAATAAAATTGAACTGGCCGATGTCGCAGTTCTTGACGAGTCCATTGTAAATCGGGATGGCCTGTCGCAACAGACCTTCGCGATCACCGGACATGAACAGGGTCTGTAAGGATTCCGACTGGGTTATGACGTGAAGCCCGGTCTTCATCGCCAGACTCTCGTTGTCCAGCGCAATTGTCCACATGTTTCCAAGTCTATGGATTAACTGATAGTTGTCCTCATCAACATGCCTCTCCAACAGCCAAAAAAGTCCGCCGTAAACGGTGCCGAGCAATACAACCAAAACGCCAATAAACAGTTCGATAATGTGCTTTCTGGTTCTATGGAAACTGATCTTCCAGGTATCGCCCATTTGCGTTTACTCCGAACCGCTCATAGGATCGACTTTTCGCATGTTTTGCGGTGCCGGGTCAACCCTCCCCCCAGGGCAATCGTATTTGAGAAAATTGGACGGAAGATAATGGGCTGCCGCCCATACCCGCTTGGGGCCATTGGCCCCAAACCCCATTTTCTGGTTGCCCGGATGTGATTGCCAGTCACCCAAAAGTTCATAAATCAATGGGTTTCCAAAGGCCTCCGGCCTTTGGCGGGTGTGGGCAGAGCCCACATCCTTCAAATGCGATTGCCCTGACCCTCCCCCGTCTCTCGGACGCCCTCATCGGGCGACCCTGCCAGGGCATTCAGTGCCGCCGCCGCCATGGCGCTGCCACCGCGCCGGCCGCGCACGGTGAGATAGGGGATGCCGCCGCAATGCTGGATCAGGGCGTCCTTGGACTCCGCAGCGCCGACGAAGCCTACGGGGAAGGCGAGCACGGCGGCGGGCCGGGGCGCGCCCTCTTCCAGGCGCTCCAGCAGACGGAACAGGGCGGTGGGGGCATTGCCGATGACCACCACGGCACCCTCCAGGTCGTCGGTCCACAAATCGACGGCGGCGGCGGAACGGGTGGTTCCCTGCTGCGCCGCCAAAGCCTGGGCCGCCGGATCATTCAGCAGACAGCGGACGGGATTGCCGGACAGACGGCTGAGGATGATGCCCTGGGCTACCATTTCGGTGTCCACCAGAATGGCAGCCCCACACGAAAGAGCCTTGCGGGCGGCCTGGGCGACGTCGGGGCTGAAGGCCAGGTCGTCGATCAGATCGGTCATTCCGCAGGCGTGGATCAGACGGATCGCCACTGCGTGCAGGTCTTCGGGCAAATCCGAAAGGTCGGTCTCGGCGCGGATCCGGGCGAACGAAGCACGGTAGATGGCCTTCGGGTCGCGGAGGTAGTCCGGTTCCGCCGGGGCCGACGCCGCAAGGTTGGTGACGCCGAGAATCCAGCCCTCCTCCCGTTCCACAGCGGCGCGGGCCGCCGGACTGAGGCTGATATCACCCGCAAACAACGGGGACAGTTTTCCGGTTTCGTCCAGGGCGGCAAAGTGCCGCGCCAGGGTTTCAACCTGAACCGCGTCCTTGATCTTGCCGGTGGGGATGATGGGGTGGATCAGCGATGGGTAGACCTCCGCCAGAAGCAGGCGCCAGCCGTTACTACCCGGACGATCCAGAGCGCGCAGGCCGGTTTCAAACGGCCACACGCGGGTCTGGGCCTGGAGCCAGGGATGGTAGCGCAGCTTGAACACATGAGGAATGCCCAGCAAAGCCTGGCTGCCGACGCTGCCGGGGTAGAAAAGTTTCCATACCGGTTGGGTGGTCGGCGCCCGCTGTTCCGCCAGACGCTTTTCGGCCAGACCGGACGGACCATAGCCATCTGGCCGGGTGCTGGTGAAATATTCCGACTGGTTGGCGTTGAGGCAGCCCCAGAAGGGGAACGCCCGCCCTGACAAACGGCGGTTGATGTCGGCGGCAATGGCGAAACGCTGCCGCGCCACGTCCGGTTCGTCGGAGAACCGGGCGTAGAATTCCTTCCACACGCTCCGCCAGTCGGGCGTGTCGGAGCGAAGCCGGGCCGCAAAGCCGGCGGGATAGCCAAGGGGAAAGTCAAACCCGGCCAGTACCATGCGGTCACGGGCCAGAAGATCGCTCAACAGGTCCGCAAGCTGTTCATGGGCTTCCACCCGCGTCGGCGGATTGTTGAGCGCCTGTAAGGTCAAGGTTCCGTTGACGCGCTCGATACAACAGATCCAGATACTGTCCCGCCCGGTGACGGGTTTGCCGGAGGCGCTCCAGTCCACCATCACATAGGCGTCAAAGACATGGCTCGCGAAGAAAGAAGGCATTGCGGGCAGATCCCGTCAGCCGCCATGAGGATGGTCGTGGTGGTGTGATTTGTGCCCGTGCCCATGGTCGTGGTCGTGCCCATGGTCGGGGTCGTGGTCATGGTCATGGTCATGGTCATGGTCGTGGTGATCCGCGTCGGTGCCGATGCCGCGAACATGGTGATGGTGGCCAGCCTGGACGGCACCCGCCGAAGCCTCAAAGCCGATGACCTGCTCGCGGTATTTGCAGAGCTGGCAGTTCATGGCGTTGTCGCCCGCCAGCGCGGCGTTGACCCGGTCAACAAAGCTCTCAACCACCAGTGGATGGTCATTCAGGTAGCCGGCCTTGATGAATTCAAGGTCGGGATGAAGGGCGGCGACTTCGTCCGTCTGCTCATAGATCCGTTTGACCAGCACGCCGGTGAACAGGAAATAGGGGAACACGATCACGCGCGCAAACCCCAGCCGGGCAACCCGCTTCAGCGCCTCATCCACCCGTGGATGGGCGACGCCCGAGTAGGCCGCTTCGGCCCAGCCAAAGCCCATGCCTTCCCACAACATGCGGGAAACCTTGGATATATTGCTGTTGGCGTCGGGATCGGTCGTACCGCGCCCAACCACCAGCAGCAGGGTTTCGGCCCTGACGGCGGCCGTATCCGCGTCTCCCAGGGCGGCGGCGATGCGTTCGGACGCGGCGAGCAACAGCTTGGGGTCAATGCCGAGGTCGCGGCCATAGCGCACGTCCAGATCGCGATTTTCGGCGGCAAAGGCATTGACTTCCCACGGCAGGTCGTTTTTGACGTGGCCCGCGGCGAACAACATGCCGGGTATGGCAATAATCTGCTTCACCCCGCGCCCCTTCAGCGAATCGAGACCGTCGCGGATGATGGGACGGGCGAACTCCAGATACCCGCTGGAAAGGTCATACTGCGGCAGACGCCGGGCAAGACGCTGCGCCAGCGTGCCGAATTCTGCCACGGCCTCGACATCGCGGCTGCCGTGCCCGCATAACATCACGCCGATCCGATCGGTCATGGGCGTCTGATCCTTTGTCCGTGAAGATTTCTTATCAGGACTATAGGGGGCTGCCGGGCGTTCGTCAGCAGCCGAATCTGCGGACGGCGGGAATTCCGCAGGATTGGGGATGAAAAGGGCTGCCGCAAGCCCAAAACTCCCAAAGTTAGCCGTTTCTTGTTGCACCACGGCATGGTAGTCTCCCCGTCGTCACAAGCGGTTTCGGGGTGGATTTATGATGTTCCCTCCACACGTGTCGGGGCATCGGGGGCTTGCTCCTCCCTCCGCCTATCCCGTCGCGGTCCGTTACCTCGGCACCGTGGGGATGGTCGCCCTTGCGCTGGGCCTGAGGGCCTGGATCGCCCCGCCCGAGGCAGGTATCCCCTTCCTCACGTTTTTCCCGATGACCGCCCTGGTGGCCATCCTTTTCGGGTTCGGCCCAGGAATGCTGGCCGCTGTCTTAAGCAGCGGGCTGGCCGGAGTTCTCTACCTGCCTCCCATCCTGGGAAAGGATTCCTTCGCGCTCTGGTCCAATGGCGTCTTTCTGGGCAATGCCGTGCTGGTCTGCTGGGCCGTGGATGCCATGCATCGCTACCGGGCGCCTTTCGAGACGGCGCTCGGCGAAGCCC
>JADFXL010000349.1 GCA_015233585.1 Alphaproteobacteria bacterium | reverse complement strand
CGAGGTTGAGGAAGGCAACCAGGAAGCCGTCCAGCACCCCCAGCCGGTGCTCTATGGGGGCCAGCCGGTGACGCGAGCGCCGCTGCAACACCTCGTGGCGGTGGTCGAGGAAGGCGCGCAGCACCTGGCGCAGGTCCATCACCCGGGGCACGGTGCCGCCGTCGAGCACGTTCATGTTGAGCGGGAAGCGCACTTCGAGGTCGGTGGTCTGGAACAGCGACGCCATCAGCACTTCGGGATCGACATTGCGACTCTTGGGCACCAGCACCAGCCGGACGTCCTCGGCCGATTCATCGCGCACGTCTTCGAGCAGCATCAGCTTGCGGGCGGTCAGCAGCTCGGCGATCTTCTCGACCAGCCGCGATTTCTGGACCTGATAGGGCACCTCGGTGACGACAATCTGCCAAGTGCCCTGCGTCAGCTTTTCGACGACCCAGCGCGCGCGCAGCCGGAACGCCCCCCGGCCGGTGCGGTAGCTTTCCAGCATCGAGTCGCGAGGCTCGACCAGCACGCCGCCGGTCGGGAAGTCCGGTCCCGGCATGTGGACCAGCAGCGCTTCGATCGAGGCCTTGGGATCGCGAATCAGGTGGCGGAGCGCGTCGCACAGCTCGCCGGCATTGTGGGGCGGTATCGAGGTGGCCATGCCGACGGCAATGCCGGTGGCGCCGTTGGCCAGCAGGTTCGGGAAGGCCGCCGGCAGTACCACCGGTTCCTCGCCGTCGCCGTCGTAGGTCGGGCGGAAGTCGACGGCGTCTTCGTCGATGCCGTCGAGCAGGGCGCGGGCGACCTCGGTCAGCCGGGCCTCGGTGTAGCGCATGGCCGCGGCGTTATCGCCGTCGATGTTGCCGAAGTTGCCCTGGCCGTCGATCAGCCGGTAGCGCACCGCGAAATCCTGGGCCAGCCGCACCAGCGCGTCATAGACCGAACTGTCGCCGTGGGGATGGAACTTGCCGATGACGTCGCCGACCACGCGCGCCGACTTCTTGGGCGGCAGGTTCGGCTCCAGCTTCAGCTGGCTCATCGCAAACAACAGCCGGCGATGAACCGGCTTCAGCCCGTCGCGCACGTCGGGCAACGAGCGCGCCATGATGGTCGACAGGGCGTAGGCGAGGTAGCGTTCAGAGAGCGCCTCGGCCAGCGGCTTGTCCTGGACGTCGGAGTCGGCGGGTGCTTTCATGACCTGTCAGAAGTAAACGCCAGCGGAGACGGGCAACTCGGCCAAGGGCAACGCTACGCCTTATTCCGGAGAGACAGCAATCCCGTTTGACGAAGATGGGAGATGAGAACTTCCCGACTCCGGCTTCTTCTTGCCTCCTCTAAAGAGGTTACGTTGGAAACTGCGGAGGTTTTCTCAGGTTCTCGCAAGACTGGCGGCTTCCTTGGCTCTGGATCCGGCAAGCTTAAAGTCAACTGCTCACCGCTTCGCTTTTTGCTCGCCATTGCTACCCCCGGTCTTAATTTTAGCTTTTTCTTCAGCTTGACGAAGCCCATGGACGATAATCTGCTCCCTTGTGCTGAATCCGTCAAGGGGCGAGCGGTGCAGGGGAGTCGCCGTCTCTCGCGGTCGCTCGATCGCCCGGCCATCCGCCTTTCGCTCGCCGTGTTGCTGAAAAAGCTTTATTATGTTCTTTGGCGCAACCCCTTCGTACTGCAGAAACAACACATGGCCTTCTCCCTCGGAGTCCCGAGTAGAGATCGAATCCTTGTGAAGGGTGGTCGCAAGGCTCTTAGGGTAAGGCTCTATATAAACGACTTTCTTTACGCCACTGGCAACGATGTGGCGCGCACAGCTATGGCATGGAAATGTTGTACAGTAAAGTGTCGACCCCACGATGCCGCCCTTTCCAGCTCGCGCCACTGAAATAATAGCTTCCATCTCAGCGTGAACCGCCCGAGAGTATTCGATGAGATTCTTTATTCCAGTCCGCTTTAGAGTTCTTACAACTTTATCGAATTCGACCGTCTTAGCCAAAAAGTGGTCATTAACAAGGCTTGTAATAATCGATTGAAACAACCGTTTCTTTCGGTCATCGTTGTGACAGATGTGACCGCCATATTTGTAGCATCGATGGTCATTATCTTGATCCTCGTAGCAGTAAAGACCCCCACCTTTTTTGGGAACGTCGTTGGAGCCCTTACCGATAAGTTCGCCCGCCTCACTATAGATGGCAGCACCGACCTGCCGGGACAGGCAGGCTGAAGAGGCGGCTGCAGAGACGGCGGTATACATAGCCGCTTCGTCCCTCGTGGGCGTGTTAACCTCAATCCCGAATAAAAGGCTCATATATCTTCTCAGAACACCCTTAAGCTTCTCGGTGTTTAGCCCGTCATTGCGGACAAAGAAATCGGATTTTTCTATAGTCTCCCTCACTTTTTGACCATGGTTGACCCCCTCTTCCTCATCAACATTAAAAATAGCCTGAATGTTCGCATCCTCGACGCCCTTTGCCAGAAGGCGTTCCTTACGAATATCTTCCGGGGCAAAAACTCCGATGAGCCACAAGGCATCACCATAAACATCTATTAAGAGCTCATGTTCTGCCGGGTGCTTGATCGAGTCGATGATATGCACCATCCGGGATGGCATGGGCAACAGATTGCCTTGAACCTGCTTGTATCCGCCATTGGTCCGGTCAAGGGCAATCCGTTCCACACATTTCTCCGCAAGATACCCTTCGGACAACAGGAGTCTGAACTTGGACCCTACTTTTTGCAGAGCGG
>JADFXL010000348.1 GCA_015233585.1 Alphaproteobacteria bacterium | reverse complement strand
TCTGTCGAATAAACGCGTCTGTCCGTAGCATCCGGCACTGCACTTGATGAGCGAGCTACGTCTTGACGAGCCAGGACGGGATTGTTAACTTACAGCACAATGTGCCGGTTGCCCGATAACATCGGCTCAGTGTGCTAGATAAATTCAGACGGGGGTAATCCATGAGAACAATCAAGGCGCTGGCAGTCGCTGCGCTGGTTATTGGTGCTTCGGTGATGCCGTTGTCTTCCGCTCATGCGTGGTGGGGCGGCGGTGGCCCGTGGGACGGGTCGAGTGACGGCAGTGGTTCCGGTGATTTCAGCATGAGCTTTAGCGGCCGTGGCAGCGGCTATGGCAGTGGCTACGGCAATGGCAATGGTTATAACGGCTATGGTCCCGGCTATTGGGGCGGCCCCGGCTGGGGTGGTCCCGGTTATGGTTACGGTGGTCCCGGTTACTGGGGCGGTCCCGGCTATGGCTATGGTGGCCCCGGCTATGGCTATTATGGCGGTCCCTATGGCGGTCCCGGTTACTGGGGCGGTCCCAGTGCCTATCGTCCGGCTCCGGCGGCTCCGGCGAAGTCGGAGAACCGTTAACCGGTCGTAATTGTCTGCCTCGATTCTTAGTCTTACGCGCGTGGGCCAGAATTTCCTGGCCCACGTTGCGTTTGGGGTGGATTTAAGGTTTGGTTCCCGGCTTGGCGGTCGGTCTGGGCGGGTCGCAACGGAACTCGGCGCGCATGGGTACCAGCAATCGGCATTGATAGCGGGTTTGATCGACGAATACGGCGGTCTGTTCGGTGAGTGCGCACGCCTCCTGAGCCAGGGCGGTGGCATCGGCCAGAGTCGACGATGACGGGTTGTAACAGACGAAAATCTGACCGGGGATTTCCTTGGCCGGCATCATGCTCCCGTTGGTCGAGGGGTGGTCGATGAACGGCGGCTGGGAACAGGCGGCAGTGGTCAGTGCAACCATAAACAGGATGGCAAGGCGAAAATTCACGGCAGGGCGGACTCCCAACGTCAATGTCCCGGAACCCTGACACGCCACGACAGCCTTTGGCAAGCCCGCGTAATACCTGGTTTGAGCGATCTTTCACGGTCCCGGATGTATTCCGTATTTCTAATGTTTTGCCACGCATCCCTCTGCGCTTGCCATCGGTAACGAAACACGTCACTTTAGCCCGCTAACCGGTGTTGCGTGGCGGCGCCGCGTCTTCTTGAGTGTTGAGCATAGCGTTGTACGAAAAAGCAGTTGGAGGGGGAAATATCTATGGCACGAAAAAAGATTGCCTTGGTTGGCGCCGGTAACATCGGCGGGACATTGGCCCATCTTGCCGTATTGAAGGAATTGGGCGATGTCGTCATGTTCGACATCGTGGAGGGTGTGCCTCAGGGCAAGGCGCTGGATATTCTGGAGTCAACACCGATCGAGGATCTCGACGCCAGTCTGGCTGGTGTCAACGATTATGCCGGCATCGCCGGGGCCGATGTCGTCATCGTTACCGCTGGCGTGCCGCGCAAGCCTGGCATGAGCCGCGACGACCTGATCGGCATCAATGCCAAGGTCATGAGCGCCGTCGGCGAGGGCATCAAGAAACATTGCCCCAACGCTTTCGTAATTTGTATCACCAATCCCCTCGATGCGATGGTATGGGTGCTGCGCGAGGTTTCCGGGCTGCCGCACCACATGGTTGTTGGCATGGGTGGTGTGCTGGACTCCGGCCGCTTCCGTACTTTCCTCGCCGACGAGTTCAAGGTGTCGGTGGAAGACGTTCAGGCGTTCGTGCTGGGCGGCCACGGTGATACCATGGTGCCGCTGCCGCGCTATTCCTCAGTCGGCGGCATTCCCCTGCCCGACGCCATCAAGATGGGCTGGACGACTCAGGAACGGCTGGAAAAGATCATGCAGCGCACCCGCGACGGTGGCGCTGAAATTGTTGCCCTGCTCAAGACCGGTTCGGCCTTCTATGCTCCGGCTGCCGCAGGCATCCTGATGGCCGAATGCTATCTCAAGGACAAGAAGCGCATTCTGCCATGCGCCGCATGGTGCGCCGGACAATACGGCCTGAGTGGCATGTACGTTGGCGTTCCGGTGGTCATCGGCGCCGGCGGCGTCGAGAAGGTGGTTGAGATCGAGCTGGATGCCGATGAAAAGGCCATGTTCGACAAATCGGTGGACGCCGTGCGCGTGCTGATCGAAAAATCCAAAGAATTGATGCCGAAGTGATACCGGGGGGAGAAACAAGGAAATGAATATACACGCATATCAGGCGAAGCAACTTCTGAAGAAGTTCGGCGTCGCTGTTCTTAACGGCAGCGTGGCTTATACCGCCGACGAGGCCGAGGCGGCAGCCAAGGCGCTGGGCGGGCCGGTCTGGGTCGTGAAGTCCCAGATCCATGCCGGCGGACGCGGCAAGGGCAAGTTCAAGGAAGCCGAAGCCGGCACCGCCGGCGGCGTGCGCGTGGTCAAGTCGGCCCAGGACGTGCGGACGAACGCACTCCAGATGCTGGGCAAGACCCTGGTCACCCATCAGACCGGCCCGGTGGGCAAGGAAGTCAAGCGCGTCTATATCGAGCAGGGCTGCGATATCGCTCGCGAACTGTATCTCGGCATGTTGATCGACCGGGCTTCCGGGCGCATCACCATCATGGGTTCGACCGAAGGCGGCATGGAGATCGAAAAGGTCGCTGCGGCCACTCCGGAAAAGATCCTGAAGGTCGGCATCGACCCCGTCTCCGGCATCCAGCAGTTC
>JADFXL010000347.1 GCA_015233585.1 Alphaproteobacteria bacterium | reverse complement strand
GAAGCGGCAAAAGCGATGATCGTGGAAGGTCGAGGCCGGCATTTCGATCCGGAAGTCGTGGATGCTTTCCTTGCTCTGGAAACAGAATTCCGGGAGACATCGCGTAGTATCAACAAAAAGACGGAATCATAAACAATAACGTCAACTTACCGGAAACCGGCTGCAGGCGCCATAAGCCGACGCTCACTTTCACGCATCGACGCAATAAATGGGGAGCACGAGGGCCTCAGGCCCTCGTTCTTGTCTCTTTCGATTCATTCGCGTTCTTGGGTCAAAGCTCCCGCACCGCCACAATCCCCGGCATATTCTTCACCGACGCAATAAGTCCCGGCGACAGAGCATAACGTCCCGGCAACAGGATTTCCGCCTCGCGGCCCTCGAACTGCGGCACTACCACGATTTCGCCCTTGCCGCGCCCCTCGCGGTTCACCACCGCCTGGAGCGGGGCCAAAGCCACCGTGTCATGGATCACCAGCACGAGCCGCTTGGCGGTTTTGGCCACCGCAGCATCCAGGGTGATGGAGCCATTCTGGGTCCGGGCGATCAGCATCGCCGAATAGGTGCCAAGACCGGTGCCCTGACGCTTTCCCGCCGTCACGAATTTGTCGAAAAAACGAGGGCGGATGTCTTCCGGTACATCTCCGCCGTTGTCGATCGATGTCACGATATCGGGACCGCGCGAGAAATGAATCGTGAGCCTGTCCCCGGGAGGGGAGGCCTCGATGGCATTTTTGCACAGGTTCGAAAACATTGAATGGCAGAGGAGTCCTTCGGCCTTCACGTCCACCCGCTGATTGAGGGCGACATCCTGGCCGTCGATCTGAATATGGACCTGAAGCTGTTTTGCCGATACGGCGGATGCCAGTTCCGCCATCACGCCATGCAGGATCGCGACAAGATCGACCCGTTCCGGCCTGAATTCGTAAATCCCGTTCTCCATCTTGAAGATATCGAGCGAGCGGTTGATCATATCCAGCATCCGGTATCCCGATTGCTCGATGATCTTGATCATATCGCGCTGATCATCCAGCAGGTTATTTTTCATCAACAGGAACTGAGGCGCCCCGATGATGACATTCAGGGGGCCTTTCAGGTCGTGGCGCATGATGTGATCGACGTCCTCACGCAGGCGCGCCGCATCAAGCAAGGCTTTGTTCTGATCGGCGAGCTGCCGGATTGAGTCCGCCAGCACGATATGAGTATGAACCCGCGCGCGCAGGATTGGGGGGCGGATGGGCTTGGCGATATAATCGACCGCCCCCATGTCCAGTCCGAGGGCCTCATCCTCGGTCTGATCCTTCGCCGTGACGAAGATGACCGGAATATCCCGCGTGGTTCCGCTTTCCTTAAGTTTGCGGCAGACCTCATAGCCGTTCATGTCCGGCATCATGATGTCGAGAAGGATCAGGTCCGGCGGCTGGGACTCGGCGATTTTCAGGGCCATGGCGCCGCTGGCGGCTCTTTTGACGGTATAGTCCGGCACCAGAATCGATTTGATGACGTCAAGGTTCTCCGGCGCGTCGTCCACCGCCAGAATTGTTCTTTTGCGTCCCGTCTCATGCACCATCAGGATTGCCCTTCGTCTGACCCGGCGATAGTTTCGATCAAAGCATCGAGGGTTACAACCGCGTTATCAAAATCATCCCGCGTTATCTGGGTATTGAGAACCTTGAGCGAGGCGAGCAAAGCCGGATCCGATACCTCCTCCAGGATCGCGGAAAGAAGATCCTCTGCTTCTGAATCGTATTGTGTCAACAGCTCACGTAAAGTGAGCAGTCGGGGGGTGATGTCAACAAGGCTCAGCGTACCGGGAAGTGTCTTGAGGGGCGGATGGAGTGCGGTGCGGATGACCGAAACGACCCGCCCCAGTTCCTGCTCCGTGGCCAGGATCAACCCGTCGAGCCCCTCTGTCCCGCCATCTTTCAGGGCCGCTTCCAAATCACGGGCAGTCAGTTGAAGGGATAGTGCGCTGATATTGCCCGCCACGCCCTTCAACGTATGGGCTATGCGTAGGGCGAGTGCCCCGTCGCCGCGATCCATGGCCTTGCGGATCTCCGCCACCGTGTTTTCCTGATTGTCGGCGAATTTGTTGAGAAGCCTGCGATAGGCGCCGGAGTTGCCCGCCATCCGGGCTATGCCGGCGGCGGTGTCGATCCCCGGCATCTCGGGCAGGCTTGCCGTATCGGTGCCGCCTTCGTCGACATCGGCCACCAACGCCGGCAGATCGCGTTCACCGGGCGGTATCCAGCGCCGCAGCGCATTGAACAGTTCCGTTGGCCGGATGGGCTTGGCGATGTGGTCGTTCATGCCGGCGTCATGGGTCCGCCTGCGATCCTCCACCATGGCGTTGGCGGTCATGGCGAGGATGGGAAGGTTGGCGAACCGCGCGTCCTCGCGGATCCGGCGCGTTGCCTCCAGTCCGTCCATGACCGGCATCTGCATGTCCATCAACACGCAGTCATAGCGGCCCGGCGCCAGCATCGCGATGGCCTCAAGACCATGATTGGCCACGTCCACCACGAACCGTGCCTGCTGCAACAGCTCGCAGGCAACCTGCTGATTGACTTCATTGTCCTCCACCAGCAGGATGCGGGCCCCCTGAATGGAGCGTAGGGCCTGCTCGTCCAGGTCGTTGTCCATGCCGATATGAGACAAGTGCGATGACGTTTCCCCGAATGCCTCCATGATGGCATTAAGCAGCAGCGAGGGATTGAGTGGCTTGCTCAGAATATTGTCCAGGTATTCGGC
>JADFXL010000346.1 GCA_015233585.1 Alphaproteobacteria bacterium | reverse complement strand
CCCACCAGCCGCAGGGCAGTGATAACCTGATGGAGAACGGGGGGGTCGACCGTGGCCGGGGTCTTGTCGGCCATGGCTATTTCCGCCAGGGCGACGACCTCGGCGATCCGGCCGTCCCGTCCGGCTTCGGCCAGGGCGTGCCATACGCCGAGGGGAGGCAGGGTGGCAGAACGCGGGGCAACGCCGGTTGCAGCGTGGTTCCAGTCGGCACTCGGCACCGTCTCGCCGATCGCATCGAACAGATTGAGAAGGAGCGCCTCGCGGGCAGCGCCACGGTCTGGCGCGGCTTCGCCCTGAGACGCCTCTCCCGCCGCCGCCGCCCCATGAGACTGGCGCCAGGCGGCCATGGCATCGGCCGACCAGCGCTCATTCTGGCGAGGCTGGGCCAGGTGGGTCAGCGGCAACAGGTCGCGGGCGGTTTGGGCGGCTTCCTCCGAGGCCATGGCGGCGTTCTGTGCCAGGGCAAGCCAACTTGCGGCGCGATCGAACCGGCCCGCAGCGATCAGGGCCCGCACCGCTGGTCCCGCGAACCACACCAGATCGCGGCTGGGGGGGATTCCCTCCAGCATAGGCTCATACAACCGGGCCGCTGCCAGGAAGTCGTCGCCGCCCGCCATACCCAGGGCATTCGCAATCACGCTGGCGCGGGTTCCGGCATCGGCCTCAACCGTTGCCGTCTGAAACAGAAGAGCGCGAACGCGAGGCCCCCTGTCTTTACCCTTATCCTTGCCGGACACCTTATCCTTGCCGGAAACGACAGCGGCGCGGCGTTCTTCCTCGCTGAATTTCAGGGTGCGATAGAGATCGCGGAGCGCCGCCGTGTCGTAAATTCCCATAGCCTCTGCCCGTTCGGCGGCGGGCAGCCGGGTTTCCGGTTCGGCGTTCTCGCTAAGAGCAATCGCCCGCAGGACAGCGGGGGCCGCACCCCGGGCAAGATCCTGAGGGAACGACACCTTGTTGGCGCGCAGTACGGCGATGTGCAGTGGCGTCACGGTGGCGACTTTGGCCGCCGCCAGTTTGTGCAGGCCGAGCAAAGCTTCCACCCACGACTGAAACGCGGGGTCGCCGTGGCCACCCTCCCGTAACAGGTCCAGGCCAAGGAACGCCTGATCGCGTTGCCCTGCCATCGCATTGCACAGGATCATACCTTCTTGCCAGAAGACGCTACCATCATGGGTGCGGACTGCGGCGGGGGTGTCCGTGCAGGCGGCGGGGATATCGCCTTCAATCCATTCGGCTTCGGCCTTGGCCCTCTCGACCGGCTCGGTGAGGCTGGCCGGGCTTATCGCCTTCGCCAGCGATATCACGGCCTGCGTCTCTCCGGCGGCCAGCAGGCGTTCAACCCGCACCGGGAGCAGGGGGCCGTTCGCGAGGGCGCCGGGCTTTGGCGTTGCCGGCGTTCCGGGCGCAATCAGCGTGAGCGCGGTCTTCGCCGGGGGGGGGGGGGCAATCCGGGGCGGTGTGGCGGTCGACAATAGCAACCGGCGCAGCAGGTCATGCAGCCCGCGCGAGGGCGTGGCGACCGGCATCGCAGCCAGTTCCATATGCACGGCGTCGCGCGTGCTGCCCTGCCACATGGCCATGCCCAGCCCGCCCCGCTCCGGCGTCAGAAGCCCGAACGAATCAGGGTCGAGCGCCTGCAAGGGTTCAGCCTGGATCGTGGCGGGAGGCCCGGCGGGCTTGACCGGCTTGGTCAAACCCGACGCAGCCAAGCCCGGCGGGCTCCCCGGCGCGGCATAGACCCTTGGCGCGGGCGATTGCGTATCCATCGAATACGAGGATACCGGCGGAGGTGTCTCGACGGCCCCGCCCGGTGGCGAGTTCATCAGGTACGAAGGGGAATTGACCGGCGGCAGGGACAGTACCGGCCGTCCCTCGGTCCCCGGAACGGTGCCAGAAGAAGCGTTCCCCGAAGCGGTAGGGGTATCGCTCCATGACGGCACGAGCTGAATCGGCTGGAGATCTTCGGCCAGAGCCGCGCTGGCCAACAAAACCAGCGTCAGCCCGGCCAGCGCCGGTCCAACGGGACTAATGCGTAAACCGGTCATTAGGAATCACCTTTTCCACTTTCGTGGCCGTGGGCGTCATGTCCACAGTGGCCAGATATCCAATTATCCCCACGACAGCGACAATCAGAAGGAGGATCAGGAATCGCGACAAATTTTGCATTTTCACAACAACTCGAATACAAGGCTGAGGAACCGTGGGTGCAGCCTTACTTCGGCTGCGACACGACAAACCCGCGAATGAGATCAGTGCCTGTTCGGATATGTCAGCGTATAGTGGGGCGTGCGTCAGAGTCCGAACCTTGGCGACCTCGTGGCACTTTATAGGCTCGCGGTCCCACATGCAACGTGCCGGTCCGATGTAGCCATGGACATTGTTTCAATTTTTCCGTCCCAACCGTCGCCCCTGCCGAAAACCGTGGTCATGGTCGGTCTGATGGGGGCTGGTAAAAGCAACATCGGCCGCCGTCTCGCCGTCAGCCTCGGGGTTCCGTTCGTCGATGCCGACACGGTGATCGAGGACGCGGCGGGCTGTTCCATCGCCGACTATTTCGCAACCCGTGGCGAAGCCGCTTTTCGCGAGGGCGAGCGTCGCGTCATGGCCCGCCTTCTGGAAGCTCCCCCCTGTGTTCTGGCCACCGGCGGTGGCGCCTTCATCGACTCGGAGACCAGGGTGTTGATCCGGGCGCGGGGCGTGTCGGTATGGCTGCGGGCCAGCCTTGATGTTCTGGTCGCCCGCACCGCTGGCCGGACGCACCGGCCACTTCTGCTTCAAAACGACCCGCGCGAGGT
>JADFXL010000345.1 GCA_015233585.1 Alphaproteobacteria bacterium | reverse complement strand
CCTTCGTAGGTTCGCAGATCCAGCCCGCTCTTCTCATAGCCTGCGGCTCCCGGCTTATGGCATTCCAGGCAGCGGACTTGCAGGATCGGCATGACATCTTCGGAGAAACTGGCCGATTCTGGTGCCGGGGGCTTTGCTGTGGCTGTCAGTGGTATTCCAAGGCCGATGGCCAGGAGCAGGGCGGCGACTGCCTCGGAGGAGCGAAAACGGAAATATCTGGAAAGCACCATCATGACCTCTTTGAAACGTGACTGGGGTTCGCGGTTTCGTATTTTGTTGATTACGGTATAAACCGGCTCTCTGTGCCAATGGTAGCATGACAACAGCTAACAAACCCGCTCCGACGAGCAACGTCAATACCGGAATTGAAACTGGCGGCGTTCAATACCTGACGCCGGTCAAATATAGCCCGCACGCGGGCGCGGTTTGTCCGCCAGCGCGGCGGTCGCGGGCGTCAAGGGCGTGCCGCACGTCCTCTGACGTCCATTTCCCCTCGCCCACCCGCCGCAAGGTTCCCACCATGTTGCGGACCTGATGGTGCAGAAACGAACGGGCGCGGGCAGTGATGCGGATCTCTTCCCCCTGGCGTTCCACGAATAACTCGTCAAGGGTGCGAATGGGGGAATTAGCCTGACATTCACTGGCGCGGAACGTTGAAAAATCGTGCCGGCCGATCAGAACCAAAGCTGCCTGGCTCATGGCCGGTACATCAAGGCGACTCGGCACCCACCATGCCCGGTCCTGCTCCAGCGCTACCGGCGCCCGGCGGTTGACGATCCGGTACAGGTAGCGGCGCTCGACGGCGGAGAAACGGGCATGGAATGTTTCGCAGACGGTCTCGACGCCGATAACCGCCACCGGCCGTGGCCGCAGATGGGCATTCAGGGCATCGCGGACCCGGTCGGGAGGATAGTCGCGCGGCAGGGTGACATGAGCCACCTGACCCAGGGCATGGACGCCGGCATCGGTGCGGCCTGCCGCGTGCAGCGTTACGTGACTCTGGCAGAAACCGGCCACGGCCTCTTCCAGCGCCTGTTGCACGGAATAACCGTTGTCCTGCCGCTGCCAGCCGACGAATGAGGTGCCGACGTATTCGATGGTAAGTTTGTAGCGGGGCATCAGAGGAGAGGCAAGAACGAGGGTCTGAGGCCCTCGTGCTCCCCATTTATCTTAACAAGGGGGAGCGCGAGGGGCCTCAGGCCCCTCGTATCCTTATCTTCAAGTTGATTAACATTCATTGATATTTTCTGATTTTTGGGTTGTCTGGCCAGTTACCCTCAACTTGGTATCCCTGGACAAGGCGTATCCCCGCAGAAAGGCCTCCGCCGCTACCGGGCCTTTGCCGGGCCGCTGGACCACGAGCAGGCGCAAGGCGCCATCGCAACAGGCCACGGTCAAACGCTCGTCCAGGATCGTGCCTGGCAGCCCGGCGTTAGGGAAAGTCCCGCCGGGTAGGAGCACGGCCTCCAGCACCTTGACGCGGGTGCCATCGTGTTCGAACCAGGCTCCCGGCCATGGGGACAAACCGCGCACCAGGTTGGCCAGCGTCGCCGCCGGCTGGTTCCAGTCGAGCCGGCCTTCGTCTTTCGCCAGCTTGGTGGCGTAGGTAACGCCGTCGGCTGGCTGGGGCACCGTCGTCAAGCCGGCCGCCAGCCCGTCGATGGCCGTTAGCACCAGTCGTGCTCCCAGGGCTGCCAGCACGTCGTGCAGAGCGCCGCTGGTAGTGAGGGGGGAAATCGGTACTGCCTCCTGCATCAGGATCGGGCCGGTGTCGAGTCCTGCATCCATCCGCATGATGGTGATACCGGTGAGGGGGTCTCCGGCCATGACGGCGCGATGGATGGGAGCAGCCCCGCGCCAGCGTGGCAGCAGCGAGGCATGGACGTTGATGCAGCCCAGTCTGGGCGCCTCCAGAAGGGGCGCGGGCAAGATCAGGCCGGAAGCCGCCACCACAGCGATGTCGGCGTTCCGAGCTGCGAACGCCTGCTGGGTGTCGGGGGGCTTCAAGGAGGTCGGCGTGCGCACAGGGATGTTCAGCGCGTCGGCAGAACGATGAACCTGGCTCGGCTGTTCCTTGTGGCCACGGCCAGCAGGGCGGGGGGGTTGGGAATAAACGCAGACCACTTCATGGCGAGTGCTCACCGCCTCCAGGCTGGCGACGGCAAAATCAGGCGTACCCATGAAGACGACGGGCAGGCGGGGCGAAGCGGGGCAGGATTCTGTCATGACCAGGCTTGCGCGTCGGGAGCGGCCTTGCCCTTGCGGGCCTTCAACAGGCGGCGCATGAGGATGCCACGCTTCAGCTTGGACACCCGATCCACGAACAGAACCCCTTCCAGGTGATCCATTTCATGCTGAATTACGGTGGCGAGCAGATCCTCGGCCTCCATCTCGCGCACCTGATTCTCGTGATCCAGGTAACGTACCTTTATTTTGGTCGGCCGTTCCACGTCGGCGAATTGCTCGGGCAGGGACAGACACCCCTCATTATGAACGCGGGTCGTTTCCGAGGCCCACAAGATTTCAGGATTGGCCATACGCAGAGGTCTGCGCGGCTCGTCCTCTTCCTCGTTGGCGAGGTCCACGACGATGACGCGTTTCGCAACGCCAATCTGTGGCGCGGCCAAGCCGATTCCTGGTGCCTTGTACATGGTCTCAAGCATGTCGTCCATGAGACGCGCCAGTTCGGCGTCCACTTTTTCCACGCTCTGGGCGATTTGCTTGAGGCGGGGGTCAGGTGCCTCGATGATGGGGGGAATGGCCATTGGCGTACTTCTGTTTTCTCTGGTCTGTCTTCAGAGAC
>JADFXL010000344.1 GCA_015233585.1 Alphaproteobacteria bacterium | reverse complement strand
TACAGGCGCGGGCGTGGGCTTGGGCGATTTTACGGAAACCCCGGCCGCAGGTGGGACCGATAACGGTTTGACGGCGGCAAACGGTTCGACAGTGGACCGGGCCGGGAGTGACACAGCCGTCACGGGGCCAGGGGTGTTGTCCTGCATCCCGATGGAATAGACCACGACGGCCAGAGCCTGCATGACGGCATTGGCAATCGTCTCGCGATCTTCCTCGCGTTTTTCGGCCATGTATCCAGCGCGCATAGGTGGCAGCAGGGTCTCGAAATTGCTTTCCTGAGCCTCCCGCAGTGCCTTCTCGCCCATGCTCTGAAGCCTGAACGTCAACACCACATTGAAGATGACTTTGATCTGCACAACGGAACCCCAGGCCCGTGAAGCCGGATCGTCCAGGGTTTCATGACGAAGCGCCAGGATCTGCGCCACGCTGTAGGCCCGTGTGATCAGTACCAGTTCATGCACTTTACCTTCGAAAGCCGGATCCTCCGCACGTCGGATCGCCTCCGAAAACAGGGTCGCCAGGGACTGGATGGCGGCGTAACCAAGGGTAACGCGATCATTTTCGCGCTGGTCGCGGCCATAGGTTGCGCTCACCGGCGGCAACAGGGACTCGAATTTATCGCGCTGGGCCTGATGCAGCTCCGGTTCGCCCAGGTTCTCATGCTTCGCGGTTATCTTGAAAATGACACGGAAGTAGTTACCGATGTCCAGACCCAGCGCCCCCAGATCGTTCAGGGTACGGTGGCGCAACGCCAGAACCTGAGATACCGAGCAGGAACGCGTGATCTGGACAAGCTCGCGCACCTTGGTTTCAAAGTACGAGTCTGGTGAGTTCCGACGCACGGGATCACCCATGACTCGCCTCTCTCTTCTCATGCAAGCGGTAAAACATGCCCAGACCCATTGATCCTCTCAACGGCGGTCGTTAATACCTTAGTCGAATATATCAAAGATTATAACAAATAGTAAAACACCAACAAAAAAAGTGCGCTCCCTTTGTGAAGGGAGCGCACTTATGGTCGAAAGACATCCGCAAAACACACGGTCTGCGACGCGGGCGCGGGCTCCTTCAGTGAACGACCAGGCGCGGGGCCTGACGGCTGCCGGCGGCATGGATCTTGACCACCTTGTCCCAGACTGCCTTGGCAATATTGATGTAGGCCTGGGCATGGGGGCTTGAAGGATCGAAAACCACGATCGGTGTTCCGTTGTCGGCGGTCTCCCGGATCTTGATGTCGAGCGGGATCTCGCCAAGGAAATCGCAGTTAAGCTCTTCTGCGGTCTTTTGGGCACCGCCGTAGGCAAAGATCTCGTCGCGATGTCCGCACTTGGGACAAATGTAATAGCTCATGTTCTCGATAATACCAAACACCGGCACCTCAACCTTGCGGAACATGTTGAGGCCCTTGCGGGCGTCCAGGAGCGCGATGTCTTGCGGAGTCGACACGATCACGGCGCCGGCCAGCGGCACGCGCTGGCACATGGTAAGCTGGGTGTCGCCGGTGCCAGGCGGCAGATCCACCACCAGAACGTCGATTTCGCCCCACTCAACATCACGCAACAATTGTTCCAGCGCGCCAATCACCATGGGTCCGCGCCAGATTACCGGGGCATCCTCGGGCACCATGAATCCGATCGACATGCACTTGATGCCGTGATTTTCCAGCGGCAGCAGTTTGGTCTCGTCGGCGTTGCTCTCAAGCCTGGCATCACGCAACCCCAGCATCCGGGGTGCCGAAGGGCCATAAATGTCGGCGTCGAACAACCCGACCTTCAGCCCAAGGCCGGAGAACGCCAGCGCCAGATTCGCAGCCGTGGTGGACTTGCCGACACCACCTTTGCCCGAAGCAACGGCAATGATGTTCTTGATGGTGGGCAGGGCCAGCTTGCCGTGCATAGCCTCGCTGCCTGGCGGTCCACCTTCGTCCGGCGCCCCGGCTGGGCGGGTGTTGCACTGGTGGGGATTGGTGCCGCACTGGTGGGGGGCGGCATTGTGGGCGGTGAGAATGCCCGTGACCGACAGCACGCCGGGCACATCGTTCACAGCCTCCTCCGCCCGCTTGCGGTGCGCCTCAAACTCATGCACGCGTTGCTGTGGCACTTCGATAACGAACGTGACGTGCCCATTCTTGACCTGAACGCTAGTGACCCAGCCGAGGCTGACCAAGTCACCCCCGCTATCCGAGTCGATTACCGTTCGCAACGCTTCTAGAACCTGGTCCTTTGTAACCTCAGACATTCCTGAAAACTCCCGACAGCCGCCAATATTTCTGAAGATCTTGTTCTTGTCGTAATCGCAGCCCCTCCCACATGCCAGACATCTGGTCATTCATCATGCCGGATTGCGTGGAAAGGCCGCATGTCATATAAGGCTCCTGAGCCGATTTGCCAACGGGTTCCCCGTGGTATTTACCGACGCCTCGCGACCGGGCATGACGACCGGGTTCCAGCGCGCGTGCAAGAAGGAAAAAAGTCGATGCCGTGGAATAATCAGGGCGGTGGTGGTCCATGGGGTGGAGGTGGTGGTGGTGGCCCTGGGCCGTGGGGTCGTGGCTCCAGCGGCGGTGGCGCCCCTCCGCCCAACCTTGAAGAAATATTCCGTCGGGGCCAGGACCGTTTCCGCCGTCTTCTGCCGGGCGGTATCGGCGGTTCGCGAGGTATCGGCCTGATCGTGCTGGTGGGAATTGCCCTGTGGGCAGCCACCGGCTTTTACCGGGTTGAAACCGACGAACAGGGGGTGGTGTTGCGATTCGGACGCTATGTTTACACCACGGCTCCGGGGCTTCACTACCATTTGCCGCCTCCGATCGAGACCG
>JADFXL010000343.1 GCA_015233585.1 Alphaproteobacteria bacterium | reverse complement strand
GCTGGTGCTGCGTTGCGATGAACTCAAGATCAAGCAGGTGCTACTCAATCTGCTGGTCAATGCCATCAAGTTTACCGAACCCGGTGGCAGCGTCCGGATCGAAGCCACGGTCGATGCCGACGGCCCCCTGGAAATCGCCATCATCGACACCGGGATCGGCATTGCGCCCCATGATCTCGCCAAGGTGATGATGCCGTTCGGCCAGGTCGAACCGGTTCACGCCCGTAAGCAGGGGGGAGTCGGGTTGGGCCTGCCTCTGGCGACGAAGATGATCGAACTCCACGGCGGCTCGCTGACTCTGGAAAGCACCGTGGGAGTCGGAACCGTCGCCCGTGTGCGGTTTCCGGCCCAGCGGCTGTTATCGGCAATCGAGTCATCGGCTTCGGCCGTTGCGTGACCGGCACGTCGGGCTTTGCGTTCGGCGGCTATCCTAGTAAAGTCGCTCCTGGCCAGGTGGCAGGGGTCGAACGCCAGGGGGTCGGGGCCAGGGCCAGGGGATTGGGGCCAGGGGGGGTGGGGCATGGCTGAGCATCCGGCGACAAGAAGTCCAAACATTCTGGTGCGGCTCTGGCGGTTGCTTGCGTCCCCCTCGGCCTACTATTCATTTGGGGCGATCCTTCTTTACGGCCTGGGACTCGGCATCGTGCTGTGGGGTGGGTTCCATTGGGCGATCGAGTTGTCCAATAGCGAGACGTTCTGCCTGTCGTGTCATGAACACTCCGAGTACACCCAGCCGGAGTTCCAGCTCAGCAAGCACTACAGCAACGTTCCCGGCGTGCGTGCCGAGTGTTACGACTGCCACGTCTCCCGGGAGTGGGTGTACAAGGTGTCGACGAAACTTTACTTTGTAAATGAGCTCATAGAGCATCTTGCGGGCACGCTCTCCACGCGGGAAAAGTACGAGGCGAAACGCCCCGCCATGGCCCAAGCCATTTGGCAACGGATGCGGGAAAATGATTCGCGTGGGTGCCGAAACTGTCACTACTACGCCTCGATGAACCTTGCCCAGCAGGAAGGGCTGGCCGCACGCCAGCACCAACTGGCTGCCGAGCGCGGCGTCACTTGTATCGAGTGCCATATGGGCGTTGCCCACAAACTGCCAGCCGTTGTGCCGGAGCGCAAGCTGCTGTCGGAGACACGGTAAAGTAGTCCCGATATCCGCGACTGGTTTCTTCCCATCCAAACCCTGACTTCGTGCAGCCTGTGTTGCGCGCTGCGACAATTCGCGCATCGGGTTGCACATATCGCCTGAGCCGTGTTAAGAGCTAATTCACGATTGGCGCGACGGCGAAAAATCAATGTTGGCACCCCAAGACCTGCTTGTAATGTTGATTGCTGCATCGCGGCCCAAATGGGTGGCGAATACGGCGTCAGGGGACGGGTCCAACACGAGGACGGCCTTATCCGGAAGGATTGAAGGTGGTTTTCCTCCAAGCACGAAAAAACCGTCGCCTTGAGTGGGGGGGGACAGGCACCATGGCTGGACTTAAACTGAACATCAGCAATCGAATCCTGCTTATCGTCGGCGTTGCCGTGCTGGGAATGGCGGCCGTCGGCGGCGTCGGCCTCAACCGGTTGCACGACAGCCTGTTGCAGGACCGGATGGACAAGTCCCGAAATCTGGCCGAGACGGCCTATGGCGTGATTGCCGGTTTCGATGCCCAGGCCAAGGCCGGCGTCCTCAGTGTCGAAGAAGCCCAGAAGCGGGCGCTGGCGGTGCTCGATCCCTTGCGCTACGGCAACGGGGATTATTTCTGGGTCAACGACATGAAGCCGGTGATGATCCAGCATCCCAACAAAAAGCTCAATGGTCAGGACCTCACCGCCTTCAAAGACCCGACCGGCAAGGCGCTGTTCGTGGAAATGGTTCAGGTCGTACGGACCAGCGGCGAAGGCTTTGTGCCGTATATGTGGCCCAAACCCGGCTTCGATCAGCCCGTCGCCAAGATTTCCTATGTCAAAGGCTACAAGGACTGGGGTTGGGTCATCGGGACCGGCATCTACCTTGACGACGTCGACGCGATTTTCCGGGCTCAGTCCATCTTGCTGGCGCAACTCGTCTTCGGCGCCATGGTCGTGGTGGTTGGGCTGTCCCTGATGGTATCGCGCAGCATCGTGCGGCCGGTGCGGGTCATTACCAACGTCATGGGCCATCTGGCCAAGGGCAAGCTGGACGTCGAGGTGCCCACCGACGGCCGCACCGACGAGATCGGCGAAATGGTCAGGGCGGTGCAGGTCTTCAAGGACAACGCCCTCGCCATGGAACGCTTGCGGATTAGCCAGGAACAGGAGCGACTCGAGTCGGAACGCCGGGTGGCGGCGGCCACCCGCGCCGCCGAGCAGGAAATCGGCGACGAAGTTGCCGGCCTGGCCGGCGCATTTTCGGCCGGCGAAATCAGCCGGCGCATGACCACCGAGGGCAAGGACGGCGTGATGCTGGCCATGTCCCAGGCGATCAACCATCTGGCCGAGACCATCGAAGCCGTGGTCGGCGATTTGGGACAGGCGCTTGAGGCTTTGGCCCAGGGCGACCTCGAGCAACATATCACCGCCGATTTCCAGGGGGCGTACGGCAAGCTGAAGAACGATTTCAACACGACCTCGGAGCGGCTCGCGACCATCGTTAAAGAGATAGGCCTGGCCACCGAAGGACTTTCCACGGCGGCCTCGGAAGTCTCGGCCGGCAATACCGATCTATCGGAGCGCACCGAGCAGCAAGCCGCCAGTCTCGAGGAAACCGCCGCTTCGATGGAGCAATTGGGGGCAACCGTGCGGACTTCGGCCGACACGGCCAAGCGCGCCGACCGCATGGCGGC
>JADFXL010000342.1 GCA_015233585.1 Alphaproteobacteria bacterium | reverse complement strand
ACGGATCGTCCCCGTTGCCCGGATCGGGAAAACTCTCCTCCGCCCGGCGTGTGGTGGTGAAGATCGGGTCGTCGTTGCTGGTCGATCCGCGCGACGGAACGATCCATCGTCCGTGGCTCGACGCCATGGCCGACGACGTGGCCATGTTGCGTGCCCAAGGTCAGGAGGTCGTGTTGGTAACCTCGGGTGCCGTCGCCCTGGGGCGGCGCTATCTGGGGCTTGGCACCGGGGTCTTGCGTCTCGACGAAAAGCAGGCGGCGGCAGCGGCGGGGCAGATTCGTCTCGCCCACGCCTATCAGGAGAGCCTGGCCCGTCATGACATCACCGTGGCCCAGGTTCTGCTGACGATCGACGACTCGGAAAACCGCCGCCGCTACCTCAATGCTCGCGGTACGCTGGTGACGCTGTTGCGCCTGGGCGCGGTGCCGGTAATCAACGAGAACGACACCGTCGCCACCCAGGAAATCCGCTTCGGCGACAACGACCGCTTGGCCGCACGGGTGGCCGAGATGGTGGTTGCCGACGTTCTGGTGCTGCTGTCGGATATCGACGGGCTTTACTCCCATAATCCACAGACACACGCCGATGCCCTGTTCGTGCCTGAAGTGACCGAACTGACGCCAGAGATCGAGGCCATGGCCGGCGCCCCGCTGTCGGGCCACGGCTCGGGCGGCATGGTGACCAAATTACTGGCGGCGCGGATCTGTATGGGGGCTGGCTGCCGCATGGTCATAGCTCCCGGCCGCGCCATGAATCCGCTCCGTGCCCTGGAGAACGGAGGACGCTGCACCTGGTTTATGCCTGCGGCCGAGCCTCACACGGCCCGCAAACGCTGGATTGCGGGGGCGCTGCGGCCATGTGGGGCCGTGGTTGTCGATGATGGGGCCGTGACGGCGTTGCAAACCGGGCGCAGTCTGCTTCCGGCCGGCGTGGTGGCCGTCGACGGCATGTTCCAGCGCGGTGACGCAATCTTGATCCGGGATCTGGCCGGGCGTGTCGTCGCCAAGGGATTGACCGCCTATTCGGCGAGTGATGCTCTGCGCATCATGGGCCGTAAGACCATCGACATCGAACCCATACTTGGCTATTGGTACCGTGACGAGCTTGTTCACCGCGACGATATGGCGCTTGATCCGTAAGGTTGATCCATGAAAACCGATATAAAGAAAGTGGTGCTGGCCTATTCCGGGGGTCTCGACACTTCCATTATTCTGCGCTGGCTCCAGGACCACTACGGTTGCGAGGTTGTCACCTTCACCGCCGACATCGGCCAGGGGGAGGAACTGGAACCCGCGCGCAAAAAGGCGGAGTTGATGGGGATCAAACAGATCTACATCGACGACCTGCGCGAGGAGTTCGTTCGTGACTTCGTCTTTCCCATGTTCCGGGCCAACACCGTGTACGGGGGCTGCTATCTCCTTGGCACCTCCATCGCCCGACCGCTGATCGCCAAACGGCAGATTGAGATTGCCATCGAGACCGGGGCCGATGCCGTGGCCCACGGCGCCACCGGCAAGGGCAATGATCAGGTCCGGTTTGAGCTGACCTATTACGCCCACAAGCCCGACATCAAGGTCATTGCCCCCTGGCGCGAGTGGGATCTGAAGTCCCGTAGCGACATGTTGGCCTATGCCGAGCAGCACCAGATTCCCGTGCCCACGGACAAACGCGGTGAAGCCCCCTATTCCATGGACGCCAACCTTCTGCACATCTCCTATGAGGGCAAGGCGCTGGAAGATCCCTGGGTCGAGCCGGATGATGACATGTTCCGCCTCACCGTCTCGCCGCAACAGGCGCCGGATACGCCCCAGTATATCGAAATCACGTTCGAGCACGGGGATGCGGTCGCAGTGGATGGCGAGCGCTTAAGCCCCGCCGCGCTGTTGACCCGGCTGAACCAGTTGGGCGGGCGGCACGGGATCGGCCGACTCGACCTGGTCGAGAACCGCTTCGTCGGCCTGAAGTCGCGCGGCGTGTACGAAACGCCGGGAGGCTCCGTCCTGGCCCCGGCCCACCGCGCCATCGAAAGCCTGACCCTCGATCGCGAGGCCCTGCACCTTAAAGATGAATTGATGCCGCGTTATGCCAAGCTCATCTACAACGGGTTCTGGTACACTCCGGAACGTCTGATGTTGCAGGCGGCCATTGACTCGACCCAGACCTACGTCAACGGTACTGTGCGATTGAAGCTGTACAAGGGCAATGCAACGGTGGTTGGCCGCAAATCCGGCAATTCCCTGTACCGCATGGACTTCGTGACCTTCGAGAAAGATACCGTCTACGACCAGCACGACGCCGAGGGGTTCATCAAGCTCAACGCCCTGCGACTGCGGCTGGGCAAAATGGCGCGAGGCTGAGACGGTGGATATGAAGAATGAGTCAGCGCGACGCGAGTTGGCGGGCGACAGCCCTGAAATGCTGCCCAGGCCAGCCATGCCCTGTCGACCCGGTATCGACAACGAGCGCCGGGTCATTTGCGCCGCGTATGATCTCTGGGACCAGTTGCGGGGGGTGTCCGAGATGCCCAACGTGGCGGACATAGACCTTTCCCGCTTTCCCACCATCGCGCCTCACGTTTACATCGTACGTCTGGCGCAGGATCTTGGCCACTCGCGCATCATTCACAGCGGCCCGATGTTCGATCGTGCCTTCGATATGGCTTCCACCGGGTTGACTCTGGCCGAAGTCTGGCCACGGACCTACCGGGATCATCTCATCAGTTACATCACCAGCGTCAAGATCTACCGCAAACCGCTGGCGGAATCGGGAACCTTGATCGTCCGTGAGGGCGTGGAACTCATGCACCGCAACATCCTGATGCCT
>JADFXL010000341.1 GCA_015233585.1 Alphaproteobacteria bacterium | reverse complement strand
TGTGGATCTCACCAGCGCTGGGCCGGCCCGGATCTACGGCATCGCGGGTAAGGGACGAATCGCCGTTGGTTATGATGCCGACTTCACCGTGGTCGACCTGAAAGCCGCCCGCACCATCGAGCCGCAGTGGCTGGCCAGTCGCTGTGGCTGGTCACCGTTCGAGGGAATGCAGGCTATGGGATGGCCGGTAAGCACCATCGTGCGCGGTCGGTTCGCCATGCGTGAGGGGGAACTTGTTGGGGCGCCCATGGGGATGCCGGTGCGGTTTCAGGAGACTAAGGACTTGTCGAGAGGCCACATGGCCGTCCCTCACCCCGGCTTCACCGCGACAACGACATAATTGACCTCCAGATCGTTGGTGATCGACCACAGGTCGGCGAAGGGGTTGTAACTCATCCCCTTGATTTCCTTGACCGTCATGCCCGCGCCCCGCAAGCCGGAAGACAGTTCGGACGGTTGGACGAACTTGCGCCAGTCGTGGGTGCCGCGCGGCAGCCAGCGCAAAATGTATTCGGCCCCCACTTTGCCCAGAACAAATGACTTGATGGTACGGTTGAGCGTCGCCGCCAGCAGAATGCCGCCGGGCGCCACAAGTTCGCTGGCGGTGGACAGGAACAGGTCCACGTCAGACACATGCTCAACCACTTCCATGGCCAGCACCACGTCGTACCGCAAGCCCTGGCTGAGCAAGGCTTCGGGCATGGCGCAGCGGTAATTTATGGTCAGGCCACTGCGGGCCGCGTGCAGCCGCGCCACCTGGACATTGCGTTCCAGGGCGTCGACTCCGGTCGTGGTAAAGCCGAGCCGGGTCATCGGCTCGGTCAACAGCCCGCCGCCGCAGCCGATGTCCAGTAACGTCAACCCTGAAAATGGCTCCGGCCGCGCCACGGGTCTGGCAAAATGGGAGGCCAGATGGTCGCGGATATAAGCTAGCCGAATGGGATTGAATTTGTGCAGGGGCTTGAATTTGCCGTCCGGATCCCACCAGCTTTCGGCCATGGCCGCGAATTTGGCGAGTTCCGATGGCGAGGCGGTGCCTCCGGCGGTCGACTCTGGGCCTCCGGCAGAGGAATCCGGCTTGGTCTGGGCGGTGAAGTCATCGGTTCCTGCCATGGGTGCTCCTAGGTATCGGATAAAAGAGACGGCGTATTGTCTTGCATCGCTGACACGGAGTATGTATACGCCGGTCGCGGGCGGCAACCAGACTCAATCTCCCGCGCGATCATTTTCCTTTATGTCGCTGTCGTCGCGCTTTTGGAACCGATTTCGAAAGGCGTCGCTTCATGGCTCGCATTGTCCAGAAGTTTGGTGGAACCTCCGTCGGAGATATCGACCGGATCAAAAATGTCGCCCGGCGGGTCAAGGCGACCTTTGATGCGGGCAATCAGGTCGCCGTCGTGGTCTCCGCCATGTCCGGTGTCACCAACCAGTTGGTCGACTATTGTCGCCAGGTGGCGCCGAATTACGATTTTCGCGAATACGACGCCGTCGTCTCTACCGGCGAACAGGTGACCACCGGTCTGCTGGCCCTGGCGTTGCAGGAGCTGGGGGTGCCGTCGCGGTCATGGATGGGCTGGCAGGTGCCGATCCGTTCCGACAGCGCCCACAGCAAGGCCCGGATCGAAGGCATCGATACCGCCTCGCTGATCACCGAGATGGCCGCCGGGTTCGTGCCGGTGGTGGCCGGATTTCAGGGCGTCGGTCCAGGCAACCGCATCACTACCCTTGGCCGGGGCGGCTCCGACACCTCGGCGGTGGCCCTGGCGGCGGCATTGCACGCCGATCGCTGCGACATCTACACCGATGTGGATGGGGTGTACACGGCCGATCCGCGCATCGTCGCCAGGCCGCGCAAACTTGACAAGATCACCTATGAGGAAATGCTGGAAATGGCGTCCCTGGGCGCCAAGGTGCTCCAGACCCGCTCGGTTGAAATGGCGATGAAGCACCGCGTCCTCGTGCAAGTGCTTTCGAGTTTCACCGACAGTCCCGGAACCCTGGTCTGCGACGAGGAGGAAATCGTGGAACGACAAATAGTTAGCGGTATCACCTACAGCCGCGATGAAGCAAAGATCACCCTGATCAAGGTATCCGACCGCCCCGGCGTGGCCGCCGCCATCTTCGGCCCCCTGGCCGACGCCAACATCAACGTCGACATGATCGTCCAGAATATTTCCGAGGACGGCAGCAAGACCGACCTCACCTTCACCGTGGCCAAGACCGATCTTGAGCAGGCAATCGCGGTCATCAGCGGCAAGAAGGACGACATCGGCTATGTCCGGCTGGTGCCGGACCCGAATGTGGTCAAGGTCTCCGTGATCGGTGTCGGGATGCGCTCCCACGCCGGCATCGCCCAGACCATGTTCACCACCCTGGCCGAACGCAGCATCAACATCAAAGTCATCTCGACCTCGGAAATAAAGGTAAGCGTTCTTATTGCCGAGGAGTATACCGAACTCGCCCTGCGCGCTTTGCATTCCGCCTATGGACTGGACGCAGCCTGAACCAACGGACCAAGGACGATAAACCATGAAGACCCGCGCGCGCCAACGGCTGGATCATCTTTCGCGGCGCGGCTGCGACTTTCTCGGCACCCGCCACGCCATTCTGGGCGGAGCCATGAGCTGGGTGTCGGAACATAATCTGGTCTCGGCCATCTCCAACGCGGGTGGATTCGGCGTGCTGGCGTGCGGGGCCATGTCCCCCGCCCAATTGGGCCAGGAAATTCGGGCGACCCAGGCCCGGACAACGCAGCCCTTCGGCGTTAACCTGATCACCATGCATCCCGAACTCGACGCGTTGATCGACGTATGCCGCGAGCTTGTCGTGT
>JADFXL010000340.1 GCA_015233585.1 Alphaproteobacteria bacterium | reverse complement strand
ACGGCTACGGCTACGGCTACGGCTCCGGCTCCGGCGACGGCTCCGGCTCCGGCTCCGGCGACGGCTCCGGCGACGGCTAGATTATTCTCCGCGTCACCCGACGCCCCTCCCAACCCCCCGCGACTTTCGCCGGTCGCGGGGCGCATTGGAAGGAAAGGAGACAAATATGAAAGACGACCGAGATGCCCAAATCACCGCCCTCCAGCAGCGCAACACCGAGCTCGTGGAGGAAAACCGGACCCTGCGCTCGCCAGCGATCCAGGCCATCCTCGAAGAGCTATCCAAGGCCCGCGAGAAGCACCCTGAATGGGTCGAAGACCCAATCCACGCCGCCGCGATCCTGGCCGAGGAAGCCGGTGAACTGGTGAAGGCGGCTATCGATTTCTCCTACTCGGGAGCACCCATCGGTGAAATGTTCGTCGAGGCCGCCCAGGTAGGGGCAATGGCGATTCGGTTTTTGGAAAACACGCTGGGGTACGCGCGGATCACGGTGCGCACGGAAGATTCGGGGAACAGGGCATGACCGCCGAACTGATCATCGACTCTTTCGCCGGCGGCGGAACGCATCTCGGCGAGGTCCGGGCCTTCCTGATCAAATACTATGGACACGGAGTCGGGCAGTCTATCGCGGACCCGGCGGCCACGGCCACCACTAAGGACCGCCTCGGCCTCGTGACCGTGGCCGGAGAGGACTATGCCATCGCCGACATCGGCATGCGCATGCTCGCCCCGCGCGAACTCTTCCGCGCCCAGGGCTTTCCTGACAGCTACATCATCGATCCGGTTTACAACGGCAAGCCGCTACCCAAGTCAGCCCAGGTCCGCGCCTGCGGAAATTCCGTTTGTCCTCCCGTCGCCGCTGCGCTGGTGATGGCAAACTGCGCCGACATGTCCGAGGCGAGGGCCACCGCGTAGGCCATGGAAATACAGCCCCTCACCGCTCCCGACCTCGCGACCACCTTCGGCCGAGCAATCCCAGACAGGGAGTTTGCCGTATACTTGGGGCTGGACGTGCGCACCCTCCGCAAGTATTCGGATCGGTGGGGAGGCGTGGAGACCACGCCAGGACGCTACGTGTTCTTTGAAAACCGAATCAAGGAGGTTATCGAGAATGCCCAGCATTTGTCAGAAGAACGGCAGAAATCGCTGGCGCGGCTCCGTCATGGTGGCCGGGAGGGTGTCCCGAAAGTGGTTCCCGGACACCACAAAGGACAGCGAGCGGGCGGCGGCGACTTGGGAGGCCGAGGAGAAAGTCCGGCTTATCCAGGAGGCGGCCAGCACGACCCCCATGGCCTCTTGGAGCCTGCTGCAATGGGCGAATGAGGTTTTGGCCTTCGCCCTGTCCAGACGAGCGCCAGCGACGTACACAGAGAAGAAAGGCGTTTTCAAGAGACTGCTCAAGGCCTTTGGCCCCGATGTTGCCCTTGGCGATCTGGATTACGACATCGCCGAGGAATACCTTGACGGCCATGCCGCCGAGCGATCCGGGAACGCCGCGAACAAGGACCGCAAGAACCTGGCCGCCGATTGGAAGTGGGCGCAGCGGAAATTCCGCCGCGAAGGATTCCCGGCCGGCGGCAACCCCTGGCTTGAAGTCGAACGGTACTCCGAAACCCGACATCCGCGATATGTCCCGCCGATGCAAGACATGGTGACGGTCCTGGCCAATGCGCAAGGACAGGACCACGCCATGCTGACCGTGATCTTGCATCTGGCGGCCCGCAAGGATGAGGTGTTCCGGCTCACCTGGGAGGACATCGACTTCACCCGGGGAAAGGTTCGGCTCAAGACCAGGAAGACCGAAACCGGGGCGTGGCGCGAGGATTGGCTGCCCATGACCAGAGAATGCCGCAAGGCCTGCATGGCTCAATGGGAACGACGGCAGCCCGAGCAGACGGCGGTGTTCGCCCAGACGGGGGAATACAACATGGATGAAGCCTACCGGGGCCAGCCGTATAGCAGCCGTCAGCACTACATGCGCAAGGCCTGTGTGCGGTCAGGGGTAAAGCCCTTTGGATTCCATGCAATCCGGCACCTGGCGGCCGGCGCATTATTCGAGGCTGGTTATCCCGTCTCGACGATCCAGAAGGTGCTCCGGCACCAGAGCCCGACCACGACCGTGGTGTACCTGCGAAACCACGGATACGACGTGGATCAACTGGAACTGGCCTTGGAGGACGCCCTGGGCAAAATGCCCGGCAAGGTGATCCCCCTGACAACGAAAAACGCCCCCGAATCTGACCATTCGGAGGCGTTTTGCCCCCAGGGTTTGCCCCCGGGGATTGCAAGAAGGAACTAAGTCCCTGAAAACACTTGGCGTCCCCAAGGGGATTTGAACCCCTGTTAACGGCGTGAGAGTACTAGGCCCCTACGCGAGCCCCGTTGATTTTCCCAATGATTCCATCGTCTTTATGCTTACCTATACCGAGCGATACGGAGCTATCTTACCCTCAATTTACTTCACTATTTACTTCACCAAGGCTTTCGGATTCTGCCTCATCCCCACCTCATCCACGCCGGCCAAAGTCCTTTCGTTTTAAGCCACACCAATTCCCGCCTTCGAAATTAAATATTTCCCTGAAAAACATTTTTTTAGATTATTTTAAGGCGTATACAGCTGTTATTTTTAGATAATTATCTATTTCTACGGTATTTGGCGAAGAACGGGAGCATTTAAGAAAAACAGACAATAGCTTTGAGCATCAGGTTTTTTTAAGAACGGGGTGCTGGCAAGAACTTCACCGAGGAGGATTTCACTATCAAAAAAGCAACCTACAGATTTTAAAAATATTTTGAGCGAATGCATCATCCTGGAAACCTGCGGGCCAACGGGAAAACCAAATAAAAGTG
>JADFXL010000033.1 GCA_015233585.1 Alphaproteobacteria bacterium | reverse complement strand
GAGACACAACAAACGTCAGTCCGCAATCGATGCCGCATATATTCGACAGAACAGCAACCTTGAGTGACGCATGACTTACTTTGCTAATATCGAGTATGCGGGGTAAGCGGAATGTGACAAAGTCAAACTACCCGCCTGAACGGCGCCCCAACGGACAGAGCCGTGCTCGGTGATGACACGGATGCGCTCAAACAGGCGGGTGCACATCCCCACCGCCCAATCGTTGTTGGTGCCCCGTTCCAAAAGGATCGATCAAAAAAATGCCTTGTTCGTCTGTTGATGTCCTGAGTCCGGCAACCGACGCCTCTCTTGCCGCCCAGCCATTTTATTGATGGAGTTCCCCGGGCACCGCGGTCATCATCGCCACCACCACCGAGGCCAGAGCCATGATCAACATCGTCAAGACCGGTGTATTGCTGGCCGCCCTGACGGCGGTGTTCGTCGGGGCCGGTTTCCTGATCGCGGGCACGACCGGCATGATCGTGGCTCTGCTGTTGGCGCTGGGCACGAACGCCTTCGCCTACTGGAACTCCGGGAGCCTGTTGCTCCGGACTTACGGGGCGCGCGCGGTCACCCGGACCAGCGATCCCGAATTCTATGGCTTGGTCGCCGACCTGGCGAAGCGGGCGGACCTGCCGATGCCCCGAGTCTACCTGATCGACAGCGATCAGCCCAACGCTTTTGCCACCGGCCGCAATCCTGACCACGCCGCCGTGGCGGCGACCACCGGCTTGCTCGCGACACTGACTCGCGAGGAGGTCGCCGGGGTGATCGGCCACGAACTGGCCCATATTCGCAACTACGACACCCTGATCATGACGGTGGCGGCCAGCCTTGCCGGCGCCATCGCGGCCTTCGCCGACATCGGGATGATCTTCGGCGGCGGCGGCGGCCGGGACGAGGCAGGCCAGCCGAGCAGTCCGGGCCTGATTGGCGGGTTGCTGTTGATGATTCTGGCCCCGTTGGCGGCGGTGCTGATCCAGATGGCCATCAGCCGGACCCGGGAATACGATGCCGACCGGATCGGCGCCGCCATCTGTGGCCAGCCCGTCTGGCTGGCCGACGCGCTGGTGCGGATTCACCACGGGGTCCGGCAGTTCGCCAACCCGGCGGCCGAAGTCAACCCGGCGACCGCGCACCTGTTCATCATCAACCCGTTGCAGGGCGTCCGGATGGCCGAGCTGTTTTCGACCCATCCCCCGACCGGAGAGCGGGTGCGCCGGCTCCGGATGATGACTGGCGAGGCGGGCGGGGCGATCGGACGGGTGGCCCGGGCCAGCGTGACCGTTGCCGGACCGTCCGTACGCCGGCCCAATCGGTTGGCATGACGCAAGACGGCCGCTTGACAGTTCCAATCCCCAGGCGGTGTATCTTGGTAGACGCGAATTCGGGAGCCCATAGTCATGCAAGACCCCGGCAGGACACGGCAGGATGATCCCGAGACCAGGCGGCACCGGAGTTTAAGGCATCGCTTGGCGTGGCAGATTTCAGCCGCAGTCGCGGTGTCTCTGCTGTTGGTGACTTCGATCGTGATCGGCCTGATGGCGCGACACATTATGAATACCCGCCAAGAGGCGATGAAGGAGACCAGTTTCCATGATTTGATGCGGGTTGAACAGCGCATCGGCTATCTGCTGGAAACGGTCGATCGCCTGGCGGAAAACCAGCTGGTCGCCAACAGCTTGATCGATCCGCAGGCCCGTCAGACCTATCTGCCCAAGCTGATCGATAATTTCCGGGCGAACCTGGATGTCGTCAGTGTCTCGATGGTCGATGTGTCCGGCACCCCGGTGTTCCCTCTCAAAGAACCCTTGCCAAGCCGGGATGAGTTCGGCGCGATCCGCCAAGCCATGGCTTTGGGTCACCACAGTGTCTTCCTCTCCCCTTCCAGAAACCATCTCATCATTGTAGACCCGATCGAATACTCTGAGAGCATGAAAGGGGCGATCATCGTTGAATACGATATCGAATCTTTCGCGAGACGACTGTGTCAGGAGTATCAGGGAACCCTGGAGCAAATCGCCGTAGACGATGGCTCAGGAGGTCATCGTATAATTTTTTCGCAGATGACGCGGTCGAAATACGATTATGTCATCACATCATCCTACCCCGACAAGACCACGCCTTATGTGAACAGTCTTAATATCCATCTTGATGCCGGCGTTCTCAAAGACGTTTACTATGCCCCGATTCACGAAATCATTTTCCATTTCATTCTGTTGAGCATGCTGGCCACGCTGGCGGCCACGCTGGTCGCCGCGCGCATCGGCAATGGCGTCGCCCGCCCCATCCTCGATCTGTGTCGGAAGATTACGCAATTGGGGCCGGATGATCACGGCGTGGTCTGCAGCCCAGTGGGAACCAATGACGAATTGGAGGAGTTGGCCAGGGCGTTTGACCGCCGGTCGGCTGAACTGTGGGAGATTCGGGACAGCCTCGAACGACGGGTCGAGGAGCGTACCCATGAACTGCGGTTGGCCAACGACAACCTGAACTTCCTGAAATTCGCCCTCGACGAGCACGCGATCGTCAGCGCCACCGACGTCGAAGGGCGCATCACCTATGTGAATGACCGATTTTGTACGATCAGCGGCTACACGCAAGACGAGTTGATCGGACAGAACCACCGGATTATCAAGTCCCAAGAGCACAGCCCGGCTTTCTATCGAACCCTGTGGGGACGCATTACCCAGGGCAAGGTGTGGCACGGCGAGATCAAGAACCTTAAAAAAGATGGCGATTATTACTGGACTAATGCCACGATCGTTCCTTTTGTGGACGAGAATGGAAAGCCGTTCAAATACATCGGCATCCGCACCGACATCACCAAACGCAAACGAATGGAAGCGGACCTGGCCGCCGCAGTTGTCACGGCTAACGCGGCGACCAGAGCGAAGAGCGATTTTCTGGCCAACATGAGCCATGAGATTCGCACGCCGATGAACGCCATCATTGGGTTGGTCGGACTTTGCCTCAAGACCAACCTCTCGGCCAAACAGCGCGATTACCTGAACAAGGCCCTGGCCTCCGCCGAGACGCTGCTGGAGATCATCAACGACATTCTGGATGTTTCGAAAATCGAAGCGGGGAAACTGGACATCGAGGCCGTGCCGTTCGAACTTGATCGGGTGATGGACAACCTTGCCGCGGTCAATTCGTTCAAGGCCGAACAAAAATCTCTTGAACTCCTGTTTTTCTGTCCGGAGAATCTTCCGCATTCCCTGATCGGGGACCCGCTGCGTCTCGGGCAGGTCCTGACCAATCTGGTCAACAACGCGATCAAGTTTACGGATGCCGGTGAGGTCGTGGTCTCGATCAAGGTCATGGCCAGGACCATGGAGACGGTCCGGCTGGAATTCTCGGTCCGGGATACCGGGATCGGCATCACCCCCGAACATCGGCGGCGGCTGTTCAAATCCTTTTCTCAGGCCGACACCTCGACGACGCGGCGCTTTGGAGGCACGGGCCTGGGCCTGGCCATTTCCAAGCAACTCGTGGAGATGATGGGAGGCACCATCGGGGTCGACAGCACACCCGGAATCGGCAGTGTTTTCACGTTTGACGTCGTGCTGGGGCTGTCCCAACAGTCCGCGGGTCCACGGCTGGAACCGCATGTCGGCCTGTATGGCCTTCGCGTCATGGTGGTCGACGACAATTCGACATCCGCGGAGATTTTGCAGAGCTATCTGGGGTCTTTTTCGTTCATCGTCACCGTGTGCCGCTCGGGCGAAGAGGCCCTTTCGGTGCTAAGTTGCGCAGGGGCGACCGTCGATCTGATCCTGATGGACTGGAAAATGCCGGGGATCAGTGGTCTGCAGGCGGCCTTGCGGATCAAGACGGAGGTGCTGGCCGCGCGGCCGCCGAAAATCATCCTGATCACGGCCTTCGGACGCGAGGACATCGCCCGGATGCCGGGGGCCGAATGCCTGGATACCATTCTGAGCAAGCCGGTCAATCCCCCGCTGCTGTACAACACCATCCTGGAGGTGTTTGGCAATGAGCCGTCCCCTCGAACCAGTCCGCGCGATGCCCCGGACGATCAGACGCTCCGTCCGATCCAGGGGGCGCGGATTCTGTTGGTGGAGGACAACGAGGTCAATCAGCAGGTGGCCTGTGAAGTCTTGCGGCAGGCACGGTTCGTGGTGGATGTCGCCAATCATGGCCAGGAGGCGATCGAATGTCTGGTGCCGGGCCGCTATGACTGCGTGTTGATGGACATCCAGATGCCGGTCATGGACGGACTCGAAGCGACCCGCAGACTCCGCGAAGACCCACGCTTCGCTAATCTGCCGATCCTCGCCATGACCGCCAATGCCATGATGGCGGATCGTCAACGGGCGCTTGAGGCCGGCATGAATGACCATATCGCCAAACCCGTGGAACCGCAGGACTTGTTCGCCGTGCTGCTCCGTTGGATTCCGCCCGGCGAACGCGCTCTGCCGGACCTGGAACTCCCGTCAGACGAGGCCCCAGGCGATGCGGCCAGCCTGACCGGAGTTGCGGGGATCGATACGGCGAGCGGACTGGCGCGCATGACCGGCAACGCCAGCGCCTACCGCCGGCTTCTGATCAAGTTCGCGGACAATCAAGCGAACACGCTGGTCGAACTCCGCACAGCCGTCGATCACGGCGACTTCGAGCTGGCGGTGCGCCTGAGCCACACCCTGACCGGCGTGGCCGGCAATGTCGGTGCGACCGCTCTGCAGCAGACGGCCCGCAACCTGGAAACGGCTTTGATCACGGGAACGACCGAATGTCTTGAAGGCTTGCTGGCGACCACCGCCCATGAATTGAGGCAGGTCATCTCCTCGATCCGCGCCATCCAGTCCTCGGACCACCCGTCTGTCTCCGCTCTGCTGAGCCCGGAAGACCTCATCTCCCGGTTGGCTGGCCTGCGTGACCTGCTGTTGCAGTACGATGCCGAAGCCGAGGGTCTGCTGGCCACGATCATGGCGGGCGTCTCCGCCCCCGCGCTGATCGAGGCGCTGCGCGCGCTGCACCGCCGGGTCGCACAGTACGATTTCGAGGGCGCCGCCACCGACCTCGACACCCTGATCAAGCAGTTTCAGACCCATTCATCACCCCAATCATTTTGAAGGAACATTTTATGGAGCACGAGCCTGGTTGCAAGCAGACGATCCTGGTGGTGGACGACGCGCCGGAGAACATTGACGTGATCAAGTCCATCCTGGTCCCGGACTATACGGTCAAGGTGGCCACCCGTGGCGTCCTGGCATTGAAGATTGCGCAGTCCCAGCCGCCAGACCTGGTCCTGCTGGACGTCATGATGCCGGATCTCGACGGGTACGAGGTCTGCCGCCAGCTCAAGACCAGCGAAGTCACGCGTGATGTTCCGGTTATTTTCGTGACCGTGAGAGACCAGACCGAGGACGAGACCCGCGGCCTGGACCTGGGAGCCGTCGACTACATCTCCAAACCGATCAGACCGCCGATTCTGCGCGCCCGCATCCGCACCCATATCGCCCTGGCGGAGGCCAGGAGGCGGCTGGCCCTTCAGAACCGGGCGCTGATCGATGCGGCTCGTCTGCGTGAGGATGTCGAGCACATCATGCGCCATGACCTGAAGTCGCCGCTCAACATCATCATCGGCGCCCCGCAGTTTCTCCTGATGCAATCCAACTTCACCAATGAGCAGCGCGAGTATCTTAACGATATCCTGGAAGCCGGCCAGCGCATGCTCAGCATGATCAACAACTCGCTTGACATTTTCAAAATCGAAAACGGGGCCTATGACTTCAGACCGAAGCGGATTGACCTTCTTGCGGTGATGCAGGGCGTATTGGCCGAACTGAGAATGGCCATTGCGAACAAGCACCTTCAGGTCACTATCCTGGTCGACGATCGCGAACCCGGCGAAACCCGGCGGGTCGAGGTGATGGCCGAAGACCTGCTTTGCCATTCGATGCTCTCGAACCTGTGCAAGAATGCCGTCGAGGCGTCTCCTCAGGGTGACCGGATCACCATCAGATTCGAGTGCGGCCCCCAGGTTGTCCTCTCGATCTACAATGGGGGTGAGGTCCCCGAAAATATCCGCGACCGCTTCTTTGACAAGTTCGTGACGGCGGGGAAACGGGATGGCACCGGCCTCGGCACCTATTCAGCGATGCTGATTGCCAGAACCCACCACGGTTCGATCACTTTGGACACCTCGACTCCCGGGCGGACTTGCCTGCGCGTGACACTGCCCGCCGCTCAGGACTATGCGCCACGCCGGCCACCCGTCCCGCAGACGCCAAAAGGTTAATAACTGGTTAAGTTAACAGGTGGTTAATATTTGCGCCATGACCAAATCCCTCTCAACACATCGAACCCAGGGGAGAACGATCATGGTCAGCAGAAACTTGAAGACGGTCCTGCTGGTGGCGATAGCCGCAGCCCTGGCCGGACATCCCGCACAGGCCAAGCCATTCTTTCTCGCGGAGATGGCAGGGATGACTGAGCATCAAGACGCAGGGCCAGCCAAGCAGGCACCTCCGGTGGCCATGGTCAAGCGGACCACAGCGCCTTCCTCATGTTGCCAGGTCGCGGAACTGCCCTCTCAATCGCCCTCAGCGCCGATCAAGTGAGCGGGGCCGGCTGTTCAGGACTTGACTGACTACTCTCAGGAGGGCGGACGGCGGCACTGGTTTGTTGAGCAGAACGAAGCCGCCGGTCTGCGCTTCCTCGAACCGGGCGGGCGAGGTATCGCCGGTCAGGACGATGCAGGGCACGTCCGATCCGAATTCAGCGCGAATGCGGGCGATCACGCCGCAAGGACTGGAGCTGCCAGTCCCATGAATGTGGTAATCGGAAATCACGAGGTCCGGGGGACGGCCGTGGCCCCGAAGCGCGGCAGCGGCGGTATCGGGGTCCGAAGCCGTGATGACCTGGTAGCCTTCCTCACCGAGTAGCAGCCGGAGACCGGCCAGGATGGTCCAGTCGTCGTCGATGGCGACGACCAGGGCATCCACCAAAGCGCCGGAATGGTTCACGTCTTCGGTGGTCGGGGCCTCGCTGGCTCCTGGGGCGATGACCGGCATCGACGGCAGCGCAACCTCGAAGAGCGATCCTCGGCCGGGCACGGAATGCACACGGATCGGATGGTTGAGGATCGCCGCCAAGCGCTGAACGATTGCCAGCCCCAGCCCCAGCCCTTTGCGCCGCCGGCTGTTGTCGCCCACTCCCCGACCGGAAACCTGCCCAGAGACTTGCCCGGGGACTTGGTAGAATTCCTCAAAGATCAGGTCCAGTTGGTCGGGCGGGATGCCGACACCGGTGTCCCATACCTGCAGGAGCATCGTCCCAGCGCGCCGCCGGCAGCCGATCAACACGCGGCCGTGTGCCGTGTGAACAAGTGCGTTGGTGACGAGGTTGCGCACGATGCGTTCGAGTAGCAGACGATCGCTATGGACGACCGCTCGGGTGGGCACGTACCGAATGGCCACGCGGGACTCTCGGGCCGCGATCGAGGCCTCGGCGACGATCGGATCAAGCGCGCTCCCAAGCGGGAAGGCTGCGAGGGTGGTAGTGACTGTGCCGGAGTCCAGGCGCGAGATGTCCAGCAGCAGGTTGAGCATCTCTTGCACGCTGCTGAGTGAACTCTGAAGCGACCCGATCAGGCTGGCCTGTCGGCTGGATTCCGGATGGTTGGCGAGGCTATAGGCGAACATGACCGCGGCCTGGAGCGGTTGACGCAGGTCATGGCTGGCGGCCGCCAGGAAGCGGGACTTGGCGAGGTTGGCCTTTTCGGCGTTGTGCCGCGCCGCCTCGAGGTCGGCCTGTTGACGCAGAGACTCGGAAATGTCGCGGAAGGTCGCCGCTATATACGGACCGAAGGGCACAACGATGTTGAGAAAGTGGCCTTGGACACCGTCGGCGTCGTAGTCGAGGACGTATTCCAGGGGCCGGCCGCTCCGCATCGCATTGCCATGCCGCTCGACCAGTCCGCCCGTCAACAGACTGCCGGGAATCACCTCGCTGATCCGGCGTCCGGTCATGGATTCCTGGAGGCGGGAGCGTGAAATCCGTGGACCTTTATTTGCAAGTGCGGCGTTCGGTCTTCAATGAAGGCCGGAGCCAACGTGAGACGGCGCGCCAATTTGGGCTCGCGCGCAAGACCGTCGAGAAGATGTGCAAGTTTGCGTTACCCCCGGGCTACCGCCGTAAGTCGGCCCCGGCCAAGCCGAAGCTGGACGGCTTCACCGAGATCATCGACCAGATTCTGGCGGCCGATAAACTGATGCTGCGGAAGCAGCGCCATACTGCGAAGCGAATTTTCGAGCGACTGCGCGACGAGTATGGCTTCACGGGAAAATACACGATCATCAAGGATTACGTCCACGACAGGAAAATAAGCTCACAGGAGATGTTTGTTCCGCTTCACCATCCTCCAGGTCATGCCCAGGTCGATTTTGGTGAGGCTGTGGGCGTCATTGGTGGCGTTACTCAGAAGATACACTATTTCTGCATGGACCTTCCCCATTCCGATGCGATCTTCGTCAAAGCTTATCCAGCGGAGACGACCGAGGCATTTCTCGATGGGCACGTGGCGGCCTTTGAGTTCTTTGGCGGTTTGCCGCTGACGATCCTCTACGACAACACCAAAATTGCCGTCGCAAAAATCCTGGGAGACGGCAAGCGTAAAAGAACACAGTCCTTTACAGAATTGCTTTCTTACTACCTGTTTGAAGACAAGTTTGGTCGCCCTGGCAAAGGAAACGACAAGGGAAATGTCGAGGGGCTGGTTGGCTATGCCAGACGGAATTTCCTGGTGCCGATGCCGACATTTGTCAGTTACGAGGCGTTGAACGCCTATCTTGTGGAGCAATGCCTGAAGCGACGCAAAGAGGTCTTGCGTGGCTATGACCAGTCCATCGAAGAGCGCCTAGCAGCTGATCTCTCGGCGTTTCGGGCATTGCCCGCAGTCCCCTTCGAGGCCTGTGACAAGCGCCATGGCCGGGTGAGCTCGATCAGCCTGGTACGCTATCGCGGCACCGACTACTCGGTTCCGACCGAATACGGCCACCGCATCGTCGAGGTGAAGGGCTTTGTGGACAGAGTGGTGATCTCCCACGCCGACCAGATTATCGCTGACCACCCGCGTTCCTATGCCGAAGGCGACTTCGTGTTCAACCCGCTGCACTATCTGGCCTTGCTTGAGCAAAAGACCCGCGCTCTGGATCAGGCCGCGCCGCTCCAGGGTTGGAAATTGCCAGAGGTATTCGCTCGAACACCCGAGGCATATCCTTCGTCGGTATCCCAATGCCATGATCGCGCACAATTATCACGACATGACCGTTGTGACATCGGCCAATGACATCAACGCAACTGGAAGGCGATGAGTACTTTATAGCATTCGAGAGCAGGTTCGTAAGAGCATGCTCCATTAGAAATGGATCCCCCCACACCATAGCGGGTGCCTCGCTCATGTCGACATGAAGTTCGTACCCGGCTAAGGCATCTTGTTGGCGCTGGCATATCTCATTAATAAGGTCTCTGAGATCAAATGTGACAGGGTTGTAGGAAAGCTGGCCCTGCTCGATACGCTCAGAGTGAAGAACGCTTTCCAGCAGACTGAGGATACGTTCAACAGCACTGCGAATTTTCCGCGCCCGGTGAACGATGGTCTCGTAGCGTTGGGTGGGTCCGCTCAGGACCAATTGCTGGGCATGCCCATCGATACTGGTCAGGGGCGTGCGAAATTCGTGGGAAATCATCGAGATAAACGCACGTTGTGCCGCGGATTTGGCTTTCTCTTCAGCAATCGCCTTCTGCAAGGCCGTGATGAACAATAGTCGGTAATGGATGATCAGCAGACACAGGCACACCGTCAGGATCGAGATAACACGGTTCACGATCACGGTCAGCAATTGATCGTCGGGGGGCATGGGAATAAACGCGCCAATAGCAATTAGCATTGACGACACAACGGCAACAATGACCGGGTACTTGAAGCGGTGAAATGGAAAAGTCAGGATCATGGGAATGATGTAAAAAAAGCCGATGGACACTGCATCTGGAACAATGAGGATATCCAGTATGAATATCCCCATATCCAGCAGGAGGATCAGCACAATTTTTCGTTGCGGCGATAGCCAATCCATCACGATTCTTCTATTTCTATCTGTGCCACACTGCCGCATCCGCCAATCAACGACGTGGGACGTCAGTTGTCAACGAACCGGTGCGCCGTTAACCATCCCGCGGCACCACCTTGGCCCAGGGCGGCAACCCGAAGCAGGTCGGTACGCGCCTGGACGCTTCGCGCATCCGTTGCCGGGCGGATCGCCTCACCGATCACCAATCCTTGATTCATTTTGTAGTTAACAGCTTCAGCCTGGGTTAACAATCGCGTTGGGGCAGCAGTCGTGGCGGCGCTACCCGTAACCAGACTCCGCAGAGAAGCGGCCAGTGCTCCCCCCATCAGCAAATCTGCCACCAAAGCGCCAACGACAACCCCGGCTCCGACCACGAGCACATTCCCAATGCCCGAAGAACCGGGTGGTGCGGCGGCGGTTTGAGCATCCACGGGCTGTGTTTGGGCGAATGCCGGTTCGGCCAGCAAAAACAGGCTGAGAACAAGTGCAATAGGTCTCAAGGTGGTTCTCCTACTATAACGATATCAGGCCTCGTGAATGCTCTTCAGAACTCTTGTAGGGAAGAGCGCCAAGCACGACCCGAGTATCATATCGATTGCCCACCGTTCCCAAACCTGGGAAACTTCCCAGGTAGTGACTCCCGGCACATCCGTTATCCTTCTCCTAGTCCAGAGAAACCAGTGACGCTGGTCTACACGCTGTTTCCGATGGTGGTGGCGATTTTGTACTCGACCGCACGTTTACCTTGTTGCGCCGCAGACTGAAATCAGGCCTGGAGGGAAGCGCGTGACCAGTTCGGGCTACGAAACAACGGTTGCCCACCTGACCGACAGCCGCATCCGGTTCGGCACCGTGATTCGAGAGTTGGCGCGCGGTAAGTCTGTGCTCCGCGCCACCTTCAATTCCCGCATTGACCGGTTGCCGGTGACCGGGAACGTTCTCGACCTGGGTGCCCGCAACCGGTCATCAAGCTATTATCGCTTCCTCGACAGCCACGACGCGCGAGTCACCTACTGCGACTACCTGCCCCAGGACCCGGGGATGATGTGCGTCGACCTGGAGGACCCACTACCTTTCGGCGATCGCAGCTTCGACGTCGTGCTGCTGCTATTTGTTCTCAACCACATCTGGAATATCGGCGGCTTGATGCGGGATATTCGCCGGGTGTGCCGCAGCCACGCCATCATCGCCACCAGCTTCGTCCACCAGCACACGCCCGAACCCCACGACTACAGCCGCCTCACCGAGGAGGGACTGTCACGTTTGTTTGCCGAGTCCGGGTTCCCCGAGTTCCAAATCTTTCCGGTCGGTCACGGCCCCTGCACCTTGGCGCTGTCGGCGCTGCAGCAGACCGCCCATTTTGCTCCCGGTGCCACTGCCTTTTATCATCTGGTCTGGGCTGCCGACGGCCTGCTCATCCGGGCGGCACCCTGCCGGACAAGACTGCGCTCGGTGATGACCCATATCTCGGTGCTGCGGGCCGGCCACCAGACTTGAAGAGAGATTGAACCGGGACATTGGCGGCAAGAAAGCGGGGGCGGCATTCGCTGCCAGGCGTCCCCCACCCCCGGTTCCCGCCGCCAGCCGAGATCATTCTGACGGATCACGATCGTGACAAATCCCGCTAACATCCGCAGCCTGGGAACCTTCCCAGCTTCGGGGTGAGCCGTTTGGGGATATGATTAAAGGCCTAGGTGTGAAATGGCTGCAGTCTTCTCGCCCAACAATCGGAGAGGGCGCCGCGATGACCTTCGACATAAGAAACAACCAACATGTTAAACGCATAGAGCCGATTCTATCTTATAAAGGCAGTCGATGGATATTTAAGGTAACAATCGTAACAGACATTGAGACTGATCCATCGCGCCCAGGATATGACAGGATTAACTCAGAATGCCTGCTGAGGCAGGCGCGCCAGTACATCAGAGGACTTGTTGGTGTCGATGGGTTTGAAATTAAAAAAGAAAAGTTATAACTCGATATACCGTCATTATTAATCACATATTAATATCAACACTTGATAGTTCCCTGCATCCTGGCCTTGATCGCAGCCTGAACCCTGGTTGCCACTCCAAGTTTCCGCATGGCATTTTCAATATGAAAGTCAACGGTTCGATCCGAAAGGCAGAGCAACGTGGCGATGTCTGTGGAGGATTTGCCGCGCGCGACCCAAGTCAGCGCCTCCACTTCGCGAGGTGTCAGCTTGGCGGGAATGCGACCAAGCCGACCGGGAGAGCAGAGTCTGATCTTGACAATCTCAATCAACAATTCAAAGTCAATGGGCTTTGTAACGTAGTCATCGGCTCCCAGGCGTCGTCCGCGCAATGCCGTTTCGCGATCGGTCAGAGCCGTCAGGAAAACGAAAGGAACCGACCCAAGCTGATCCGGGTCAAGGCTAGCTAGCCTCTCGAGTAGCTCAAAACCAGACATCTGAGGCATCGAGATGTCACATAATACCAGATCAGGAGGGTTCGACATAATGGCAATTAGACCATCCTGACCATTATTCACAGACTGGACATCGTATCCGTGTCCCGTCAGAAATTCAACGAGAAGTTCCTGGGTGTCTTCATCGTCCTCGATGCACAGAATGCTTGCGCTCATGTCAACCCAATCATCCAAGCCGGGAGGCCACCGAACCGGTAAAAATGCTCACCCGAAACGCATACGAAAGATCATGATAACGACGGCCCGGCTTTTCAAGAACCTGGGAAGTTACCCAGGGTGCCATTCCAACCAATTGACGGTATGGCAAATATAAATGGTAATCGTCGCCGGCTCAACCTTGTAAGGCGCTTTACACTTTCGTATAATTTGCGGCTTGATGAAACGGGTAGACCTTCCGGGCAGTGATGGCGTGACATGGCGGGTACGGCAGAGAAAGCGAAGGCTGATACGTGGTTTGGACGCCGGGCGTGGCTGCTCGCGGTTGGGCTGGTGCTCGCCCAGTCCGCCCTGTTAGCCTGGGACCTGGAAAGCGATTATCGCAGCACCCTGGAGACTGAGTATGCCCGCCTCGGCGATGCCGCCCGCATCGCCGACGAAAACATCAGTGGCAGTTTGAGGGCCATCGATCTCCTGCTCCGGGACGTGGGCGAAGAGTATGCCCAGCGCGGCACCGCCGCCCCCGTGGCAATGTCCGAGTTCATGGCGACACGCGCGCGGGGATTTCCGGAAGTCAGAACGGTGATGGTCACCAATCCCGAGGGCATCATCACGGCAACGACCCGGCCGGAAATTCGCGGCTGGGACATCCATGATCGTTCCTATTTTACCCAGGTCCGCAGCGCCGCTAACTGGGAGCGAACATTCTTTACCCCGCTGACCCTGGCGAAGCCGACCAATGTCTATGTCATCTTTGTCACCCGTGCCTTGCCGACCCACGATGGGCAATGGGCGGGTATCGTCTCTGCCACTCTAGAAATCAAGATGTTCGATGCCCTCCTGGCCTCGATCCGTCCGGATGATGCCAGTAGTGCGGTCGCCTTCGTCGGAAAGGACGGCCGGATCATCAGCCGAGTGCCCGATCCCGAGCGCTTCGTCGGTCTTGACATCTCCAAAGGCCCCCATTTCCAGCAGCATGTGACAACCGGGCAGAAAAGCTCGTTCTACCGCTCTATCACTCGGACAGACGGTGTCGAGAAGATCAGCGCCGCCCGGACGGTCGCCGATGGGGCGTTTGCGCTGTTCGTGTCCAAGTCGGTCGCCGAAGTGCTGGCATCCTGGCGCCACCAGGCGATCGACCTGGGCATCGGGTCTCTGGCGCTGTCCATCGCGTTGCTGTCCTTCACCGGTCTCGCCATCCGTCATCACCGGCGGGAGGCATGTGCCAGAGCGTTGGCGGAAACGGCGCAGGAGCGCATCGAGTTCCTGGCCTACCATGACACGCTCACCGGGCTGCCCAATCGGGTGCTTGCCGAAGACCGAATGAAGGTGGCGATGGCCTATGCCGATCGGTCGAAGTTCCAGTTGGCTCTGCTCCTATTCGACCTCGACAACTTCAAGACCATCAACGACACTTTTGGTCACCAGTTCGGCGACGAAGTGTTGAAGGGAGTTGCCAACCGCTTGGTCGGCTGCATGCGGGACAGTGACACCGTCAGCCGATACGGCGGCGACAAATTCCTGGTGGTGATCGCCGATGCGCGTTGCCCCGACGCCGTAAGCTGCGTTGCTGAGAAAATCCTTCAAGTCCTGGCGGAGCCGCTTGATATCGAGGACCATATCGTCTCGATCTCGGCCTCGATCGGCATCGCCGTGTATCCCGAAGACGGTCGGGATTTTGAGACGTTGCTGAGGAAGGTTGACACGGCCATGTACCAGGCCAAGGAGGTTGGCCGAAACACCTGCCGTTTCTTCGACCAGGGCATGACCTCCGGCGCCGAGGAACATTTGCGGCTGCGCCACAGCCTCTTGCGCGCCCTGGAGTACCACGAGTTCGTCCTGCACTACCAGCCGCTGATCAACCTGGCCAGCGGCGACGTTATCGGCGCCGAGGCCCTGATCCGCTGGAAACACCCGGAACTCGGCGTGGTGCCGCCGGGTCGCTTCATACCCGTTGCCGAGGACAACGGCTTGATCGTCCCCATTGGCGAGTGGGTTCTGCACGAGGCCTGCCAGCAACTGGCAAACTGGCAGAAGGACGGCCTGTCGGGACTGGTGGTGGCGGTCAACCTGTCGGCGCTTCAGTTCAAGCGCGGTAACCTGGAAGCTTCGGTTGTCGCTGCTCTCGACCATGCCGGCTTGGACCCGGCCTGTCTTGAACTGGAATTGACGGAATCGATCCTGATCAAGGATGTTGACACCGTGCTAGCCACGGTAAAAAGGTTGAAAGCGCTGGGCCTGAGGCTGTCCATTGACGATTTCGGCACTGGCTACTCCAGCCTTGCCTACCTGAAGCGTTTTAAGGTGGACAAACTGAAGATTGACCAGTCGTTCGTGCGTGATCTGATCTTAGATCCCGAGGATGCGACCATTGTACGCACGATTATCCAGATGGCCCGCAGTCTGAACTTGAGGACCATTGCGGAAGGCGTCGAGAACGAGGCAACTCTCCATCATCTGCGGGGTCTGCACTGCGATGAGGCGCAGGGCTACCACATTGCCCGGCCGATGCCGGCCGACGCTTTTGCTGAGTTCGTCGTCCATATTCGCCGGTAATGCAGCGTCGACCGTACGATTTTCGGAAAACTGTCAAAAGGTCGGGATCACCTCAGGCCGCCATGACAGCTCACAGAGCACGTGACAATCGGTCACTGTTATGGTCGCCAGCTTGTTTGCACTCAGCGCTGAATTATTTAGGCTTTGGAAGTGGTGAGCCTAACTTTTCCGGGAGGGGATGATGGCATTCTTCAACAGCATGTTCGGCAACATCCGCCCTCGAATTTATTCGGTCTTGAATGAGGATCAAACCGAGTTGTGCGATCTTATCACCGAGCTGTGTGATATGGCAAAGCAGCGGTGCAAGACCGATGATGAAAGGGCCGAACGGTACAGAGCCTGCCTGGAGTTAGTGGACAGGCTGGTTGCAGAGACGGAAGCCTATTTCGAGCGTGAAGAAGGGCTGATGAAAAACTACGACTACCCGCTGGCCCGAGAACATGCCATGGATCATCTGGTGCTCCTCCGGACCATCGAGAATTATCAGCTTACCTTGCGCCACGACCCGACCGCCGTCACCACAGAGGCCGTTGCCTATTTCAGCGACTGGCTGACCCGGCACATCGGTACGGCCGACAAGCACCTGGAAACCTTCCTCTCCGGTTACATCGACAAGCGCACGGTGCAGCGGAGGGACTTGTCGGCGATTAGCAGATGCTCACTGTCTCGGCTGTTCTCCTTAAGCGACACGGTTTCCCCCGAGGTGGCCGCCGCCAATCGTTCGAACCATAACCACTATGAGGGCAGAAAGGAAGATGTGAGGCTGTCCTACGATGCAGATCGAAGGTTCCAGAATGCCGATGCCGAACAAAGGCGCCTTCAGGACCGCATCTGGTACGAATAGCGGTCATACGACTGCCGGCCATTGGCGCCGATCTGGGCCAGTGCTATGAATTTGCCGGAAACGTGTTGTTATATCTCGGCAGGTAATTCCGACATAGGAACCGTTCCATGACTCCGCAAGAACGCGATTTGATCACCGACCTGTTTCGCCGGCTCCGCGCTGCCGACGCTGGTCCCAGGGACCGCGAGGCCGACGATCTGATCGGCCGCCTGACTGCTGAGCATCCGGACGCCCCCTACCTGCTGGCTCAAACCGTGCTGGTTCAGCAGCAGGCGCTGAGTGCCGCGAGCGCCCGGGTTGAGGAACTGGAACGCGAACTCGCCCAAGCCAAGACCCAGTCCGCCGGCACGGGCAGTTTCCTGGGGGGAGCTTGCGGAGTGTTCGGCCCCTGGGGCGGGCGCCCGGCGGCGGTCCCACAGTCCGCGCCCTTTCCGACGCTGCAGCCTGGCTACGCCGCGCCCCCGGCCGCTGGCCCCTGGGGTGCGGCTCCAGGCGGAACGGGCGGTGGCGGAGGGTTCCTCCGGTCTGCGATGACGACGGCGGCCGGGGTTGCCGGCGGCGCGCTGCTGTTCGAGGGTATCCAGCACCTGCTCGGGTCAAATCCTGGCCCGTTCGCCCAAACCGCGGCACCACCGACTGAAGTCGTGGAGAACACCACCGTCAACAACTACTACGGCGACCAAACTATCGACGACCCGGTTGTCGAAGACACCGGCGACACCTACTATGATGATGTGTAATGCCGATGAAGTTATACGCGACATCTCATCGTTCAAATAGCCTTCGGGAGGACCGGATGAAAACTGTTGTCTTGGTCGCGACTCTTGGAATCTTGACGGTAGGACCCGGGCCTGCTTTCGCCCTGGGCGAATATAATGCGGTCATCGAGCAGGCCTGTACCGGCCATTCTGTCGAAACTGTGGTGCCAAAGGACATCCTTGACGGTGAGAAGACCATAGCCATGCATCCCGACCCTCGTCTTGGCCGAAGAATCACGTTCATGAGCGGCCAGAGATGGATTTGTAAAATGCATAAGGGCGAGATGTTGTTCGGTTCCACCGTCGATGGCTGGGCCGGCGACTATCGAATGCTTCCGGAAATCAACGAGGATGGCATTGTCGTCATTCTGAGCCCGAGAACATCTCCGAGCCCCCAGAACTGAGCCGGAGCGTAGCGGCGGGGACAGCCTTGTCCCCGCCGCCCGGTCTGGCGTTCGTCCTCATGGAGGCCCGGGGCGTCAGGTCGTGCGCACTTTGGCGATGAAGCCGTCCACGGCGCGGCCGAGGGAATCGGATTCCTTCAGCAGGCCCTCGGCAGCCGACAGCACCTGATGGGCGAGGCTGCCGGTTTCACTGGCGGCCTGAGTGACACCGGCGATGGTGCTGGACACTTCATGGGTGCCCGCGGCCGCCTGCTGGATATTGCGCGCGATCTCCTGGGTCGCTGCGGACTGTTCCTCGACCGCTGCGGCAATCGCGGTGACGATCTCGTTGATGTGGCCGATGGTGCCGCCGATGCCGTGGATCGCATCCGCGGCGCCGGTCGCCGCGGTTTGCATGTCGGCGATCTGGGCGGAAATTTCCTCGGTGGCCTTACCGGTCTGGTTGGCCAGGTTCTTGACCTACGAGGCGACCACCGCAAAGCCCTTGCCCGCCTCGCCGGCGCGGGCGGCCTCGATGGTGGCGTTGAGGGCCAGCAGGTTGGTCTGAGAGGCGATGTTGCTGATCAGTTTGACGATCTCGCCGATCCGTTGGGCGGCCTGGACCAGGCCGGTCACCGCGGTGTTGGTGCGTTCGGCCTCTTCGACGGCGCCGCCTGCGATTTTCGACGACTGGGTGACCTGACGGCCGATCTCGTGGATCGAACTCGACAACTCCTCGGCGGCGGCGGCGACGGTTTCGACGTTGGAGGACGCCTGTTCGGCCCCCGACGCGACCGTCATCGCTTGCCGGTTGGTCTGTTCCGCGATCGCCGACAAGCTCTCGGCGTTGGCGCGCATCTGCGAGGACGCGGCCGAAACCCCGCTGACCACGCCTTTGACGCTGCCTTCGAAACTGTCCGCGAGTTGACCCATCATCCGCTTCTTCTCCGCCAGGGCGTGGCGGTCCTGCTCTTCGCGCTCGAGTTTAAGCCGCTCCATTTCGATGGCATTTTCCTTGAATACCTGGACCGCTCCGGCCATTTCGCCGATTTCGTCGCGGCGGTCGCGCGCGGGAATTTCGCGGGTCCGGTCGCCATCGGCCAAGCGGTGCATGGCCGCGGTCATCGCCTTGATTGGGGCGGCGATCACCCGGGTCAGCAACAGCGCGACCAGCAGTCCGACGATCAGCGCCACCACAACGACGGCGAGCGTGACCGCGACGGCCTGTTCGATCTCGGCGGTCGCGCGCGGTCCGAGTTGGTCTTGAAGCTGGAGATTCGAGAGCTTCAGGTCGTCGGTGGCACGGTCGGCGAGCGGCCCGAGGCGGGCA
>JADFXL010000339.1 GCA_015233585.1 Alphaproteobacteria bacterium | reverse complement strand
GCGGTTTTGCCCCGCTCCCAGGCGGGATCTTCGCGGTTGCGAAACAGTTTTGATTTGTTACATTTTTTGACATGAAACGGCCATAGAAGTAAAAGAAGTATTAAGTATATTGGTTACCGAATAAAGACAGAGATCATATAAATTTCATCCCCCTCCCCGCACACGGATTTTCCCGGAATCACCAAGGCCAGCGGGACTTCGAACGACCCGGACGGAACCGTTGGCGGATCGGTTTGAGGAAGGCGGGACTTGATTTGATTGGGGCTTTCAGTGACGTAACATTCTGTAACAATGTTTGATTTGTGAGTGGCGCGTTGTGTTGATAAACTCTTATTTATGGTCGTAGTGGGAACGTTTTTTTGGGGTGCCACATGTTCGCTGGCAGTAAAAATGCGGTGGAAATCGGACGCAAAGCAGGTGCGGCAAACAGCATGGCGATGCGGCAACATACGCTAAAAACAGCGATCAACTGCACCGGAGTTGGTCTGCACTCCGGGACAAAAATCTCAATGACGCTGCATCCGGCAGAGGACGGGACCGGTATTGTTTTTCGTCGGGTCGATATCGCCGGCGCTGGCTCGGTCATTCCCGCCCATTGGTCCCATGTGGTCGATACCCGGATGTGTACCGTGATCGGTAACGACGCCAAGGTAACCATCGGCACCATCGAACACCTGATGGCGGCTTTCGCCGGAATGGGCGTTGATAACGCGATCGTGGAAATCAATGGCGGAGAAATCCCCGTGATGGACGGCAGCGCCGCTCCCTTCGTCTTCCTCATGGAATGCGCAGGCATCACCGAGCAGGACGCACCCCGCCGCGCCATCAAGATCCTGAAAAAAGTAAGTGTTCGGGACGGCGACAAGACAGCGACGCTGTATCCGGCCAGCGACGGCTTCGCGGTCGATTTCGGCATTGCTTTCGCCGCCGCTGCCGTCGCGCACCAGTCCTACACCTTCTCATTCAGCGGCCCCGCGTTTGCAGCCGAAATCAGCCGCGCCCGTACCTTCGGTTTCCTGGAGGAGGTTGCTCAACTCCAGGCCGCCGGTCTTGCCAGGGGTGGATCGCTGGACAATGCCGTAGTTGTCAGTGGCGACCGTATCCTCAACGAGGAAGGTCTGCGCTTTGATGACGAGTTCGTCCGGCACAAGATTCTGGACGCGGTTGGCGATCTCTATCTGGCCGGTCACCCCATGATTGGGCGTTTCCAGGCCCATTGCTCCGGTCACGCCATCAATAACCGTCTATTGCGCCAGCTTTTCGCCGACCCCACGGCCTGGACCATAGTTGACGACGTGGCGGCCAACGAATCCCTTTCATCCTGGCGGATTGTTCCTCGCCGGGCTATGGCCTGAGGCGCCCTTTCAACCCCATGTGGGCTGCCGCCCCCCCTCCCCTCCCCCGCTTGGGACCTGATGTCCCATAAATAAAGGGGGACTGGGGCATCGCCCCAGATGGGGTTCGGGGCGATAGCCCCGAGGTGTTTAATGCAGGAGCATGGGTTCGATACCCCGAGAGGCGCACAGCCGCTGGACCACGGCCACTCGTGAAGATTCCGCCAGCCCGTATTCATAGGCTACCACGGCCAGACAGCCTTCGACTGCCGCAAGCAATTCCCCCGGTTTCAGCAAATGGGCCGGATTGCGAGGGCAGCTGTGGCGCTCATTACCCTGAGCATAGGTCTCGTAAAGCAGAACGCCCCCCTCCGCCACGGAATCCACCAAAGACGGCAGGAGCGGGCGGTGCAGATAGTTCGTGACGATCACCGCATCGAAACGCTACCCCATCAGCGGCAAGGGGGCTCCGGTCTCCAGGTCGGCGGCGATTTGGGTGAGCCGGGGATGCGAGGCGAGGTCGGCGATAAAACTCACATCCTGATCCACCGCCGTTACGGGATGGCCGCGATCCAGGAAGAACCGCGTGTGCCGCCCGCCACCACACGCAATATCAAGGACGCTGCCCCTGGGTGGTACCAGAGGGGCAAAGCGAACGATCCAAGGTGAGGGGGTGGTCAGCCGCAGGTGAACTTCCGGTGGTGGCATGGTTCCGATTCCGTATTTTGTTGGGAAAGTGCATCAGATTACTGGGTTCGTATCCCCGAAAGGCCGTAGCTTTGTTGCCATGAAATCAATCATCGAACGAATTTTCGCCGGCAGCAACCGGGTCACCGTGAAGACATAGACGGGTGAAGGCGGCAGGCGCCAATGTGGCAGCACTTTGGTCAATTCGCCGGCTGCGACGCCATCCCTGGCCATTCCCTGGTCGATCATGCCAATCCCCATGCCCAGGCTCGCCAGCCGACGGACCATATCCATGTTGTTGACCGCAAATTTGCCGCCAACCTCGACCTCGACGATTTCGCCGTCGCGCATCAGCTTCCATCGCACTCCAGCCGCGCCCAGGGGAATGCGGATGCAGTCATGACCAGCAATCTCGCGGGGATGGGTCGGAGTGCCCCGCTCCCGCAGGTAATCCGGGGAGGCATAAAGACAGGGCTGGATCGCGGCCAGCTTTCGGGCGATCAAGGAGGAGTCCGGTTGCTCGCCGACGCGGATGGCAATGTCGAATCGTTCCGACAGCATCTCGACCCGTCGCGGGCTGAAATCAATGTCGAAGGTGATGCCTGGATGCAGGCGTGAGAACTCGGCAAACAGGGGAGCGAAGACCAGGGTCCATAAATCGGGGAGCATCGAAATACGTAGATGCCCACGGGAGACCTCCGCCATGTCCCGCAATTGTTCATGCGCCACGCGGGCCGCTTCGATAATTTCGCGGCTGCGGGCGAAATAGATGATGCCCGCCTCGGTCAATTCGATCCGGCGGGGGGTGCGGTTGAGAAGCTTCACGCCGATC
>JADFXL010000338.1 GCA_015233585.1 Alphaproteobacteria bacterium | reverse complement strand
CCTGGCGACGCGCCGCAACGACCTGGGCGAGGCGGCGGTGGCGATGGTGCCGGAGATCGGTCTTCTGCTGGAGATGATCGCGGCTCAACCGGGCTGCCTGCTGGCGCGGATGTCGGGATCGGGGGCAACCTGTTTCGGCTTGTTCGCCGCCGAAGCCGACGCCCGCGCCGCCGCCGCTTCCATCTCCGCCGGTCGTCCGCACTGGTGGACGGCGGCGGCGCTGCTGGTTGGCTCATAATCTTGCCGAAGGGGGAAATCGATGCCGACGCTGTTCGATCCGATCAAGATTGGTGCGCTGAATTGTCCCAATCGCATCGTCATGGCGCCGCTGACCCGCGCCCGTGCCGGGGCCTCGCGGGTCCCCAATGCGTTGATGGCGTTGTATTACCTTGAGCGGGCGTCGGCGGGCCTGATTCTCAGCGAGGCGACGGCGATCACACCGATGGGGATCGGCTATGCCGACACTCCCGGAATCTGGTCCGAGGATCAGGTGGAAGGGTGGAAGCTGGTGACGGCGGCGGTCCATGGGGCCGGCGGCAGGATCATGATGCAGCTTTGGCATGTGGGGCGGATTTCCGATCCGGTATTCCTCGACGGCGCCTTGCCGGTGGCGCCCTCGGCGATTGCCGCCGAAGGCCATGTCAGCCTGCTCCGCCCCGAACGCCCCTTCGTCACGCCGCGCGCCCTGGCCACCGAGGAAATCCCCGGCATCGTTGCCGCCTATCGCAAGGCGGCGGAAAACGCCCAGCGGGCCGGCTTCGACGGGGTCGAGGTCCATGGCGCCAACGGCTATCTGCTCGACCAGTTTCTTCAGGACCGTTCCAACCGCCGCACCGACCAGTACGGCGGCTCGGTCGAGAATCGCGCCCGGCTGATGCTGGAGGTGGTGGACGCCGCCATCGCCGTCTGGGGTGCCGACCGTGTCGGCCTGCACCTGGCGCCGCGCGGCGATTCCCACGACATGGGCGATTCCGATCCGGCGGCAACCTTCGGCCATGTCGCCCGCGAGATGGGAAAGCGAAAAATAGCGTTCATCTTCACCCGCGAGTCGCTGGGTGACAACCGCCTGAGCCCGCAATTGAAGGCGGCTTTCGCCGGCCCCTTCATCGCCAATGAGGGCTTCACCAAAGCGACCGCCGAGGCCGAACTGCAATCGGGCCACGCCGACGCGGTGGCGTTCGGCAAGCTGTTCATCGCCAATCCCGACCTGCCCCGACGGCTGGCGATTGACGCTCCGCTGAACGCGCCGAAACCGGAAACATTCTTTGGATCGGGTCCTGGCGGCTACACCGACTACCCCTCGCTGTAACGGTTGTTTTCGTTTTTTGTTCCGGTTTACCATGCCCCCCATAACAAGATATGGTGGCGCCGCTGCCGTGTTGGCAGCACACCTTGCATCCGAGGCTCGCCATGTCCACTGCCCCCGCGCCCGTTGAAGCGGTCTTGTCCACCCGCAACGCTTTCACGTCGCCGGAACCCTGGGCGACCACGGACGATGACGATGCCGCCGTAGCGGAAGTTGCCGCGGCGTGGGCGGCGTTCGGCGAATTGCCGCGATCGTTCCAAGATATCGAAGCAGAGAGTTGATCCCCGGCCATTTCTGCGCTGCACAATGCAAATCCTTCTCCTCTTGCGAGAGGGGTTGGGTGAGGGGCTTGGCGCATAGGCCCCGAAGCGGCTGACCTGGATTTACGGCGAAAGTTTGGCAATCTGCCTTTCGGCCATATGGGCGTTGGGCTATGCTGCATGCGGACAGGGTTGGATGGCCCGCCCCGTTCATAAAGGTCTGTATGGAGGAGGATTGCCATGAAGTGGTTGGGAATCGCCGTTGTATTCGCCATCGCCGTTGTCGCAAATGGCCCGGTGCGGGCGGATGGTGACGATATGAAGTGGATCGCCAAGTGCATGCAGGACAATGCTGGTGCGAACGTGGCGCCGGAAGTCGTTACAAAATATTGCACATGTATGAATAACAAGATGGATTCCAATGAGACCAAGTCGATCAGCAACTGGGAAAAGTCCCATCCTGCTGAAATGAAGGCCTGCGAGAACGAAGCCGGCTGGAAGTGATTTGGTGAAGCGGGGGCTGCCCGATCGACAGCCCCCGTTAAATCGGCAGCAGAAGCACTTGCGCATGCAGAGCATATCGGTCAGGACGGTCATGATCCTAGAAACGGCAGTTGGCCATCGAGTCCGGTCAAGGTCCCCCTGCACGTCATGGCCGGGCGTGTCCCGGCCATCCACGCGGTAGTGAACCGCTGGCTTGACCGTATGACCACCTTCGGTTCAGCCGTCGCCGCGTGGATGCCCGTGACGAGCACGGGCATGACGGCTGAACTGATAGTCGGCAGGCCGAGAACGTCCAACTGCTGTTTCTAGGATAATTCGAAGCGGACGTTCGGCTTAATTCTCATGGGGCGGCGGTAACCTCAGGGTCGTTTGGCGGAACTATCCCTGTTCGTCTTGAGAGCCGGCTGTCTCTACCCGATCCTGCCAATTCCCGTGGCGTTTTTCCAGCAGGCGATCCCGACCCTTGGAATCAAGGTGCAACAGATCCTCCAGGTGATGGTGGGAGTCCCATAACAGCGCAACGTGGCTGATTCGGGGATTGTACAGGGCTTCACGAAGGAACCGGTCAAATTCCGGGCCGTCTTTGGACGGCGGCACGACGATATTGATTGGCGGTTGGTTCGGATGCAAACGCCAAAGATCATATTTCAGAATAACCGTCATGATCTCGTAGTTTCTTCCGACCAGCAGAATGTCAGCCCCTGCCGGCAGGGTTCCCACGCGATCCGCCACGCTGAGCGCCCAGGAGCGCTTTTCCCGCATTTCTGCGGTGACCTGCTGCATCGCCAGCAGGT
>JADFXL010000337.1 GCA_015233585.1 Alphaproteobacteria bacterium | reverse complement strand
TTCATGGATATTTTCTGTTTTTCTGGAGGCTGGGAAAGACTGATCGTGGATGTACAAGATGGTCGCTGGGCTATTCAAACAGCTCGACCTGCCATTCCATTTCCGATTCGGACATAGGATATCCACCCTCTTCGGTCGGCCGCAGCACGGCGGCGGGCGGGATCCGCGCCAGCGCAACCTGAAGCCTGGCGCCAAAGGCGGCGCTCAGTCCGGCTTTCCATGACAGCGCCATCACCGCCTTGGCACTGCGCGAATCGATGACCGCCAGCACCATCGCCGGCGCGACACCGGCAAGAACGGCAAGCCCGGCGGCGAGGAACAGCTCATCGTCGGTCGTGGTGGCTTTTACCAGATCCGCTTCGGTCAGACGGCCAGCCTCCCGCAACACCTTGGCCCGGTTATAGGCCTCGATCAGATCGCGGCGCCAGGAATTGTCCGAGGCCGCGTCCGCCTCCTCCCACGGCGTTGCCGGTATGGCGTGAGGCTCGGTTCCCGGCAAGGGAGCGGGAGCAGAGCGGGTGCCTTCCGCCTCGATGCGGCTGTGGACGACTCGGGTAAGTTCCAGGGCGGTGGCCGGGTCCAGATCCTGGCGATGGGTCAGCGCCTGAAGCAGGTTGTCAGCCACGAAACAGGCCAGCCGGGTCACGGCGCAACTATGCAGCCGGGGGCGGTAGACCAGAGGCATATGCCAGGAACCAAAGGCAGGTGCCCGCTCCACCAGACGGTCCAGCGTATCCTCGCGAATCTGGGCGCTGGGATTGGCCAGCAGGGCGGCGATCGCCTCCTCGCTGTCGGTATCGGCGATGGCGTCGGCAACCGGCTCGCCCACATTGGCGCGCCGGGATATGGCCGCAAGCGCGCCCTGGCTGACGGTGGTGCTGGCGATGATTTCAAGCAAATCCTCGTCGGTCAATACCGGCGAGTATTCCAGTACCGGCGAGCAGACGACGGTTTCAACATCCTGGGCCAGACGGCGGATAAGCTCGGGCGGAGCCTGTGCCACATCCTTGAGCGCCTCGGCCAGGATCTGGCGCACCCGGACCACCTGATCCCGGGCCAGCCGCTCCAGCACCTGATAGGTGATGCGCTTCACCCGGTCCTTTTCATAAGCGCTCAGACCGGGGGCCAGCCGGGCAATCTGCCCGACCAGGCCAGCCCGCACCTCGTCGTCGGCGTCGCCAACCAGAACGACATGGGCCTTGGCCGGCGTCGCCATGTTGGCGGCAACCATACGACGGACGGCGGGGTTCGGATCTTCCGCGACTGGCCAGTTCGCAACGAACCTCCGGATCCTCGTCCAGAGCCAGTTCCCTGGCCCGTTCATAGGTCATGGTGCCTTGAATGACTTTGTTCATGCGCTCCAGCCCTGCCCCGGTTCCTCATTGTATGAAAAAGAGGGAGCGCGGCATAGCCCCATGGGACGCCATATGGCCAAATATGTCTTTGGCCAAATACGGCGCCCCCACCCGGTTAGGGGCTGGGCAGAGGGTGGCCCTATTTGGCCTCCGCCGCCCTGCGACGACGCCGCAGCACCGGCAGGGCCAGCAAGGCCACGCCCACCACCAGCAGAGGGATGCCGATCATGGGACGAACCATAATCCAGGCGATACTGACGGTCACCAATGTCAGACACAGCGACACCGGGAACGCCACCAGAAAAACGCCCGCCGAAAGCACGTCCCCAAGGAACGGAATGACATCAGCCAGCACCGACAGTGGCCGCACAATCAGCATCATGCCAATGAGCATGGCAATCCAGCCGCCGACGCGAAGCGCCCAGGTGAGGATCGCGTTTCCCTGCTCCTCGGCCTTGAACATGCTGTCGGGACTGACAAGGCCCATCTCGCCCATCACCAGTTCGTGTCCGTTGCGGGTGGTATAGGTTTCGATTGCGCCATCGCTTTGGCGGCCGATGACACTGGCTTCGGTCAAGGGCACGTAGCTGTATTTGACCCGGAAATCGCCAACCTCGGGCTGGACGGGATTGCCGGCATAGGCCCACTCGCCCTGGACGGTGGTTGACTTGTGCACATCGCGCCGGACCAGGGCCGCCTGGGCCTGTTCCGGGACGGAATGATAGCCGTTCAGCAGGTTGAGCACCGGGTTGGTCAACCGGAAGGCACCAAGCTTGGCGCCTTCGACCACGGACGTACTGTTTTCCAGCGGCATCGAGGTCGGATTGTGGTGTTTTTCATGCACATGGAAGGCATTGGAGTCGTGGAGATGGCCCGACCATTCCTTTTTGTAGGAGTAGGTGGTTCTGGTCGTCGTGCTGCCGCCCAATTCCTTTTCGGTGACCGATTTCTTGGTCTCCTCCCACTGGTAAACTTCAACCTCGCGGCGCAGCTTGAGGGCCGGTTCGGACATCACCGTCTTTGGGACCAGGGTCTCGCCAGCGCTCAGATGCCCGTGGACATAGACCAGATGGCCCTCGTTGGCGGCGGCGATACTGTCGGCTTTCACCGACACCACCGCAGCCCGGCCCTCGGCCAGGGCCGTAGCGGTATCGACGGCGCGGCTTTCGTTCCAGATCAGCAGCGGAAAGGCCACTATAAACAGCACCAGACCAAAGACGACCCCGGCAATGGAACCAAAAATCCGGCTGCCCCAACCCTCACTGGTCACTTCGGTAACGCTATCAAAACCGCCGTCATCGCTATCATCACTCATGACCTGACCTCCCGGGTTTCAGCTTCACGGTGGCCGGACGGCAACCGCTCCGTGGGTTCAATTTTCAGCGGTGAACGCAACGGCGTCAATAGAACACATGGGTAATTGTCCATCGTGCGGCACAAGCCGCGATGAGCCTGCGCCATCAATTCCGCCAGCATCGAGCGTTTCACCGGGACCATCCCCAGGTGGTATA
>JADFXL010000336.1 GCA_015233585.1 Alphaproteobacteria bacterium | reverse complement strand
AAGCAGTTCGTTGCCGAGGCCAGGGCGTAGTTGGATGGGTTGTTCGGGGAGACGGGGCGATGAACGCGTCAGTGGCTCAACAGCTTAACTACCGTCGCGACGATCGCCACGGAAGCAGCCAGCATCGTTCCAAGGCGGATGGTCAGGTCACGCTTCAGAAGCTCCATGTCGGAGCGGATTGCAAAAATATCGGCCTTGGTTGCTACCGCATCCCGCAGCGCCTCATCCAATGCGTGAGCATGGGCTCGGGCTTGGTCGTCGGGAATGCCCGATGCTTTCAGCGTTTCCAGATAAATCAGCTTGTCGAATGTTGCGATGCTCATGCCCACAGCATCGCCTCGCCGGGATCGGGAGTCAAGAGCCCAACTGCCCAGACGGTCGGGAGGCAGATGCAGCACCTGGACGGCCCCAGCGGCGCGTACCAATCGGCAAGGTCGCTAGCGCAGCGCGGTTGATGGTGGCGAAATCGATTCGGCCCGGTCGGTTGTGGTTGAAGTTTAGCATGAGTAATTCCTTTTCTCATTGCCGTGGGAGCGGTGCCAGTCGTTGGCGATTGTCACGGCAAGGTCAGTCCGGGTTGAAGGGGTGGCCACCGCTGGCCGGGTTCGTTCCGGCAGTTCGATCCAACCCCGGCGGAACTGGGGGTTCCGGTCGGGGTCGGACATTGCGGCATAGTCGATGGTGCGCATAGGCATTCTTCGGGCGAAAAGATAGCATTCGCGGGTCTAACCGCGTCTGGTGGGTAGGTAATTTTGTGTATTTTCTGATAAAAACGGGGGCATAATATCCAACGTATCCCTACAATTACTCCTTCACACCCAGTTTTTCGCGCGCATACTCCACAATCTCATTGAGGTTTATGAAAAGAACAGACCTAAATTATTTGTTGCCAGAGAAGAACGGTGACGCCAATACGTCACCCAATCGTTCAACATCGGACTGGATTTCACTGCCATCGCGCAGGAAGCGAACGGCAAAGACAGTGGTTCCGGCATTGAAGAGTTTGCCCGGCATACGGCCCAGCGCGGGGTCGCCGTTACCATATCAGGTAACGGCCTCGCCTATGTCGGTGAAGTTGGTGGCGTGTAACGAGGCGGTTTTAGCCGACAAGCCAATACGAACCAACTCCGCCGTCAGGACGATATGAAGCGCACGTTTGAAGGTGAATATAGCCGCCACCGGCGCGGCGACCGCGACGCTGGCCCCGGCGGCGAATGCGATGAACGAGCGGCGGTTCATGATTTGTCTCGCGCCGCATGCTGGGAAAGCACTACCGCTTGATAACTCTCGATGTCGTTGGCGATGCCATCAAGCGTGCGTGCGAGCAAGAAAAAGGCGTCCTCGCCAATCGGAATGTCATCCGTTATCCGGCTGGACGCCCCCAAAATATTGGCAATCCCCCTGAGGTCGTAGAATTTATCCTCCAGGTCGATTATCTGTGCGGTCGGGGTGTCGGTGGGCATAGTGGTTGCTCCTGTTGCTAAAAACGACGGAGTTGAGTACTATGATGACAGGTTAGCCAAAGCCGTCTTTTGTGTCAACAAGGTTGATAGTTGTGATAACACCTTCTCAATGTCGCATGGCTCGCGCCGCTCTCCAGATAGGAGTTAGGGAACTGGCCGAACGCTCCGGCATATCGGCAATGACCATCACCAGATTTGAGACTGGAAAATCTGGGGGATATGCTACCACGTTAGAAAAGCTCCGCCGCGCCCTTGAATCCGCCGGTGTCCGTTTCACCCCAAATGGTGTAGAGTTGACCGATACAGAGAAGGAGCCGCCGGAATGAGAGCACCCATGCCCAGACAGCCGCAACGTGCCGACGAAGAGGCTCTGGACATTCTCCGGCGGCTGGAGCCGGTGCTACATGAGATTCAGACTGAACAGAAAGAGCAGCGGCGCGATATCGTTGGTCTAAGGGAAGACATTGCCGAAATCAGGACTGAACAGAAAGAGCAGCGGCGCGATATCGTTGGTCTAAGGGAAGACATTGCCGAAATCAGGACTGAACAGAAGGAGCAGCGGCGCGATATCGTTGGTCTAAGGGAAGATATTGCCGAAATGAAAGGTCGAGTCTCTCAAATGCCGACGCTGTGGCAATTGCTGGTTGGCGTGTTCGGCATCATGGGGTCGGTCTTCGCTTTTCTCCGGTTCGGGATGCCGACCCACCCGTGATGCTTCAGTTCATCGCGGAAAACGGCGGTGGCCCTGGCGTGCGCCGTCGTGAATCGACTCCGGGGACCGATCCAGCGCAAAAGGCTGACCGGAAATTAAGTTTAGTGATTTCAGTAACTCGTGGTTATGTCTGGTTGCAACACAAGACGGAGCGACAAGATGGTGTGGACTGAAATCACTCGCCCGAAGTATCGGCGAGACGGGCTGCGGTATGCAAGCGATATGACGGACGATGAATGGGCAACCATCGCGCCATTTCTGCCGGCGAAGTCTCGCCGTGGCCGGCCGCGCACGACGGATTTGCGGGCGATAATGAACGGAATATTCTACATTGCCCAGACCGGTTTCCAGTGGCGGATGCTGCCCAAGGATTTCCCGCCATTCACCACGGTGCAGGGATATTTCTACCAGTGGCGAGACGACGGCAGATGGGCGACCATCAACCATTACCTAGTGATGCAGGCACGAGAAGCGAATGGCCGGGAGGCAAACCCGACGGCCGGCGTGATCGACAGTCAGTCGGTCAAAACGACCGAAGCCGGCGGACCGCGCGGATTTGATGCCGGCAAGAAAATCAAGGCTCTATTCGCAAATCGTATGGACACTCATCCCTCCCATCGCGGCAGCGAGGCAGTATCGCGGGGTCGGGTGGGCGTGAAGAACGATAAGGTGGTACCAGCGCAGGTAATTTCCGAGGTACTTG
>JADFXL010000335.1 GCA_015233585.1 Alphaproteobacteria bacterium | reverse complement strand
AAATCTGCGTTGGGCCGGGTATGTTCGTGTTCGCCGGCACCCCCAGGGACGCCAGCGTGGCAGGGGTACTGGACGTGGCATCGACGCTATAAACCGTCTGACCATAACTGGACAGCAGCAGGGACGTGCCGTTCGTGCCTGGGGTGGCCGTGAGTGTGGCGGGAGGATACAGCGCGCTGGCCGCCGTGTTGATCGCGCTCGCCATGGCGGCAAGGGTTTCGCCCCCTGCGAAGGTGACGGTGATCGGACGGCCGTCCGATCCTTGGAGCACCAGGTTTCCGGCAACCGCCGTGGCCGGAGCGGGCGGTGTCGCCGACAGATAGCCTGAGGTGGGCTGAACCCCCATAAGATTCAGCATTCCTGGGTCGCTATCGACCGAATCGATGGAATAACCCGCCGGATTGGGGGTGGACAAAACCAGTCTTCCTCCAACCGCGATGGCGTTGATGGCGAAAGGTGGCTTTTGGGCCCCAGCCGCCGTGTTGATCGCGGGAGCCATGGCGGCGGGATCTTCATTCCCGTTGAAGGCAACGGACATCCTTTTGCCGTTCGAGTCCTGAAACACCACCGTGCCCGCGAGTTGCGCCGGCATGGGCGTGTCGGAGGTGGACGAAAGGCCCAGGGACGACAGCGTGGCGGCGGTGCTGGCGGGAGCGGCGGCAAAGGCATAACCCACCGTATCGGCATTGACGAGATTCAGGGAGTTGCCCACCACGCTGGCGGTGATCGCGGCGGGTGGGTTCAAAGCCCCCGCCGCCGTATTGATCGCATTGGCCATATCGGTAAGAGCTTCGCCTCCGGCGAAGGGGACAGGGAACGAATTACCGTTCGTGTCCTTGATCATCACCGTGCCAGCCACGGCCGTGGCGGGATTGGGCGGCGTTATGACGATAACCTGCGGCGCGGCCACCGGCTGGCCGGATGGCGGACTGGGCACCGTGGTGAGTGCCGGTTGCGCGGGGAGCGGCGTATTGGAGGTGGACGAAAGGCCCAGGGACGACAGCGTGGCGGCGGTGCTGGCGGGAGCGGCGGCAATGGCATAACCCACCGAACTGGTGTTGGCCAAGCTCAGCGTGTTGCCGGCTATGCTGGCGTTGATCACGACCGGAGGAGTGAGAGCGGCCGCCGCCGTGGTGATCGCGCTGGCTATGGTGGTGAGATTCTCGCCTCCATTGAAAGTGACGGTGAACGAATTGCCGTTCGTATCCTGAAACACCAGGTTGCCCGCCGCCGCCGAGGCTGGAGCTTGTGGGTTCAGGGCGAGTACCGTAGGCGGGGAAATCGTGGTGTCGGTGGTGGGCTGAAGCCCCAAAAACGCCAGCGATGCTGGGCTGCTGGAACCGGCGATGATGGTATATTTCGCCGGACCGGCATTGGTCAGGGTCAGGCTGTTACCAACCGCGCTGGCGGTGATCGGAGTGGGAGGATTCGCGCTACCCGCCGTCTGCGCCGCTGTAAGGGCCGCCGAGTAGGCACTATTGATCGCGCTGGCTATGGTGGCGGGACTTTCGTTCCCGCTGACGGGGACGGTGAACTGATTGCCGTTGTCGTCCCGAAACACCACGCTATTGGCCAGTTGCGCGGGGAGCGGTGTATTGGTGGTGGATGGAATGCCTAAAGACTTCAGCGTGGCGGGGGTGCTGGTGGTGGAGACGATGGCATATCCCACCGCTCCGGTGTTGGTCAGGTTCAGCGCGTTGCCAGCCACGCTGGCGGTGATCGTGGCCGGAGGCGTCTGAGCCGCAGCCGCCTGGTTGATCCTGCTGGCCATGGTGGCGAGATTTTCGCCCCCTGCGAACGTAACGGTGAACGGATTGCCGTTTGCGTCCTGAAACACCAGGTCACCGGCTACCGCCGTGGCCGGTTTGGGCGGCGTCACGGCAAGCATCTGCGACCCGGCCGCCGACGGGGGGGGAATCAGATTTAGCCCGCTAACCTGAAGGCTGGCCTTTGGCAGCAGCGCGGAAGTCGGAATGGCGGTGGCCTGGGGGGGGGCTGCCACGATTGGCACCAGAACGCCCGCCGCCGTCGGGAAGGTGCCATTGGCATTGGCTTGCACGCCCATCAAGGCTTGACCGCCGGGGTCGGTCAAGACCGACTGGGACGTGCCCGACACCGTCATCGTCATGGGCGTAAAATTGCCGACCCTGGTGTACAACTGTTGTGGGGTTTTGCCATCGGCACTGGGGCCTTGAACGATAAACATGCCATTGCCGTCAATGGCCAGATTCAAGTTGTTGCCGGTGGTCGTGATGGGGCCGTTCTGGTTGACCAGGGTGGTAAGATCCGCCTTTGCCGAGGAAAAGGCATTGGGCCCCTCCACTTCGCTCAACAACGTCGAGAAGTTTACAGCCGTACTTTTATAGCCGTCGGTGTTGACGTTGGCCACGTTCTGGCTGACCGCGCCCAGGCCGGTCGACTGAGCGAGCATCGCCTGCCCGCTGATATCCATAATACCCCAGAGACTCATGGCTGCTCTCCGCTTATTCCCAGGCTGGCCTTGCGGGCCAAAGACGCTATTCCCCGGAATCTGGTATCGCAAGAATGATGCCATCTCTATCGGCCGAAAAACCGGCGATCTGTCATGGTTCCATGGTAACGCCCCGATCCTGCGGCAAGGATTGCCTACCGATTCGCTCGACAGGCGGAGAAATTTGCCGCCCCCACCCCCTGGGGTAATTGGCGAACAGGAAAAGGAAAGAATGAGGGCCTGAGGCCCTCGTGCTCCCTATTTATTGTCTTATGAACGGGGAGCGCGAGGGGCCTTGGTCCCTCGCATCTTTATCTTCCTGTTGAGTACAATTGGCGGCGAAAAAAACGGGGATTGATTTCACGAGTCGCGCAGGATAGATGGTAGCAGATAAATATGGGGGTTGACTG
>JADFXL010000334.1 GCA_015233585.1 Alphaproteobacteria bacterium | reverse complement strand
ATGCCGCAGGCATGTTTCACATGATTGGCCCTCGTTCTTACTACTTTTGGTCAATTATCATGAACAAGCGTTCGCCTGACATCAGGGGTACATGGGCAGTTACGATTTTCGCCACTCAGGAAACATTGCAGAAGTCCTTCAGCACTTCGTTGGACACGGCGATAAGCCGAAGCTGAATCCAGTCGATGAACTCATGCAAGCCGTTGGCAATGACATCCTTGATGGTCTGGTCGGTCAGGGCCACCCGCAGTTCGTCCAGCCCCTCCAGCGCCGCCCCGCCGCCCCGCAGCGAATAGCGGCTGCGCACCTGGCTTAACAGCGACTCCATCTGCCGTACGCACAGACTGACCGAGCGTGGGAATGAATCCGAGAACAACAGGAAGGCGGCGACCGTGGCGGGGGTGAAATTCCCCGCCAGAACCCGGCGGGATGCCTGATAGCCCGCAGCGGCGCGCAGCAGCGCGTTCCACTGGCCGATATCGAGCGGAGAGCCGACATCCTCGGGCCGGGGCAGCAGCGTGTGGTATTTGATGTCGAGCAGACGGGTGGTCTGGTCGGCGCGCTCCAGGTACTTGGCGAACAGGTAGAAGTAATAGGCCTGATCCCGGTAGAAGGTGCCCTCGGTGATCCCGGTCTGGAGCTGGCAGCCCTCCTTGATCGCGCGGCACAGCGTGGAAAGATGTTCCGGGGCGATGTCGGACTCTCTCAAGCCCAGCAGCCAGCCGTTCATATGGTTGAGCTGGCGCCACATTTCGGTTGATACCAGCGACCTCAGGGCGCGGGCGTTCTCGCGCGCGGCGCGCACCAGCGACACGATCGAACTCGGGTTGTCCGGATCGAGGATATAGAAGTGGGGAACCGTATGGGTGTCGGCCTTGGCATGATGCTCGAAAAAACGCCGCTCGTCGGCGTTGATCTGCACCACCGACAGCCAGTTGCGATCCGTGCGGTCGCGGGCGAAGGTTTCGGTGACATCCAGGATACGAGCCAGATTTTCGACCCGCTCCAGGTAGCGTGCCAGCCACAGGATGCATTCGGCGTTGGTGGCCAGAAGTTCCGACATCGACGCGCCTCCCTATTCCAGTACCCAGGTATCTTTGGACCCACCGCCTTGCGAGGAGTTGACCACCAGGGATCCCTCCTTCAGCGCCACCCGCGACAGCCCGCCGGGCAGGACCGTGGTCTTCGCGCCGGTGACGGCATAAGGACGAAGGTCGACGTGGCGGGGCTGGATGCCGGTATCGGTAAGGGTGGGGCAAACCGACAGGCCGACCACGGGCTGGCTGATATAGTTGGTGGGATCGGCCTTGAGCTTGACCCGGAATTCCTCGATCTCGGCTTTGGTGGCTTTGGGGCCGATAATCATGCCGTAGCCGCCGGATTCGCCCACCGGCTTGACCACCAGATGCTCCAGGTTGGCAAGGGTATAGGCCAAGCCGTCCGGCTCGCGGCAGATGAAGGTTTCGACGTTGGGAATGACGGCTTCCTCGCCAAGGTAGTATTTGATAATGCGTGGCATGTAGGAGTAGACCGCCTTGTCGTCGGCAACGCCGGTGCCGGGAGCGTTGGCCAGGGCGACGTTGCCCTTGCGGTACACCTCCATCAAGCCCGGCACTCCCAGCAGGGAATCGGGGTTGAAAGCCTTGGGATCAAGGAAGGCGTCGTCGATGCGGCGGTAGATGCTGTGCACCGGCGCCCGCCCCGCCGTGGTCCGCATGTACACGCGGTCCTCATCAATGAGCAGGTCGCGCCCCTCCACCAGAGGCACCCCCATCTCGCGGGCCAGGAACACATGTTCGAAAAAGGCCGAGTTATAGATACCGGGCGACAACAGCACGACTCGTGGTTCATCAACGCCTTGCGGCGCGATGTCGTCCAGGGCCTGACGCAGCATCAGGCCGTAGTTGTCCACCGGCCGGATCCGGGTATCCGCCATCAGGTCGGGGAAGGCGCGCAGCATCAGCGCGCGGTTTTCGACCACATAGGATACCCCCGATGGGGTGCGGGCGTTGTCCTCCAGCACATGGAATTCGCCCGCCTGATCGCGCACCAGATCTATGCCGCAGACGTGCGCATAGGCCCCGCGCGGGACATCCCGATAGCGCATCACGGGCCGGTAATTGGCGTTACCCAGGACCAGACTTTCCGGCACCACCTTGTCGGCCAGGATACGCTGGTCATGGTAAACATCGTGGAGGAACAGATTGATGGCGGTGACCCGTTGGATCACCCCCGCCTCCAGCCGGGACCATTCGGCGGCGGTTATCACCCTGGGGATGACATCGAAGGGCAGAATGCGGTCGATGGCGTCCTTGTTCGAATAAACGGTGAAGGTAACGCCGAGATCGAACAACTCGCTCACGGCCAGGGCGGAGCGGTGCCGCAAATGCGCCAGGTCCTGAAGGTGCAGGCGCCCGGCGATGGCGTCCACATCTTCCTGACCGGGACCGCGCCCGCTGGTCAGTTCGCAGAAAAACGCGCCGCTGTCATAACCCGAAAGCAGACCGGCACCGGGCGGCAAGAATTTGTTCGTGACCACGTTGCTGTCCTCCCCCTGCAACTCTATCGGGGTTATCGCCCCGAACCCCATTTGGGGCTATCGCCCCGAGCGGGTATGGGCGGCAGCCCATTATGCATACAAATTCATCATATACAGCTCATGCCTAAATATGATGCTTTTTCTTCGGAAAGGCCAGCATTATGTGTTAGGGTCGTGCGAGGTAAATGGCAGGTAGGGCAAACCAATGGGTATCCAGGTCAAACTTCGGCATATCACCAGCTACCGTTACGACCGCCTGGTGGTTCTCTCGCCCCAGACCGTCCGCCTGCGTCCGGCGCCCCACAGCCGGACTCCGGTGCTATCCTATTCGCTGACGGTGCGGCC
>JADFXL010000333.1 GCA_015233585.1 Alphaproteobacteria bacterium | reverse complement strand
CGTGGCGGCGGTGCGCTTGACCCGGCGCAGCAGGTCGTCAATGGCCTGGAAGCGGGCATGCGCGATCCTGTGCGCGCACTCCTCGCCGTGTTCGCGTGCCAGGTCCGCGCACAGGTCGCGCACCAGCGCAATCAGCTGCTGGTGGTCCCCTTCGCGCTCCTGGAGTTCGCTGTCGCCCTCCAGCAGCTTGATGGCCAGCCAGCGGCACTGGCGCGGTGCCAACTCGGCAGGGTGCAGGTCGGCGACGATGCCTCCCACCCGCTCGATCGCCTGTTCGAGGTGGTGGTCGTAGCCGATCGTTACGTGATGCTCGGTATTGTGGTTAGCCAAGGCCACCACGAGGTCGAGCACCGCGGCCAAGCCCTCGCCGGTGGTGGCCACCGTTTCGACCACCGGGCCGCCCAGCATCGAAGCCAGCGCCGCCAGGTCCACCTTGATTCCCTTGGCCCGCGCCTCGTCCGCCATGTTGAGGACGTGGACCCGCGGCACGTCCATCTCGATCAACTGGGTGGTGAGGAACAGCGAACGGTCGAGGTTGCCGGCGTCGAGGATGTTGACGATGACGTCCGGGCGGTTGAAATGAATGAAGTCACGCCCCGCCCGTTCCTCGGGCGATTGCGAACTCATCGAATAGATGCCGGGCAGGTCCACCAGCCGGATCCCCCGCCCGCCATGGACGATATCGTAATCGCGCGGCGCCACCGTCACCCGGGGATAGTTGCCCACCGCCTCGTGGGCGCGGGCAACCTTGTTGAGAAGGGTGGTCTTGCCGCAATTGGGATTGCCCACCAATGCGGCGGTGATGATCTTGTCGGTCAACAGCCGGGTCCTTCAGCAAATCTTGATGGCGACCAGACGGGCTTCGGCCTCGCGCAGGCTGAGTTGATACCCCAGCAGCGAATAGATGCGCGGATCGCCCAACGGTGCCTTGCGCCCCAAAGCCACCACCGCCCCCTTGACCAGTCCGAGAGCGGCAAGATTGGTGCCGATCGCCTCGTCGGGGAGGCGGATCACCTGCCCTTTCTGCCCCGGCCGCAGGTCGGCCAAGGTAACGCTGACATCGCCAGTTGCGTCTTGAACCATCATATACCCCCCATCCGATCTTGCGGATGACATTGATTAGCAATATCGCCGGGGTTTGGCTAGACGAATTTTCTATCCCCTGGCATGCGGAGTGGCATAGCCGATGCGGAAGGCGCCCCAGTGGCGCCCTTCGACCTTGATCGGCACCGAAACGTCGCGCATCACGGTGATATCCCCGCCACCCATGTCGCGAAGGTAGGTTTGCAGCAGGGTTGCGCTTTGGTTGCGGGCGGCCGCCAGCCCGGTATTGTCGTCAAAAATGCGGCGATTCCGGCAATTGGCAGCATTCCAAACGGGATCGTCGCCCTGAGGATGCGAATACTTGCGGTTATGGGTCGGCAGATAGCCGTTGCGATCGACCGCTGCGGCAAAGACCACCAACTCATTTTCGCTGACGATCTTTTCCTGAATCGGCGGAAACAGCCGATCGGTCAAGAGCAGAAATTTGGTGGTGAATTGCGGCGGATTGCTTCCCGGGATCGCCAGGTATTTCTCGTCGAACAGCGCTTCAAGGGCAATGTCTCCCGATTCCACCGCGTGTTCGAGCAGACTTCCGATTTTTGCCGCCTCTTCCTGCGCCATGACGATGAATTCCTGGTCGTAGGAATTGCCCACCGACCCGGTTTTCCGGTGTTTGGTCCCCGATGCGTCCCGGGGCATGTCGAAATTGGGCATCGCCAGCACATTGGCCTCAAGCGCGACGACCTGGTTGACGACATCCGTGGCGAAGATGACGCGGTCCTTCAACTCCCCGCCGATACCGGCGAAACCGCCGGCCACCCGCAGCAAAGCCGCAATCTTCTCGACCTGGAGCATCAGGGCCGCCCCGATCCCGAAGGGCAGGCCGTGCTTGCCGGAAATGATCGCCGTCCCATATTCGATCAGGCCCGCAACCGCGGAGGCGAGCAAACTGTGGGCACTCATGTCGACGGCGGCCTTGATCGTCTTCAGTCTGGCCAGTTCGGCCGATTGGCAGCCCATGGCCTCGATCCGCATCTCGGCGAGGGTGATCAGGTTGATCAGACGTTCGGAGGCGCGGCTCAGTTGCTCCCGCAATTCGGCGCGTTGATCGCCGGCCCCCGCGTTCTCCAACCGAAGGGAAAGCCTTTCCACCACACCGGCGACCTTGAATGCACCATCAACCACCGCCTGAGTCTGCTTCATCGCGGCGTCCTGGGCGAAGTTTTCCTGGAACTTCCCCTCCAGTTTCGTCACCATCACCATGTCAATCGTGGTGATGTGCCACATCAGCCAGTCAAATATGAACTCGATCAGCTTGTTGCATAATTCCAGGTCGGACATGTTGCCGGCACTGATTTCGCCGACCTTCTTCATAAACATGACATGCTCCTGCTTGTGCAGGAGAATCTCATCATAACGGAACGAATTCATCACCTTTTCTTCGAAAGAAAAATGAATCGCGGCATAATCTTTAAGTTCTGAAACGACCTTCGGCACCGACTCGGACGTGTTCGGTGCCTTCGATGCTGTCTTCAGGTGATTTATGATGTCAAACAGCCGCTTGTGCTGCCCGTCAATATCCGGGTGCCCGGTCTCGATCGCTTTCGACCAGTCATAGAACTGCCCTCTGTCGGATGAGTTTTCCTGACCCATGGCCTGTGCCCTCATTATTGGCAAAAGGCTTATACCATAGGTAAGGTGATCAATGTACTCCCCGTGGCGGCATCGGGCGAATTCGAGGCTGCGGGCGCCCAGACCGGAAAATGCCTGTGCCATTGCTGAAGTCCTCGATGGGCGGATTATCGGGGCACAACTCCACTTCGCGAGGGCGCAAAGGTGAATTGC
>JADFXL010000332.1 GCA_015233585.1 Alphaproteobacteria bacterium | reverse complement strand
TCAATGGCGCCTCGAATCGCTGTTTCTTTTTCTTCTGGCCGCCAGTGGCCCCCTTGCCATAGGCGCCCTGGCGAGCAAAGTAGGCTCGCAGCTTGTTGGCTGCCGGAACGAGCGTATCTAGCGGTGCCACCGCCACCTCGGGCACGCCCCAGACGACATTGACCTGAATCAGCTTCTGCGTCTTTGCCCCGAGGATATAGGAGACCACGCCAGGCCCAAGGTCGGGGAGCAAATCCTTGACCTTGACCGTCATGCTGTGGGTGCCATCGACATCATTGGTGCCAGCGGTGACGTCCTTCTCGCCAAGGCTGAAATCCTTGTGAATCGCCTCGCGGACATCCCTTTCGGTCATGCCCAGCTTCGCTGAGCGGAAGCCATCGACGAAGGCCTGCGGCTGCGCGTCTTCCTTCTTGGTCTCGGGGCCAGAGGTCGGCGCCGCGCCAGCTCTCCAGGCCCACCCCGCAATCACCGCCGCCGCAACCACCGAGACAATCCGTGCACGCACCACAAAGCTCATTTCTGGTCCTCCTGTTTCCGGTTCCAACAAAGTGGAATTGGCCGAGGCGACGCACAGAAAAGGGTGCGTCGCCTCGTTTGTTCAATTGGGTTTCCGCCTCCGCGGCAACTCCGCTCCATATCCTAACCCTTGGGCGGGGCGGGAATGGTGCGGAAAAAGAAATCCGCGCCCTCGTCGTGCCCGGCGGTGAGTACGGCACCATATTGTGGCATCTGGGTTACCTGCTGGTGAACCCGGCGCTGGACCAGCTTGGCAATCTGAATTCCGCTCATCACTGCGGGATTGGCATTCAGCACCGCGGCAAAATGCTGGGCAAAAATGCTGTTCTTGTCTCCGACGGCGAAGACATCCACCACTTCCTCCAGGCCTCCGGACGAGAACGCCGTCCGGGACCGCAGGCGAATCACATCCCTGAGGTGAAGATACTCGCGCTTGTCGATAAGGCTCCGCTCCTGGGTCAGGCTGCCGGAAAAGCAGCTATCCGACACCACCAGGACGCTTTGGGCATTGATTGCCCGCAGGACACGATTGACCACCTTGTTGGGCAGCCAGTTGCCAGAATCGGCCCCGTTGCCATCGATCGGCACCCAGTAGCCGGGCTTCTTGGGAGACTGGTCGTCGACGATGCCGTGACCGGCGTAATAGATCAGCAGATTATCATCGGGCCCCAGCCTGCGGGCAAGATCGGTGAAGGCGTCAATAATTTCGCCCTTACGCGCGTCAAACAACAATTGGACATTGAAGCCGTAACGCTGTTGCAACACATTGGCCACCAGCCGGCCATCGTTGATGGTATTGTCCAGATTGAGCTTGGAATCGAGGTAGTTCTGTTCGGCGATGACCAGGGCATAATAGTGACCGAACTTCACTTTTTGGACCGGAGCCAGTCCTGGTCCGGGACCACTGTTGCTGACGGTGACAATCCGCTCGGTACGATTTCCGGCACGGTCCAAGGCGACGACGTTGACGCGACTGACCCCCGCCGGTGCCGGCAGGGTGATTCGGAACTTGCCGTCCGGGCCGACCACCGCCCACCGCCCGTTGACCTTGACTTCCGCCAGTTCGACGTCGTCGGATGCCGTACCTTCGATGGTGACCGACGGCTCGGAGACGGTCATTTGTGCCGGCACGGACACCGTCGGAGGGGTGCTATCGGCAGCGGCAGCAGCCTCGTCCTCGATTTCCCGGCGGCGCGCCTGAGCCAGACCGGCGGCGAACATCTGCGAGCGGGCATAGGCGCCGCCATCGAAGCGGACCCGCGACAGCAGGTCGCCGAATTCCAGTTCAAGGCTCTGGGCCGCCGACGCATTGGCCGGAACGCAACGTCCCCCGGTCAAGGCTTGCGACTGGTTGGCGTCCTTGGCCGAATCTCCCGATGTCGCAAACATGAAGAAAAAGAAACAGCGATTCGAGGCGCCATTGACAAGGGCAATTGCCGCCGAGCCGCTGGGCGTCTCAATGACACGCACCGCCGGGGCATCGATGGTCACTCCCATGGCCTTCAATTCGGCAAGGCTGCCATAGCGCTTGATCAGTTCGCTTTGGACCGTTCCGTTTTCCTGAACGGACGAACCCTTGCGCCATTCATAGAGCATATTGCCGCCGGTCAGGCGCATCGCCTCGGTATAGACCTGCTTGTCGGCATCGAAAAGCGAGCGCCGCTCCTGCACCGGGTCCTGGCCGGTGATACTCATCCGCGCTTCCGACGCCAGCAGGGCTTCCCACCGGTTTTCCGAAAACGCATGGTTGGCACGCCGCATGGCGGCGTTCGCGTCACCCATCCATCCGGTAAGCGCCAGCATCCCGCCAAGCAAAGCGGCACCCGTCAGCCCAATCTTCCACGCAGCGCGCATCTCCCGAGATCCCTCCGCTCCCTAGAGCGATTCCGGCGAAGACGGAATCGCGGAAAGCCCGTGCGGAGCACCGGCTGCCAAAGGCACGAGGACTAGGGTAATCCCATCCAGCATGGAATTACCCTAGGCCATGGCGGTCAGGATCACGTCCCAGTTGGCCTGCGAAGCCAGATGAAGAACAATCGGCTCCAACCACCCGCGCCGCCGCAGAGCAAGGATGTCATCGTCGGCGACTTTGGTCCAGCGTTGGTGATCGACAACGCGGAAACCACCCACGCGCTTGGTCTCGTCGGTACGGCGTTGCAAGGCGGCCTCCACCGGCACCAGCAGATCAAGCCGCTTCAGTTCCTTGACGAAGGCCGTGGTGAGGGTATGGCCATCCTGATAGCTCCGGCAAGATGCGACAACCTGGCGGGTAAATGCCGAAGGCTTGCCCTCGACGAACAGCGGTTCGCCCTTATCGCGATTGAGTCCGGCAAAGGCGCCATCGATACAAAGCGTCAGCATCTCCCCGGTCTGACTGAAGATGAAC
>JADFXL010000331.1 GCA_015233585.1 Alphaproteobacteria bacterium | reverse complement strand
TGGTGAATTCGTTGCCCGTAATCAGGAGCGCCAGCAGCGCCCCGATCCCGGCCGAGGGCAGGGTCGACAGAATCGTCAGCGGATGCAGCGTGTTTTCGTACAACACGCCGAGAATGATATAGATGGCCACCAGCGCGCCCGCAATGAGGAGCGGCTCGTCCCGCATTGACTCGGCAAAGACCTTGGCATTGCCGGCAACTTCGGAATGGACGGTCGCAGGCAGGCCGATGGCCCGGCCTGCGGCCTGAATGGCCTCCATCGCCTGTCCCAGCGCCGTTCCCGGCAGAAGGTTGTAAGTGATCGTCGCCGCCGGGAACTGGCCCTGGTGGGCGACGGACAACGGCGACAGGGTCCGCTCAAACCGAGCCAGGGAGTCCAGCCGGACCTGCCCGCCACCCGTCGTCGGCATGAAGATCTTCTCCAGGGCGGTCTCGTCCTTTTGATTCCTGGGATCGAGTTCCAGCACGACGTGGTACTGGTTGCGCTGGGTGTAGATGGTCGAAACCTGCCGCTGGGCAAAGGCGTCCTGAAGAAAGTTGTCGATGTCCCTCGCCCCGATTCCCAGCCGGGCTGCGGTGTCGCGGTCAATCACCACCGAGACCTGCTGGCCGGGAGAATCCTGGTCGCTGGCAACATCGGCGAGGCCCGGTATGTGCCGCATTCGCTCGACCAGCCGGGGCGTCCACTCCAGCAGCTCGTCCAGGGACTCGTCCCACAGCACGAACTGATACTGGGCCTTGCCCATGCGCCCGCCCGCCCGGATGTCCTGGCCCGCCTGCATGTACACCGAGATGCCTCCGATGTGGGCGAGCCGTGGCCGTAACCGGTTTATCAGCTCCTGAACCCCGACCTTGCGCTCCTCCAGGGGTTTCAGGCTGACGAAAATGACTCCCTGGTTGCCCGTGGACATGCCTCCGCCCGCACCGATGAACGAGGCCAGGGTATCAACCGCCGGGTCGGACAGCACCACGGCGGCGGCCCGCTGTTGCAACTCGGCCATGGCGGCGAAGGAAATGTCGTTTCGCGCTTCCGTCGAGGACATGATCATGCCCGTGTCCTGGGGGGGGAAAAACCCTTTGGGCACGATCCGGTAGAGGAACACGGTGGCGATGATTGTGGCCAGCATCACCCCCAGCATGATTCTCTGATGCCGCATCACCCACGTCAGACCCCGCTCGTACACGGCCTGAACGCGGGCGAACATAGCCTCGGTCGCGGAGGCCAGCCGCGACGGCCGGGGCGCGGGCAGACGGGCGTAGATCATCGGCGTGACGGTCAGCGACACCAGAGTTGAAACGGCGATGGCAACGGTGAGGGTAACCGCGAACTCCCGGAACATGCGTCCAATGATGCCACCCATGAATAATAAAGGAACAAACACCGCTACCAGCGAGAGGCTGATGGAAATCACCGTAAAGGTGATTTCGCGTGCGCCGTTGATGGCCGCCGTCAGCGGCGGCTCGCCCCTTTCGAGATGGCGGGTGATGTTTTCGATCATGACGATGGCGTCGTCGACCACGAACCCGACCGAGATGGTCAGAGCCATCAACGAGATATTATCGAGCGCGTACCCCAGCAGCCACATCACGGCAAAGGTTCCGGCCAGGGCCAGGGGAACGGTAACGCTCGCGGCCACGGTCGGGGTCTTGCGTCCCAGCGAGACCAGCACCACCAGCACCACCAGGACAATGGTGGCCAGCAAGGTCCGCTCGACATCGCGCACCCCAACGCGGATGTTGCCGGTGCGGTCGCTGAGAATGGAGACCTTGGTGCCAGCCGGCATCCATAGCTGGAGCTGGGGCAGCAGGGCCTTGATGCGGTCGACGGTGGCGATGACGTTGGCGCCGGGTTGCTTGGTGATGATGAGCAGGACGGCCTTGCCGCTATTGAACCATCCGGCGAGCTTGTTGTTCTCGACGCCATCCACCACCGACGCTATGGCCGACAGCCGGACAATGGCGCCGTTTTGCGATCGGACCACCAAAGGCCGGTAAGCGTCGGCTTTGAAAAGCTGGTCATTGGTGGAGATGGTCATCGCCTGAGCCGCGCCGTCAAACCCGCCCTTGGGCTGATCGACGTTGGCCTGGGCCAGTGCCGTGCGCACGTCTTCAAGGCCAATCCCGCTGGCCGCCAGGGCGGTGGGATTGATCCGTACCCGCACCGCCGGTTTTTCGGCCCCGTTGACCTTGACCTGAGAAACGCCCTCAACCTGGGAAATGCGCTGGGCCAGAATGGCGTCGGTGGCATCGAACACTTTGGCCGGCAGCAGATTTTCCGAGGTCACGGCCAGAATCAGGACGGGAGCATCAGCCGGATTGATCTTGTGGTAGGTGGGAGGCGACGGCAGATCGGCGGGCATGTCGGGGCTGCTCGCGCTGATGGCCGCCTGTACGTCGCGCGCGGCCCCGGATACATCGCGGTCAAAGTCGAACTGTACCGTGATGGTCGTGGACCCCTGGGTGCTGGTGGAGGTCAGCTCGGTGACCCCGGCGATTTCCCCCAGGCGCCGTTCCAGAGGGGCGGCGACGGTAGCCGCCATGGTGGTGGGATCGGCTCCCGGCAGGAGCGCCGAAACCGAAATGGTGGGAATATCCACGGCAGGCAACGGCGCCACCGGCAACAGCACGAACGCCACCGCGCCTGACAGGAACAGGCCCAGGGCCAGGAGCATTGTGGCGACTGGCCGCCGGATGCAGACCTCGGACAGGCCCATGGTTCAGGAGACCCCCAATAATGACCGCTTCGTTTCCATGTGGGCGCGCAGCCTACACCCGCTCGGGGCGTCGCGCCAAATAAAGATGCGAGAGGCCTGAGGCCCCTCGTTCTCCCCCTTGACAAGATAAAATCAATGGGGAGCACGAGGGCCTCAGGTCCTCGTTCTTTCCTCCTCCGGTTAATTATTATGA
>JADFXL010000330.1 GCA_015233585.1 Alphaproteobacteria bacterium | reverse complement strand
TCTTTGAACTTACGGCCGATCCGAATTTTTTCCTGGTCCATAATCGCCCACTGCAACACATAACGGGCGCGAATTATACAATATTGCCGTCAGTTGCTGTAGCAAAAAATGAGGGGATCCCTGAGGGGTTTTTGCACACTGCTTTCATGATGCCTAAAACAGCTCAGCGCCATTGTCGCCATTATGATAAACTGCCCTGGAACATTTCTCTGCGATATCGACGCTTCCTGCCCTTAGGATAACGGAAACATCATCAATCCCTGAAAGTTCGGTAATTATCAAATTGTATATGTTTGCCGCGCTCTTCATGCGGAAATTTATTATATTTCCGGATAGTCTGTCCGCAGCCTCATCTATGTCGATGCGAACAGTGACGACATTATGGCAATTTTTACACTTGCGCTGACACAAAGCCATTCCCTGTCTCCCATTTACCGGCAGATCATCACCCGGAAATTTCTGGGATTGTCACCTTGTCTGCCCAGGCCAGGCGAACTGCATTTTCTACCCCCTCAACAAAGCTCCTGCCCGCCTATGTTGATTGGCATAGCGCCAGAAACGCTATCGGGTGACGACGTTAATGTACGGGAGTGGGTAACAGGGGCCGGAATTGCCGCCAAGAACCCGGCAAGCAGCCGCGTTGCGGATGTCGGCTTGACGACATAGGAGTTGACGCCGGATTCGATGGCCTTCTGGATATCCGTGGTTCCGTCGCGGCAACTGACCATCACAATGGGAACTTCCCGATTGCAGCGGCTGGCCCAGCGGATGCGCTGGGTGCATTCGATCCCATCCATGCCGGGCATCATCCAGTCCATCACCACCATCCCGGCGGCGAATGTTTTCAATATCTCCAGCGCCTGATGACCGTCATCGGCCTCAACGACTTCCTCAACGCCAAGAGAATTCAGTACCAACCGAATAAGATCTCGGAACAGTACGCTATCCTCGACGATAAGTACTTTCTTGATTGGGAATCCCATGTCTCCCTCCTTCGACCAACATGCCGGGTTATTAATGAACCAAGACAGGCAACACTAACGTAATGCGTGCCAAACCTATTGAATACCTGTCGTTAACGGTAATAGGCGGCGCCGCATATGTCAAACCAACAATAGTAAACCATCTACGTAAATCACGTTTACATATCATTTACGCAAATCATGACGGGAGCATGACGGGGCCGCTTCGGGAGAGCATGCCGGACCGGGATTCGGCGGAACTCCTGATACCCGCGGTATCTGCGCGCCATGGCAACGGTGGATTTCACGCTCATTTTATGTGAACCCTTGAAAACGGGCGGCCCCTCTTGTAAACAGTATGCAAATGAGGGCATTGGCTGGGGTGGATGAAAAACGTTTCAATACCCATGCTGCCTGCGTTGCTATTGGTTGACGACGATATCCCTAGCCGTAACTTTTTGGCCACCTGCCTCGGCAAACAAGGGTTTCAAGTCACCGAAGCAGGAGACGCCGCCGAGATGCGTCAGCGGTTGGCGATGGGCGGCTTCGACGTTGTTCTTCTCGATATCAATCTTCCGGAAGTTGATGGACTGACGCTGGCGCGCGAGCTGCGCTTGCAGTCGGACATCGGCATCATCATGCTGACCTCCCGCGATGGCCAGATGGACCGGATCGCCGGCCTGGAATGGGGGGCGGACGATTATGTGGTCAAGACGACGCCTTTGGCGGAACTGATTGCCCGCATCCGCTCTCTGCTGCGTCGAACCGGGCGTGAGGGGCAAACGAAAAAGGAAGCGCCCGCCGCGACCACGACAATCGTCTTTGACGGATGGACACTTGACCTGGACACCAGAAGTCTGGCGTCTCCCGACGGCGAGCCGGTTCGCCTTACCAATGGCGAGTTCCAGATTCTCTCGACCCTGGCCCGCAACCTTGGCAGGGTGCTCACCCGCGCCGAATTGACGGCGGTGATTTCCGATCACGAATGGTCGGGAACCGACCGTTCCATTGATGTGATGGTGGGCAGGCTGCGGCGGAAGCTGAAGGACGACCCAAAGGCTCCAGCCCGCCTGCTGACGGTGCATGGTGTCGGGCACCGGCTGATCGGCAAGACCGAATCAGGATCGTGACGCCAACCAGCGTTGGAAGGCGGCAACCGATCGCTCCCATTCCTCACTCAGGTTACCAATCAGTCCGGCGATTCCGGCCTCGTCGATGGTTGGCAGGCGGAGCGCCGCTTCCAGCCGTGCCAGACGCGCCTGCAAAGCGGTCATCTGGAAGGTCGCAGCTCCGCCGCGAAACCGGTGGGTGACGGCCAGCGCATCGCCATGCCGGCCGTCCCGCCATGCCTGATCCAAATCCGCAAGTTGTTGTTGCCCCTGTGCCGCGAACCCGGCGAACGCGCCGGCCATCCCGTCGCTTCCGACGATATCGAGACGGTGGTCCAGTTCCTGAACCCCAAGAATCTCGCCGTCAGCCGCGGCCCGCAATTTGGCGGCGATGGCACGTTGAAAGTCCCGCGCCTTGAAGGGCTTGATCAGATAGCGCTCGAACCCGGCGGCCAGCCCTCGTTCAATGTCCTGCGACGCTGCGGCGGCGCTGAGGGCGAATACTGGAATCGCCCTGGTCTCCTCATGCCGGCGGAGTTCGGCCAGAGCCTCGAAACCGTCCATGCCGGGAAGATTGATGTCCATCAGAATGAGCGTGGGGCGGTGCCGCCGCGCCTGCACCAAGCCATCCTCGGCGGTCTTTGAGGTCAAGACCCTGGCGCCGGGAATGCCCTCGATAATCCTTGCCTCCAATTCAAGCCCGGCCGCGGCATCGTCGATACAGAGAACGGTTCCACCGCCCCCGATGTCAACCAGGCCAGCATCCTCCGCCGGGCCGGAATCTCTTTCCCGGTCGGCAGCAGCGACCGCAATATCGATCCAGAAGCGGCTGCCTTGGCCC
>JADFXL010000032.1 GCA_015233585.1 Alphaproteobacteria bacterium | reverse complement strand
ATCACCTTGCTCAAATATCCCGGAGAGCGCGAGAGGCAGAGCCTCTCGCAGGCACGTCAGTGCCTTACTCCAGTCCTGCGCGCACCAGCAATTTTTTGCTTGACGTCAGGTGGGGAGTCCGGCCGCCCGGTACGAGGTGTTCTGATACACCATGTCCAACAACCCCGCAGGCGCCGTATGCGCCCGCCCGAAACGGCATGGCCCCCAAGCCCCGAATCGTAATCCGAGTTTACCAAAACCAACCCGAAATGCGCCAGCCACTACACAGTAGGCCGTGCCGGTTCCCTCCAAGAACTGAGCAAGAGACGCGCCGGCCCGCCCGGCGCCTTTCGGACAGGTTTGACACCAGCAACTCTGCCGGCGTGGGGCGGTGGTTTCTAACGCTGGCCCGATCACCCCCGTTCCGGCCCCTTCCGTCCGATCACACGGGAAGGGCCGGACCTTTTTTGCGCGCGTCCAGCGTCAGGGTTTCGCCCGCGGCAGGTGCGTGGTGATGATGCTTCCGGTGCCGACCTCGCTTTTGATGGTGAGCCGGCCGCTCTGCAGGGACAGCAGACCCTTGACGATCGACAGGCCGAGGCCGGTGCCGTCATAGTGGCGGGCGAGGTCGGTTTCCATCTGCTCGAACGGCTGGAGCACCCGCTCCAGCCAGTCGTGCGGAATGCCGATGCCGGTATCGATGACCGAAATCGCGATCTCGTCCCCGTCTTCGGCGGCACTGACGCGCAGGGTGCCGCCCTCGGGGGTGAACTTGGCGGCATTGGAGAGCAGGTTGACCAGAATCTGCTGAACCGCCCGCTCGTCACCCAGCATGTCGGGAATGCCGGCGGGAATGTCCAGCACCAGGGTGTGGCGGTGCGCTCGGATGCTCCGATTTACCAGACGGACGCTGCTCTCGACGATGGCAGCGACAGGAAGAGCGACGAGGTCGAGCGTGACCTTGCCGGCCTCGATCTTGGCGACGTCGAGAATATCGTTGATCAGGCTCAGCAGGTGGTTTCCGCTGACCAGGGCGTCGTCGGCGTGTTCCAGATAGCGCGGGTCGCCGACCTCGCCGAAGGTCCCGGTCTTGACCAGTTCGACAAAGCCGAGCACGGCGTTGAGCGGCGTGCGCAGTTCGTGGCTCATGGTGGTGAGAAAGCGGGACTTGGCCTCGCTCGCGCTTTCGGCGGCGGCGCGGGCCTGGCGGAGGTCGCTTTCGTAGCGTTTGCGCTCGTTGATGATGTCGAACACCGCGACGAACCGGCCCTGCTCCGGACTGTAGGCCGTGATCGAGAACCACATGACCAGGTCCGGCACGTACGTTTCAAACCGCTCCGGCTGCCCGGTCCGGGCCACCCGGCCATAAATCTCGAATAACTCGGGATTGGTGTCGCGCAGCCCGGGAATCAGCGTGCTCGCCGTCCGGTCCACCGCGTTCCTGAGTCCGGTCAGGCGGCCGAACGCGACATTGACGTCGAGGTAGCGGAAATCGACGCACGCCTCGCCCTCGTAGATGGCCTCGCAATAGGCCACGCCCTCGATCATGTGGTTGAACAGCGCCCGGTGACGCTCCTCGGCGTGGACGCGCCCGGTGACGTCCTGCGCCACCCCGACGTAGCAGGTCACCCGGCCGGACGGGTCGCGAACCGGAAACCCCCGGTCCCAGATCCAGCGCAACGTCCCGTCGGGCCAGACGATCCGGTATTCGTTCTCATAGGTCAGGCCGTGTTCCTGCCGCCGTAGCGTCTCGATCACCCGCTCCCGGTCCTCGGGATGAATGGATTCGATGAACGAGCGTGGCCGCTCATAAAGCTCCGCGCACGAACGCCGCCAGACCCGCTCATAGCCCGGACTAATGTACAGCATCCGGCCGATGCCGACATCGGTCATCCAGAAAACTTCGGTAATCGTCTCGGCAATCAGCCGGAACTGCGCTTCGAACTTCCGGGTCAGCTTCGACTCGTTGTCCAGCCGGACCAGCATCCGTCGGACCAGAAAATTGATCAGTGCGCCCGAAAGCAGGACGAAGACAACCCCTTTGGTGGACGCGATGATTGTCACCAGCGCGGGCGTCAGGAACGACGCGGATAAATACAATATCTGGTCGGTTCCGATGACCCAGACCGCGCCAAACGCAAGATAGGCCAGAGCGACATGAAATGCCTGGCGCATGGAGGAAGGCCGGTCGATCATGGCAGACCCCGGTTCGAGAAGAACGATCAGGATCGGTAGGCCAACATCGCCTACATGAACATTACCGTAACGCCATTACCGTAGCGAATGGCTGCGCATCTGGCAACGCATAAAGGAATGTTTGTCCCAGAGTGACTGGCGGTGCAGTGCCGGCGGCTGCGCAACGCACCCATCGCAGGGTCCGTGGCGCGGCGGTATCCGCCACGGATTATTGAGAAGTTGCCATTTTATTCACGTTAAATCACGCCTGCCAGATTGTCATCTTGATTACGCGGAAATGGCCCATCACTTATCAAGAACCGGCTCCCGGACGATCCGGGGAAACGGGCGGTTCGTATGGCCGTCGTTGGTTGATGTCGAGTCCTGATATGCTCAACACGATGAAAAATTTCCCGATTATCGTCAAATTCCTGATCACGCTGGGCCTGATGGCAGCCATGGCCATCGGTGTCGGCTTCTACGCCGTGTCCAATCTGGCCCGCATTGATGCGGGCTATTCGGACCTCATCGATCATCAGGCGAAGGCGGCGGTGCTGCTGGCTCGGACCAACCGGGCCCTGTCCGAGGTGGGCCGGTTGATCCTGAAGGAGATTTCGGAAACCGACGATTCCGAGGTGAACGCCGCCAAGACCGCCCGGTCCGCGGCTATCCAGTTCTTCCAGGACCAGGCGAAGGACGCGGTGAAGCTCCTTCCGAAACAGGGGGACAAGATTGAAACGATCATCGCCGGCTTCAACGGCCAGATGCCGACGATCAAGGCGATCGAAACCGCCGACGACGATAAGCAGGACGCCGAAGCCTTGCGCCTCACCAAGCTGTTTGAGACCAGTATGGCCAGTCTCGGCGCCGACATCGAGGCGCTGGTCGACCAGACCGCCAAGGACAACGACACCAGTTCCCATACATTGAACGCCAACGCGAATGCCACCTACAACCTGACGCTGGCCATCGCCATCGTGGCCTCCCTGGTGTTCCTGTTGATCGCCTACCTGATCGCCCGCCAGTGGGTGTCGAAGCCGATCGAAGACCTGGTTGCGCTGATGCGACGGCTGGCTCAGGGCGACACCAGCATCCAGGTCGACGGCCTGGACCGCTCTGACGAGATCGGTGCCATTGGGAACGCGGTGGAGGTATTCAGGCAAAATGCCATTGAGGGCGAACGGCTGGCCGAGGCCAAGCGCGTGGCGGACCAATCCAAGCTCACCCGCATGGAAACCATGAACCGGCTGACCAGCGGTTTCGAAGTCAAGGTCACCGCAGTGGTCGAAGCCCTGTCGGGGGCGGCCAGCGAGATGCAGTCGGCCGCCTCATCCCTCAGTTCCACCGCCGAGCAGACCGACCGCCAGAGCCTGGCCGTAGCCTCGGCCTCCGAACAGGCTTCGGCCAACGTCCAGACCGTGGCCTCGGCCGCCGAGGAACTGGCCTCATCGATCACCGAAATCGCCCGGCAGGTTGCCCACTCCACTGAGGTCTCGCAGGCTGCGGTCAGCGGTGCGGCGCGCGCCAGCTCGGTGATCGGCACGTTGGCCGAAGCCGCCCAGCGCATCGGCGAGGTGGTGCGCCTGATCAACGATATCGCCTCCCAGACCAACTTGCTCGCCCTCAACGCCACCATTGAGGCGGCGCGAGCCGGGGAGGCGGGGAAGGGCTTTGCTGTGGTCGCCAGCGAGGTCAAAACGCTGGCCACCCAGACCGGCAAGGCCACCGAAGACATCGCCCAGCAGGTCACGGCGATCCAGGGCGCCACCAAGGAGGCCGTGGAAGCCGTCAACGAGGTCAGCCGGATCATCGGCGAAATCAACCAGATTTCCGCGGCCATCGCCTCGGCGGTCGAGGAACAGGGTGCCGCCACCCAGGAAATCTCGCGCAACGTGCAGCAGGCTGCCAACGGCACCCAGCAGGTTAACGACAACATCGCCAGCGTTACCCGGGCGGCAGCCGAAACCGGCAGCGCGGCCCGGCAGGTCAACTCGGTCGCCGATACCGTTGCCCACAAATCCGGCGACCTGCGCTCCGAGGTCGAATCCTTCCTGGTCAATGTCAAGGCGGCTTGAGGGTGGGGGTAAGGGGGTTCGCCCCTTGGACCCCGACAGGGGCTTCTGCCTTTACACGGCGCTGAGTTGGGCAAACAGTTCCCAGGTTTGGAGAGACCACGGGAGTCGCATGCACTCCCGCAAGAAACATTACCACCCTCCCAAAAAATCGGTTAGTGTACGTACGGTCGCTTGTCACGAAGAGCCCGCAAATAGTCATTCGTCAGTGAGCATTTCTACAGAGGGTGCGCAAGTATGTTGAACAACCTGAAGATCACGGCACGCTTGGCCATTGGTTTCGGGCTGCTGGTGGCGCTGATCGCCATCAGTTCAGCTCTGGCGATGTGGCAAGGCAATCAGGCGGTGGCGGCCTTTTCGGAGGCGCAAAAAACAGCCGCCATTACTCTCGAATTAAAGGATATGCTGCTGAGCGTCCGGCAGGGGCGCGTCATGGCCTGGACATATGAGGCGACCGGAGACGTCGATTACGTCAAGGGACGGGACGACGCCTTCGCTCTGTTCAAGACGCAACTGGCCGAGGTCGAGCAGCAGCTCGGCTCGTCCGTGGAAGGAAAGCAACTTATCAAGGACTACGTCGACTCGGTTACCGACTTCGCGGCCGAAGCCATCCAAATGAACAGTCTGAAGGCCAAAGGGATCGAGGCGTCCGCACCGGAATTCATTGCGGCGGTTAGGGCGGTCAATGCCGGCGCCAAGCGGTACGCCGAGACCAATGCCAAGGCGACTAAGTACTATGGGGAGAGGAGCGCTACGGCTGCGGCTTTCGCCGACCAGCAGATTCGCAGCTCCATCACCATGGCGATCGCTTCCGGGCTGATCGCCATCATGATCGGCATCGCCGCCGCCCTGTTCTTCGGCCGCAGCATCGCCCGGCCAATCGGCGGCATGACCGGCGCCATGACCCGCCTTGCCAGCGGCGATCTCGCCGTGACGATTCCGGCACTGGTCAACAAGGATGAGATCGGTGAAATGGCCAGGGCCGTCGAGGTGTTCAAGCAGAATGCCATTGAGGCTGAACGCTTGGCCGAGGCCCAGCGCGCGGAGGACCAGGCAAAACTCGCCCGCATGGAAACCCTGAACCGGCTGACTCGCGGCTTCGAGTCCAAGGTCGGCGCAGTGGTCAGTGCGCTGTCGGGCGCGGCCGGCGAGATGCAGTCCGCTGCATCGGCCCTCAGTTCGACCGCCGAACAGACCAACAGCCAGAGCCTGACGGTGGCTTCGGCCTCCGAGCAGGCCTCGGCCAACGTCCAGACCGTAGCCTCGGCCGCCGAGGAACTGGCGTCCTCAATCTCGGAGATCGCCCGGCAGGTGTCCCAGTCGACCAAGGTCTCGCAGGATGCGGTCAGTGGCGCCTCGCGCGCCAGCTCAGTGATCGGCACGCTCGCCGAAGCCGCCCAGCGCATTGGCGAGGTGGTGCGCCTGATCAACGATATCGCCTCCCAGACCAACCTGCTCGCGCTCAACGCCACCATCGAGGCGGCGCGAGCCGGGGAGGCGGGGAAAGGCTTCGCCGTGGTGGCCAGCGAGGTCAAAACGCTGGCCAACCAGACCGGCAAGGCGACCGAGGACATCGCCCAGCAGGTCACCGCGATCCAGGGCGCCACCAAGGAGGCGGTGGAGGCGGTCAACGAAATCAGCCGGATCATCGGCGAGATCAACCAGATTTCCGCGGCCATCGCCTCGGCGGTCGAGGAACAGGGCGCCGCCACCAAGGAAATCTCCCGCAACGTCCAGGAAGCGGCCAACGGCACCCAGGAGGTCAACGTCAACATCTCGGGCGTCACCCGCGCCGCCGCCGAAACCGGTGCTGCGGCCCGGCAGGTAAATGCGGTCGCCGATACCGTCGCCGACAAGTCCCGGGACCTGCGGTCCGAGGTCGAGTCCTTCCTGGTCAATGTCAAGGCGGCCTGAGCGAACGCTGCGGGTCCGCCGGTGGGAGCCCCAGTCCCCATCGAACTTGGAGCTGAAACCCGGTCGCCGGGGTGTTTCGATTGTCCTGCGGTGTTGGCGGTTTGGAGCATCGATCTGCCCGAGACTCTTGGAAAGAATCATGCCTATCGGGTTGACGCAGACACATACCAGATGTGGGGGACGTCTCACTTAAAATCGCCATCGTTTCCGCCAAATCCCCACCAGTCGACCATCAATCCATTGTGGGTGTCTGCGTCAACCCGATAGGCATGGAAAGAATAAACGTTCACCTTACTTGCGACTCGCGCCGTGCTGCGCGCGCTGATCCTAAACCTGAAAACCCCGGCATCCTGACTGAGGAAGAAAGCGTGCCGGCGGCGGTGAACCGAGGCTCCAGCCTGTACCGGCACGAGTTGGTTCTCTGATACACCATGTCCAATATCCCGCAGGCGCCGTATGCGCCCGCTCGAAACGGCATGGCCTCAAGCCACGCATCGCGAACCAAGTTTACCGAATCGGCTGGAAATGCGAGTCCAGCGTTGAAGGCTCGCGCACCCGGCCAGACACCCAAACAACCTTTTTCGGAAACAACGAAACGGCGAAATGATGATGTGATGAACGAAGTGCGATCAAATACATCATATCTATCGCTGGCGGTCTTCATATATCTGCGATGCTACAGCTGCTGTACTCAGCCGCACCATCATCACTGGTAATGGCTTCGCGTGTTGTCAGCCGATATAGTTTTGCTCGCTACTTTGAACAGAATGGGGTATTCTGTTCACCGGGTCAACACATTTCCAACAAACCTAATCTCAGCGTCTCCCATAACTCGCGGAGAATGCAAATATGTCACTGCTGTATGATCGTGATGGCAACCGGAAGTATTTAACTGTTGCCGAGCGTACCGCTTGGTTGGCTGCAACGGAGTCCATGCCCGACGAGGTGAACACCTTGTGTCGCGTGCTGGCCTACACGGGCGCCCGGCTGTCCGAGGTGCTGGCGCTGACACCCAGGCGAATTGACACTCACGCGCGCCTCATCATGATTGAGTGCCTCAAGAAACGGCGCCAGGGGGTGTTCCGGGCAGTGCCGATACCACAGGAGCTGATCGCAGTGCTGGAACGGGTACATGGTGTGGCGGCAGCACGAAAGGATCCCAACCGTGCGCAAGAACGGCTGTGGAAATGGTGTAGAACCACAGCCTGGAGTCGGGTAAAGGCGTGCATGGAAGTCGCTGGAATTTCCGGATCGCAGGCCAGCCCCAAGGGGTTGCGGCACGCATTTGCCGTTGCTGCTCTGCAATCCGGCGTGCCCATCAACTTCGTGCGCAAATGGCTGGGGCACTCACGACTATCCACCACCGAAATCTATGCCGATGCCGTGGGTGATGAGGAGCAGGCGATAGCCGACCGACTGTGGCGGACGTTTTGAGCGTCCATCGAACAGTCTACCCCATTCTGTTCAGACTGTGCGGTATCTAGCAGGCTAAGTGGTGATGTCCCGGCAAACACGCTGGAAGAGCGTTTGACAGGTTATGCGGGTTCCGGATTTGTGGTATGGCAAAATCACAGTGAAGTCAGGTCCGGTGAAGTCAGGCTCGGTGGCGTCGAAGCGGTGATTACCAAGCCACTGGGCACATGATGGTTCATCAATACTCTGACCATCAACGTAAAGTGCGCCAGGGAACGAGTGACGGGAATTCCATGTTTGCTATTCAGTGATGTTGTTAATTTTCTGGCCGACATCATTAGCTGCATGACCGTTAGTCACCATACTAAACCTTAGACCTTCGTATTACGACTTTTGTCGCTTCGCGACTAGACCTTAGAGAGTCTGAGCATGCCCTCATTAAGCCGTATGGTTAAGTCCGTGCGGATAAAATTCGGCTCCTCGCGGTTTCCGGGCCAGTGATTTGGGAGGTGTAGCTATGGACAAGCCCAATGGGCCGGCACGTGTCGCGTTCACCGGCTCCCTGACGGTCAGGACCGCAGATGCCGTGCGAGAACGATTGCTGGCAGCGCTGGCCGAAAGCAACCGCTTCACCATCGACTGCTCGGCCGCTGAGGATGTGGACATCACGTTCATCCAGCTTGTGATTGCCGCCCGGCAGAGCGCCGCTCGTGCAGGGGGAGACTTGGCGTTGGCCCAGCCGGCCGATGGGATGCTGCTGGCGGCGCTGCGGCGGGGTGGCTTTCTCACGGATGACTGTGTCGGGACCACCGAAAGCACATTTTGGACGAGGGAGGCAACTTGACCATGGCGAAAACCATTCTAAGCGTCGATGATTCGGCCAGCATCCGGCAGATGGTGAAGTTCACCCTGTCGACGGCAGGTTATCAGGTGGTCGAGGCCACCGACGGCAACGACGGCTTGGCCAAGGCGCGCAACGGCGGCATCGATCTGGTGCTGACCGATCTCAACATGCCGGGCAAGAACGGCCTGGAGCTGATCCAGGAGGTGCGCACGCTGTCATCATGCCGGGGCGTGCCGATCGTCTTCCTGACTACCGAAGATGACGCCGACAAAAAGGCCAAGGCCAAAGCCGCCGGGGCTACGGCCTGGATCGTCAAACCGTTCAAGCAGGACCAATTGCTGGGCGTGGTCCGGAAGATTCTGGGATGAACGCCGCCACCGATGCCGCGCAGGTTTACCTCGAAGAGGTCGCCGACCTGCTGGTCCAGCTGGAGGAAGCGCTGCTGGGCCTGGAACAGGCCCCGGACGATCGCGACCTGCTGGACACCGCGTTCCGCGCCCTGCACACGATCAAGGGATCGGGGGCGATGTTCGGCTTCGACGCCGTTGCCGACTTCACCCACCACTTGGAGAACGCCTTCGATCAGGTGCGCAAGGGCAAGCTGAAGCTGTCCTCCACCTTGGTCGGCATCGCACTGGCCTCGAAAGACCATATCCGGGCTCTGATCGAGCACCCGGCCGAGGTCGATCCGGCCGCGGGCGATAAACTGCTGGCCGAGGTGACCCTGTGCATGGCGGCCGCCGGCCGGACTCCGGTTGCGGTAGCGAGCGACCCCGGCGAACCCTCGGGGCTGGTAACCTGGCGCATCCGCTTCCGGCTGGCCCGGGACGTGGTGGCGAACGGCACCAATCCCCTGAGATTGCTCGATGAGTTACGGGAGCTTGGCCCTTGCGAGGTCGTGGCGCTGACCGATGGCATTCCGGTTCTTGAGGAGATCGACGTCGCCGGCTGTTACGTCGCCTGGGACGTCGTGCTGACCACCAACCGGCCCAAGTCGGCGATCGAAGAGGTGTTTATCTTCGTCATCGACGGCATGGAGCTGGCGATCGACCGGCTGCCCGAGCAACCGTCGCGGCTTGGCGACATTCTGGTGCGCCGCGGCGACCTCTCGCCGGAGGTGGCGGAGGCGATCGCCGCGCGTCAGGAAAAACTCGGCACCCTGCTGGTCAGGGAAGGCGTGATCAGCGAGGACCGGTTGCGCTCGGCCCTGACCGAACAGCAGCATATGCGCGCCGAGGCTGGCAAGGCGACGGTGGCCCCGGCGGTGGGCTCGATCCGGGTGCCGGCCGAGCGGCTCGACAGCCTGATGGATCAGGTTGGCGAACTGGTGATCGCGCAGGCCCGGTTGAGGCAGATGGTCATGGCCTTTGAAGACCCGGCGATGCGCTCGATTGCCGAGGAGATTGAACGCCTGTCCAACGGCCTGCGCGACACCACCATGGGCATTCGCATGGTGCCGATCGGCACGCTGTTCGGCCGCTTCCGCCGGCTGGTGCGCGACCTGGCTCAGGAGCTGGGCAAGTCGGTGCAGCTGACCATGGCGGGCGAGGAGACCGAACTCGACAAGACGGTGATCGAGCGACTGGCCGATCCGCTGATCCATGTCATCCGCAACAGCCTCGACCATGGGCTGGAGGACGCCAGAACCCGTCAGCAGGCCGGCAAGGAGCGCGAGGGCCGGATTCACCTGTCGGCGGCCCATTCGGGCGCCCAGGTGCTGATCACCGTGCGCGACGACGGCCGCGGCCTCGATCGTGACGCCATCCGGGCCAAGGCGGTGGAAAACGGCCGGATCGCCGAGGACACCGCGCTCAGCGACGGCGAGCTGTTCCAGCTGATCTTCGCCCCCGGCTTCTCGACGGCGAGCACGGTCACCAGCGTCTCCGGGCGCGGGGTCGGCATGGACGTGGTCAAGCGCACCATCGAGACCCTGCGCGGCACCATCGACGTGGCGAGCACGCCGGGCGCCGGCACCGCGATTACCTTCAGTCTGCCGCTGACGCTGGCGATCATCGACGGCCTGCTGGTGCGGGTCGGGCATGGCCGCTACGTCATTCCGCTGCTGGCGGTGGTGGAGTGCGTCGAGTTGTCGGAGGAGGCGGAGCAGCGCCACAAGGGGCGCAACTTCCTCAACATCCGCGGCGACCTGATCCCGTTCCTGCGGCTGCGCGAGGCGTTCCACTCGCCGCTGCCGGCCGATCCTTACCAGAAGGTGGTGATCGTCTCGACCGGCGAGCGCCGGATCGGGCTGGTGGTCGACCAGCTGCTGGGCGGGCATCAGACCGTGATCAAATCGCTGTCGAAGCTGCACGCCGATGTCGGGACCTTCTCGGGCGCGACCATCCTGGGCGACGGCACGGTCGCGCTCATCCTCGACATAGCCCACTTGGTCGCCCGCGGCCAGAACCCGGATGCTGGCCGCAAGGCCGTTTGAACACGCGGAAAGGACGCCGAGCCATGACCCAGACCGCTGCTCACGACCCCCGGCCCTCGTTCGAGGCCCTGACCCTTGGTATTGCGGGCGAGGTGTTCGCGCTCGACGCCAATACCGTGCGGGAAATCCTCGATGTCATCGCAGTCACCGAAGTGCCCGGCGCCCGCGACTTCGTGCCCGGCCTGATCAACGTCCGCGGCCGGGTAGTGCCGCTGGCTGACCTGCGCGTCAAGTTCGGCATGGAGCAAACCGCCAAAACCGAGGATTCGCGCATCGTCGTGGTCGAAATCGATCTAGACGGCGAGCCGACCATCGTCGGCCTGCTGGCCGACAAGGTCTTCGAAGTATCTGAGATTGCCGGCGCCAGCATCGCGGATACCCCGGAGACCGGCATGAACTGGCGGGCCGATTACATCAAGGGCATCGGCAAGCGGGGCGACGACTTCATCATCATTCCCGACATCGGGCGAATCTTTACCGCCGACTGAACGGCAGCCAGGGAGAAAATCCATGCGTCTCACTGTAAAAGCGAAACTGATTGCCTCGTTCGCGGTGATCATTCTGCTGGCCGGGGGAATGGCCCTGGTGGCGAATAGCGGCATCAGCCAGCTCAGCAAGACCTCCAATGATTTAGCCGGCGTCTTCACCGACCGTATCGCGCTGGCGAACGATATTCGCATCGCCCTGAACCGGTCGATCCGCGCTGAAAAGAACCTGATCCTGGAGACTGACGACGCGAAAGTCGCCCAATTCGACGCCACTCTCCTGACGTACCGCAAGGGGATGCACGAGACAAGAGATAAGTACTACGGCATCGCCGCCGGAAACAACAAGGCGAACCTGGAAAAGCTGGGAGTGATGCTCGAGAAATTTGACACCATTCAGGACCAGGTTCGTGCGCTCGCCAAGAAAAACAGCGCGACCCATGCTGTCGACAAGAGCATGGGCGAGGGTGAGAAGGCCTTTCAAGGCGTGCTGGAAGTCCTGAAGCCGCTGATCGATCGGGCCAACGGCACCGCGGAGGGCGTGCCTCCGGAGCGGTTGCGCGTCGCGCTGCTGGCTGCCCGTATCGCTGAGCACCTTGACGCGGCCTTGCAGTATGAACGCGCCTCCCTCGCGGTGTCTGACGATTCCAGAACCGATGCCCTTCTGAAGCAAAGCACGGCTCAGCTTGAGGCTCTCAAGCCAGACCTCGCGGCGCTTGGGCAAGCGCTGACCGGTTCGGACCAGAAGGTGATGGACGAGTTCAAGGAGCGCTTTACAAGCTGGAAGAAGATTCACGACGAGGTTGATTCTTTGTCGCGAGAGAACAGCAATGCCCATGCCTCGGACCTTTCGGCGGGCGAAGGCCGGGCCATGGCTACGGAGATCGAAAAGCAGGTCGAGGACATCGTCGCCGTCGCCCGGGGGAACATGGTCAAGGCGGACGCCGCCGCTGAGGAACTGACGGCTCAAATCCGTCTGGTGTTGTATATCACCATTGCGCTGACCCTGCTGATCGCCATCGGCGCTGCAGCGTGGCTGACGCTCGCGATCACCCGGGGCCTGCGTCAGGCGGTGACTTTGGCGGACGGGGTGGCCATCGGCGACCTCAACCAGACCATCACGGTGACCAGCAACGACGAGATCAAAGACCTCGTGGTCGCCCTCACCACCATGACCACCAACCTGAAAGCGACGGCCGCTGTGGCCGAAGAGATCGCCAAGGGCAACCTCACGGTGCAGACCAAGCGCCTGTCCGACAAGGACACCCTCGGCATCGCCCTGGAAACCATGCTGGACAAGCTGCGCGCCGTGGTCTCCGAGGCGGTGTCCGCCGCCGAACAGGTGGCGGCCGGCAGTCAGCAGCTTTCGTCCAGCGCCGAGCAACTGTCCGAGGGCTCGACCGAACAGGCCGCGGCCGCCGAAGAGGCTTCGGCCTCGATGGAGCAGATGGCCGCCAACATCAGACAGAATGCCGACAACGCCGGCCAGACCGAAAAGATCGCTCGCCAGTCGGCCCTCGACGCTCAAACCTCGGGTGAGGTGGTGGACCGGGCAGTGGCGGCCATGCAGACCATTGCCGGCAAAATCTCTGTCGTCCAGGAGATCGCCCGCCAGACCGATCTGCTCGCCCTCAACGCTGCGGTGGAAGCGGCTCGGGCCGGCGAGCACGGCAAGGGCTTTGCCGTGGTGGCCTCCGAGGTTCGCAAGCTGGCCGAGCGCAGCCAGACCGCGGCCAGCGAGATCAGCGAACTGTCCGTTAATACGTTCAAGGCGGCCCAGGATGCCGGACAGCGGCTGGCGAAACTGGTGCCCGACATCCAGCGCACGGCGGAACTGGTCAAGGAGATCAGCGCCGCCTGCCGTGAGCAGGATACCGGTGCAGAACAAGTGAATTTGGCAATCCAGCAGCTGGACTCGGTGACCCAGCAGAATTCGGCCGCATCCGAGGAAATGTCGGCGACGTCCGAGGAACTCGCCGCGCAGGCCGAGCAACTTCAGTCGACAATCTCCTATTTCCATCTCAGTAATGAGGTCGCTGTCGCCACCCGGTCCCTGCCGCCGCCCACCCGTTCGTCCCATACTGCAGTCGCGCATATTGCACCTAAGGCCAAGCGCAATGGTGGTGTCCAGTCGCAAGCCAGAGCCTCGGGACGGGACGCCAAGCCGGGTGCTGGCGGTCGCGGGATCAAGCTGGCCCTCGAACATGGCAGTCCGGCCGACGAGCATGACCACGACTTCAAGGAGTACTGAGCGATGTCCGAGGCCGCCACCACGGTCCGCGAAGCCACCCAGTACGTGACGCTCGGCCTCGACCGTGAACTGTTCGCGGTCGAGGTGGCCCGGGTCCGCGAGATTCTGGACATGCAGCCGGTCTCCCGGATTCCCTATGCCCCTTCGTTCGTAACCGGCATGATCGATGTGCGCGGGTCGGGGGTGCCGGTGATCGATCTGCGGATCAAGCTCGGCTTGCCGCCGGTTCCGCCGACCGAACAGACCCGCATCATCGTTCTTGAAATCGGGGACGGCGGCCGGACCCGCCTGATGGGACTGATGGCCGACCGGGTATTCGAGGTGACGCCGCTCGCCGATCACAGCCTGGAACCGCCGCCCGAGGTGGGGGCCCGCTGGCGCTCCGATTACATCAAGGCCATCGGGCGGCGCGGCACGGCCTTTGTCATCATTTTCGATCTGGCCAAGCTGTTCACTTCCGACGAGGTGGCGCTGGTGGAGGGAGGGCGAGAGAGGGAGGGGCCGGGATGACGTTCATGACCGACACTCCTCCGTCCGATCTGGGGTATCTGTCGGGGCGCGATTTCCAACGTCTCGCCAAATTCATCCAGGACACCTGTGGCATCCGCATGCCACCGGTCAAGAAGACCATGCTGGAAGGACGTTTGCGGCGCCGGGTGCGGGCGCTGGGGCTGCCCAGCCTGTCCGAGTACTGCCGGTGGCTGTTCGACCACGGCCGGCTGGCGGAGGAGGCCGTCGAGCTAATCGACGCCGTCACCACCAACAAGACCGATTTCTTCCGCGAACCCCGGCACTTCGAGCATCTGACCGGGTCCACACTGCCGACGCTGCTGGAAACCCCGGCCCGTCCCGGCCTTGACCGGCCGCTGAAGGTATGGAGCGCCGCCTGTTCCAGCGGTTCCGAGCCCTACACCCTGGCCATGGTGCTCGACGACTTCGCCCGTCGCCAGCGCGGCTACCGGTTCGAGATTCTGGCCACCGACATCTGCACCGATGCCCTGGCCAAGGCCAAGCGCGCCATTTATCCCGAAGAGATGATCGCCCCGGTGCCGGCGGCTTGGCGGCAACGTTATTTCCTGCGTTCACGCAACCCTGATGAGCCCACTGTCCGGCTGGCACCGTCGGTTCGCCAGATGGTCCGCTTCGGACGTCTCAACCTGATGGATGAGGTGTATCCGCTGGACGAAGGCATGGACATCATCTTCTGTCGCAACATCCTGATCTATTTCGATCGAGAGCGCCAGGAAGCAGTGTTGCGGCGCCTGTGCGGCCTTCTGCGCCCCCACGGCTCACTGTTCCTCGGACACACCGATACGATCGCCGGAATGGACCTGCCGGTGCGGCAGGTGGCGCCGTCCGTGTTCATCCGGAGATAAGATCAGCATGGCCAGGACAATCCGTGTGCTGATCGTCGATGATTCCGCGACGGTGCGGGAGACCATGGCCGAAATCTTGTCCTCGGATCCCGAGATCGAGGTGATCGGCACCGCCTCGGACCCCTATGTGGCGGCGCGCCGTCTTCAGAAGGACGTGCCGGATGTCATCACCCTGGATGTCGAGATGCCGCGCATGGACGGCATCACCTTCCTGCGCCGGCTGATGGCCCAACACCCGATTCCGGTTGTGATGTGCTCGTCGCTGACCGAGGAGGGCTCGCAAACCCTGATGGAGGCGCTCGAAGCCGGCGCGGTCGATGTCATCCTGAAACCGCGGGTTGGCACCCAGCAGTACCTGATGGAAACCCGCACCCAGATTTGCGACACGGTCAAGGCAGCGGCCTGCGCCCGGCTGCGCGGGCCGTCCAGGACCCGGAAAGCACGCACGGGACCCGAGCCGAAGCTGACCGCCGACGCCATGCTGCCGCCGCCCAATGCCGGGGCGATGGCCCAAACCACCGAGAAGGTGGTGTGCGTCGGCGCCTCGACCGGCGGCACCGAAGCCCTGCGCGCGTTGCTGGAGGCGCTGCCCGCGAATGCGCCCGGCATGGTCATCGTCCAGCATATGCCCGCCGGCTTCACCGCCGCTTTTGCCAAGCGTCTCGATACTCTCTGCGAGGTCTCGGTCAAGGAGGCGGTCCACGGGGACCCGGTGTTGCGCGGCCACGTCCTGATCGCTCCCGGCAATCTCCACCTGCTGCTCCAGCGTAGCGGCGCCCGCTATGAGGTGGCCATCAAGGAGGGACCGCTGGTGGCGCGGCACCGGCCCTCGGTGGATGTGCTGTTCCGCTCGGCGGCGCATGCGGCCGGCGCCAACGCCATCGGAATTATAATGACCGGCATGGGTGACGATGGTGCCCGCGGGCTGTTGGAGATGCGTCAGGCCGGAGCGGCGACGGTGGCCCAGGACGAGGACAGCTGCGTCGTATTCGGCATGCCCAAGGTCGCAATCGCGCTCGGCGCCGCACAAAAAGTGGTCCCCTTGGACGGGATTCCCGCTGAGATTCTGCGTCTGGGCGGACGATAGTCGCGAACCGGCGAGACGAGGTGCCGGCGGTGATTAGCGAGTCCCGCAGAGAAAGTGCGTCTCTGAGGGTGAGCGTGCCGCCATGGAGATTGACCAGACCCTCGACAGTAATTGCCCACCCCACCCAGCAGAAACTGTCCTGAGGCCCCACTCGTTGGGCATGCCGTTCTGGTTCTCTGCCAGACGACCCGATACGGGACTCCTTAACCACAGTGTGGTAGCCTTCGCCGCACTCGCCCCTTGCCCCGGCACGCCCATGCGCTTCCTCAACCCCAAGACCGACTACGCCTTCAAGAAGATCTTCGGCTCGGAGGCCAGCCGGGACATCCTGATCAGCTTCCTCAACGCCATCCTCGACCTGAGCGGCGAGGAGACAATCATCCACGTCACGATCATCGATCCCTACCTCGCGCCCAAGATCGAGGGCATGAAGGACACCTACCTCGACGTCCGGGTCAAGGATCTGCGCGGGCGCTCCTACATCGTCGAAATGCAGGTGTTGAACGTCGAGGGCTTTGAAAAGCGGGTGCTCTACAACGCCTGCAAGGCCTATGTGAACCAACTCGGCAAGGGCGATCCCTATCACATCCTCACGGAGGTGGTCGCGGTCACCATCACCGACTTCGAGATGTTCCCCGATCTCGGCCGGGTCGTCAGCCGCTTCCGCCTGCGCGCCGACGAGAACCCGCTGATCTGCCACCAGGACCTGGAACTGGTGTTCGCTGAGCTGCCCAAGTTCACCAAGACTGAGGCCGAGTTGGCAACGGCTCTCGACCGCTGGTTCTACTTCCTCAAGACGGCCAAGGACCTGAAGGCCATTCCGCAATCCCTGGCGATCGAACCGGCAATCGTCAAGGCCCTTGAACTGGCCAACCGTGCCGCCTGCACCGATGAGGAACTCGACGACATCGAAAAGCGCGAGATGTGGATCGGAGAGCAACGGTACATCCTGCAAAAGCTTCAAAAGGCGCTGGTCGCCGAGCAGAAGGCGCGCGAGGCAGAGCAGAAGGGGCGAGCCGAGGGCAAGGCAGAGGGCGAGACCGCCGGCAAGGCCGACATGTTTCTTCGTCTGCTTCGTCGGCGCGATAAGACGCTACCTGCCGACATTGAGGATCGTGTCCGTGCCTCCAGTAGCGACCAACTGGATGAATGGAGTGAGCGCCTTATCGATGGCAAACCGTTGACTGAAATCTTTGGCTCGGATCAGACGCACTGACCGTAGACCGGACTCTGAAGGATGTTTCGCTGGTAATCGCGTCTGGCTGGCGGGTAGGATATGAACTCTTGATTCGACCTAGAGAGTGGAGAATCTCTGGGATGCGTTGGGAGAGAGTTTATATGCCGGATGCTTGCCGAAGAAGATACGGAATATTTTGCCGATTACCTGCGCACATCGAACCACGGCAACCCTTTGATCTGCGAAGGCCAGTTTCTGCTGTAAGCCACCTCCGCCCGTCATTCTGACCTTCGGAATCATTGATAGGCCTCAAATCGAATTCATCTCAAATTGCGGCTAATAGTTCGAAAACTGTCCTCTTCCCTCAACCACTTCCAAAGTATAACACGCTCTCCGGCCCGGATTTCCCTGGAAAAAACCAAGGAATTCCGGGCCTTTGCGCGTCGACCTGCGCACTGCCAAGACCACGGAGAGTGCCCGTTTTCTCTTCTCTGCGGCCATATTCTCTGAAACCTGCGCACTGCCCCAATTCACTGCGCAGGCTGCGCACTGAAACAACATCAAAGACTTAGGTCACTGCGCAGCTTTGGGATGTTCGAAAAACCGAGTGGGTGGCGATGCTTACAGTAGTTCGAATATTTGGCTCCGGATATTCAGCTTCTCTGCCGCGTCACAGGCCCTCTACACCCTGTTCACGCCGAGCCAGCGCCGGTGGTCCGCGCCAGCTTGGGGCGTTTGGTAGCCGCGGTGCCCCCGGTTGGAAGGAACCGGTAGAGTGGACTCGGAGGGCGCCTGCGGTACGAATTGGTTCGACGTTCCACCGCCGTTCCGTTACATCCAGCCGGGCGTTCCAGATGGGTGCGTCCATGGAAAAACGGCCAAACGACCGGCAGATCGTCGAGGAGATGGTCCTGCCCGCCACCCTGACCGCCATCGTCACGGTCATGCGAAAACAGCTCGCCGAGGATGGGTCGGAAACGTCTCCTGTGCTGGACCGGGCGCACGCCTTGCTGGAGCGTGCCCTGCGTGAGCCGGTCGCCAGTCTTCCGCCTGACCGGATTGCCAAACTGGTGAGAAGGACCAAGCGGGTCACGACTGATGTTCTCGCACCGCTATTTGAGAAATACCCCCTCGCAACCCAGTACTTAACCATGGCCTACCTGATTGCTCAGCTGTCCCAGGATGACGTTATTCGCATCGGTGCCCAATCACCATTTTCCGAGGCGTGGGACCTGATGACAGAAGTGATGGGCTGTGTCGTCGATAAGCTTCCAGAGATGGACGAAATTTCAACATCTGAGGCCCGTAACCTTCGAACCCGGCTGGCGACGTCCGGTTATTTCTTAGGACCATAGGGCGATGACGACAATCCGATATTGATGCTCCCGGAGTCCCGGCTGTCCTCACGACCAGTGGCCGTTGCCCGAGCCCGCCGTTTCCGGCAGATCGACCCGCCAGCACAGCACCTCGTCAACCGTCATCAACGCCGCCGCATGGTCCAAGCCTCGCCACCGCTCGCAGACCACGGCGGCGGCGCGGTCCCGACCGCCGCTCAGGTAGGCTTTGCGAACGGCGATCACGGTCTCGCGATCGATGACGAACATGGGGATCATCTCTCCGCTTCCTGTTAACCGGAATACTGCGTTCAGCCGCTTCGGGCAAGCTAAACATTGGCGGGATCGAAGATGGGCGATTACCTTCGGCGTGCGGAGGTTGGCTCAAACGGAAGGTAATGATAATTGAAGAAAATGATTATGACAGGTTTCGTGGTTACAGCATATTGAAATTCATATAGTGACTTGACCTTTGGCGATGCCTATGCCCTTGTGCCGGGAGGCTGGGCTTTAGCCCCTGCCGTCTTTGATATGGATTACAGAGTGTCTGATCATGAGCACAGAGACCTTGCCAATCCCCGAAACCCCCGTCGCCCGTGGTTACCGCAAGCTGGTGGCCCTCCAACGCCCGCAGTATGGTCTGAGCGACGACGCGCGCGCCGGCCGCTGTGACTCCATTGCCGAGGCCACCACTGTTCTGATGCGGCATCCGGCCGAGACACTCGACGACATCGTCAGCAAACTTGCTGTTCTCTGCGACAGGTTGCGTGCCGAGGGGGATGTCGTTTCGGAGACCGGACGCCTGACTCTGCTGAT
>JADFXL010000329.1 GCA_015233585.1 Alphaproteobacteria bacterium | reverse complement strand
GCCTCCTGGCGGCGCAAACCCGGTCCGGCGGCGCTCCAACGGACGCGGCGCCCCTTCCATTCCAGGGAGTCCACCGGAATTATCACGCTCGGCCATCTGCCGTAAAACCAGTCCGACAGGCTGCTAGAAGTCCCCTTAATAAAAAGGGGGGCTGGGGCATTAGCCCCAGGCGGGTTCAGGCGGCCGCCCGATCTTTTGTTTCCTGGAATCCCCTCAAGCAGAGTATCCTTGCCATGCCCGATCTGACCTTTGAACGAGCCGTGGGCGGAGTGGTCGCCGGGATCGACGAAGCCGGACGCGGGCCATGGGCGGGGCCGGTGGTGGCGGCGGCGGTGGTGCTGGATCTGGCTTGCCTCCCGCCCGAGCTGGCGCGCAGGCTCGACGATTCAAAACGCCTGTCGCCAGCGCGGCGGGAAGCCTGTTTCGCCGAACTGGGGTTTTGTGCCGCCATTGGTGTTGGCGCCGCCAGTGTGGCTGAGATCGACACCCTCAACATTCTGCGCGCGACCCTGCTTGCCATGGCGCGCGCCTTTGCCAAGCTGGGCGTGCCGGTCGACCATGTCCTCGTCGATGGCAACAAGGCTCCGTCGTTGCCGTGCGCGGTTACGACCGTGATCGGCGGCGACGGCAAATCCCTGTCGATTGCCGCCGCCTCGATCGTGGCCAAGGTCATCCGCGATCGCCTGATGACGGATCTGGCCCAGGCATTCCCTGGGTACGGCTGGGAGCGCAACAAGGGCTATGGCACCGCCCTGCACGGGGCGGCGCTGGAACGGCTTGGCGTCACCCCCCACCATCGGCGCTCGTTCGAGCCGGTCGCGGCGTGCCTGTGCCGACTCCGGTAGACCCACTTCATGTAGTAGCTCAATCGGAGCATAACCTACAATATTACAATAATCTTGACGGCGACTCGACGCTGATTCAGGATGCTTCCCATGAAAACAGATTGCATCCTTGAGGGCGACTGCGTCGATGTGATGAACGGGTTGCCCGCGAAATCGGTGGCACTGGTTTTTGCCGACCCGCCGTACAACCTCCAGCTTGGTGGGGATCTGCGGCGCCCGGACAACTCCCGCGTCGACGGTGTTGATGCGGCATGGGATCGTTTCACCGACTTCGCCAGCTATGACCGCTTCACGCGGGCCTGGCTAAAGGCGGCGCGCCGGATCTTGAAGGACGATGGCGCGCTGTGGGTGATCGGCAGCTATCACAACATCTTTCGTGTCGGCGCGGCAGTGCAGGACGAAGGGTTCTGGGTACTCAACGACATCATCTGGAACAAAACCAACCCTATGCCCAATTTCCGGGGCACCCGCTTTACCAACGCTCATGAAACGCTGTTGTGGTGTGCGAAAAACCAGAACGCCAAGTACACCTTCAATTACGATGCCATGAAGGTGATGAACGATGACCTGCAAATGCGTTCGGACTGGCACTTGCCCCTTTGCACCGGCGGGGAACGTCTGAAAGACGAGGACGGTCACAAACTGCACCCGACCCAAAAGCCCGAGGCTCTGCTCTATCGTCTTTTACTGGCCACCACCCATCCCGGTGATGTGGTGCTGGATCCCTTTTTCGGCACCGGCACCACTGGAGCCGCCGCCAAGGGGCTGGGGCGTCACTACATTGGTATCGAGCGCGACCGCACTTACATAGTTGCCGCCGCGGCACGCATCGCCGCTATCCGCGAGCCGGAAGATGCCGCCACGATCGCCACCCCGAGCAAGCGTTCCGAACCGCGTGTGCCTTTTGGCAGTGTTGTTGAACGCGGACTGTTGCGACCGGGGGCCATTCTGTTTGATGTGGGAAGACGCTGGACCGCGCGGGTACGTGCCGACGGATCCATCATTTCGGCCGAGCACCGGGGATCAATCCATCAGGTCGGCGCTGCCGTTCAAGGGGCTCCCGCCTGCAACGGCTGGACTTTCTGGCATTTTGAGGCAGGCGGGAACTTCGTGCCCATCGATGTATTGCGACAGAAAGTGCGGCGAGAGGGAATAGCCGTTTCTGCGAGTCCGCAATAAATAACGGCCTGGAGCCTCTCACGGGGCGTCCCCCGTTTGGCCTCAGCCGAACAGAGCGTCGATGTCGTCCTGGCTGGCCGCCTGGAGCTGAGGCCCATTCAGGAGTTTCGCATCCAGGTCATCCGCAGGGGTGTGGGACGCAGCCGAAAGATTCCTGAAGCTTTCCTGGCCCCAGATTTCGATCATGGCCTCGATGCGCTCCTCGACGTATTTCAGAGTGTTGACCACCTTGGTGATACGCTGGCCGGTGACATCCTGGAAGTTGCAGGCTTCAAAGATATTGGTGACGCGTTCCTTGATCTCGTCGGCGATCTGGTGAAAATGGACATCAGACCCCATGGACAGAAGCCGGGAAGCCAGCGCGTCGATTTGTTCGGCGGTGTCGAGGATCGTATCCGTCGCCGTCTCGGTTGCCACAACCACCGCGTCAAGCTCGTTGCTGACCACGACCAAGCGGTCGTTATCACTGGAGGGGGGCCGCAAGGCGGCGATTTCTTTCTTGGTGTCCGTGATGCTGCGGGCCAAGCCCATCAACTGGGTCTTCAGCAATATCACTTCGGCCTCATGCACCGCCGGGTAGTTCTCAACAACACCCGAAGCCGAAGCGGCTTGTCGCGGCGGCGGGGCGTCCGGCTCGTCTACGGGAGGGATGGCGTGATGGACAGCCGTTGCCAGCGACGCGACATCCTCCCTCAGCAATCGCAAGGCTGAAAGAATTTCGGTGTGATCGTGGCCTGAACTCTGGAGTTCGCCGCTTCCATTCAATTGGTGCATCCGCCTTTCGGCGGAATACAACTTTTTTGTCATTTTTGACTCACTTTGTCCGGCACTGGTTCCGCAGCGAGTTTGCCCTTTCCGGGAGGAAAAAACAATATTTCGCTGGGGGCCTG
>JADFXL010000328.1 GCA_015233585.1 Alphaproteobacteria bacterium | reverse complement strand
GGTGACGATCACCAGTCCCTCGGCGGCCAGCCGGGGCACCTGCATCCCGTCCGGACGCAGGGTCCATGTCACCGCCACCGGCCGGGGCGGTCCAAGCGTCAGCGGCGGCGTGGTGAGCGACTCCCAGAACGCCCGGCCATCGGCCAGCATCGCCTCCATGGCCAGCGCGCCAATGGCCGGATCGGGGAGCATGATGTTGTAGCCGCCCAAGCCGGCGGCCTTGAGCAGCCGGCCGATGGTGCGGTCGGCGTCGGTAACGTATTTGGCCTCGCTGCTGCCGATCAGCTCCAGCGAGAGCCGGCGGTCGGCGCCGAACCGGCCGGCTTTCAACCAGCGCGCCGCCCGCGGCGACACCGACAGGCCGGTGCCGTTGGCGCGGGGCAGCGCCTCCAGGACATAGAGCACCCGCTCGCCGGTCCGCTGCTCAGCGTTTTCCTCAAGGCCCCCCTCGCGCGCACCGGCGACGGCCTTCGCCATCCCGAGCAACCAGTGGCGCGTCGGCTCGTCAACCGCAGCCAGCAGGCGGGCGGGTTCATGCTCCTCCGCCCGGGCATCCGCGCCAGCCAGCGTCACTGCGTCGGCCCGTCCGGCGCCATAGCGCGTCAGCGCCTCGAACGCCAGAGTCACGGCATGGCGGCAGTTGTAAGCTCCCGAACACGAACAGCGGGCGCTGAGCCGGATCTCCTTGCCCTGGCTTACGCGCAACTCGGTGACGATCACCGCCCCGTCCGCCCCCACCATCTCCCCGACGATCCGGCAGCCGTCATCGGCCAGGGCGATCGACCGCACGCCACCCCGCCCGGCGCCCGGCCAGGCGGTCGCAGCTTTGCCCACATCAAAGGACCGTTCGATGTCCTTCTCGCTGAACGGGATCACCGACATGGCGAAACTGATACGGCGGCCGACGGCGTTCTGCAAGCGGACAACAGGACCCTCAGCGAGGCGCAAACCCACAAACGCGCATCCACTTCAGAGCCGCTGGCGGACCTGGGGCGGCCCTACCACCTCTGCTGGTTCAGAAGCGCGATGAAGTTGCGCTTGCGTTTGTGCTGGACGCGCAGTTCAGTGATGAACGGCGCGAACTCCGGCGCCCGGCCGAGGGCGCTCAGCAGCACCTTGATCTTGCGCAGGAACTTGATGGCGGTGTCGTTATCGCCGGAACCGGTGGCCGGCAGCACGTCGTATGAGGATTTTGGTGTCAAGGAGAATCTGTTGGCGGTTTAATTCAACTTATGGTGCCATCCCTTAGTTCGATCGAGACGGCCATCCCTTTGTCCCGACCTGCCGCCGGGCAGGCCGGCGCGCGCACCGGAGGGAGCACGCTGGCAGACTTTCGCGGTTCATCGGGAACTGGACATCATCGGTCATCTGATCTTGCCTTTGACCATTGATTGCTTGCGGGTGGTCCCCAATCGGGTGAGTAGAGCCATGACGCGCTACAGCCTCGTATGCGGCGGCTCGATCGCGGAGCCTGACCAGGATGCCCGGTTTCCGTGCGGGCTATGGGGACCGGGAGGGCAAGTCCATTCTCAAGCGACGGCGTCTTTCGACCAACCATGGTGCTGCGCGGCGCTTGCCCACCCGGAAGCGGACGGCCTTGGGCCGAACCTTTTCGACAGGTTTGTCCGGTAGTTGGGTTCAGGAATCGGGCGGCATGATTTCGTGTCCTTCAACGCTGGGTTCGCTGCTTCTGCCGGTGCTCAGGCATCTTTCAGGCGCAACCCCTGGGGGATCACGCCGGTCGTGGCCAGCTTCCACAGCAGAATCAGAAGCTTGCGCGCCATGGCGATGATCATCACCTTGCGGATGCGTCCCTTGGCGGCGCCGCCGGTGCGTTCACGGAACCATAGACTCAGAGCGTGGTCCGGCAGCAGCCTCTGCCAGCGCCAGGCCAGTTGCACCAGACACTTACGCAACCTGGGATTGCCGCCCTTGCTGAGCCCTTGATCGCGCTGGCTACCGCCGCTGGAGAACGGCGTTCCGGTCAGGCCGGCATAGCCGCCGAGTGCCCGCGCGTTGGGAAAGTGCCGGGCCAGACACTCGACGACCAGGATGGTCGCGGTCTCTGCGGCGATACCGGGAATGCGGACCAGCAGCAGGATCATCTTCCTCATTTCGTCATCAAGGGTGGCGACGGCGTCGGGCTGCCCGGCCAGCGCCGCGTCCCGGGCGGCTTCGATCTCCCGGATGTGGCTCTCGATCAAAACATGGCGCGCGAGCAGCCGGCGCAACTCGTTCTGGGTGTTGGGCGGCAATGGCTGGCCCTGGCGATCGCGCAGGGCTTCGAGGCGGGCTGGTGCATCCTTGCGCCGCACGTTGAACCCCGTGATGCCGAACCGCGGCCAAATGCTTTTCATACGGCTCTCCAGGCTCAGGCGGTCGCCGACGAGGCGATCCCGCTCGACGGGCATCCTCTTCCTCGGGCGTCGGAATCGCCACCATCGAGCACACCCGGGGTTCGCCCCGAAGCCAGGCCAGCAACGTCCGGACCAGCAGTTCCACATCGATCCGGTCGGTTTTGGCCCGCCGATGACGCCGGTCGACCGGAATGCTCGAGGCTTGCATCACCCGGACCTCGATCCCAAGCGCTATCAACTCGCGCGCGATCCAGAAGCCGTCGTACCCCGCTTCGTAACCGACCACGGTGCGGCAGACCGACCGGCCCGCCCGCGCCGCTTCCTCCCGCCACCCCCGCAGGGTGGCCGCCACTTCGGCGATATCACCGACCGGAACCGCTTTCTTCGGTCGCCGATCAACGCCCGGGATCGCACCCGAAATGAGCCAGGACTGCAGGGGAATCGGGTGAAGGGATCATGCGGCGATAAGGCTTGCAAGGAAGTCGTCGTCCCAGGCTGCGACCTTGCGGCGGAGGCGTAGGGAGTCCTTTCCCGGAGCCTTGCGGATCAAGTTGTGGGC
>JADFXL010000327.1 GCA_015233585.1 Alphaproteobacteria bacterium | reverse complement strand
CTTTCCTCTAATTTGATGGAACAGACCTACACCTGTCCCTGACCATGCGGCTCACGGCATCGCGAATGAGAGGCACGGCCCGGTGTTTATAGGGAAACTCGGCTTCCGCATCGTCCAGATGCATCAACATGCAAGCATTTGCCTCGAAGAACAATACCTCGCCATTAGGGAGAATACTGCAATCCATGCCACCATAATCCAGATCCAGACGCCGCGCCACATCTTCCACGGCGGCGGTAGCCCTGGGGCCGAACACCTGGCGCCAGTCGGTCAAGAACGCTTCCTCTTCCTGTTTCTTCCACTCGGAGCGTCCCATCTCCGCCCGCCACCAATGCACCAGCCAATTTCCGCCAATAGCCAGATGATAGGGATACGGTTGCCGATCAACAAAAATGAAGCGATATTTCCGATAACATTCCCGATCCCCTTTGAAGTCGCAAAACTCGGTCAGCAGAAAGTGGTCATAAGGCAGTTTCGCGAGATATGCCTCCACGTCCGAGGGGGTCGCAACCAGGGAAAGATTCTTGCCGCCATGGGCGCCGCCGGGACGGATCAGGACCGGGCCGTCGAACGCCGCAAAATCTGCCGGTTCGTCCCGTTCCATCCGGCGCACTTTGGGGATCCGCAATCCCGGAATGGAGCCGAACAAAATCTCGACCTGGTCACGCCCAGTACGGACCACGCGGTCGGGAGGGTTGAGGAGCGGCTTGCCCAGGCGAGCCGCAAGCTCCTTCAGCGGCCCAAAATGACCACCGTGCTTTTCAACCTCACCCATGAGATTGAAAACCACATCGGCCCCGGTCAGCGCCTCAAAAGCCACGCCGCCCAGCGGGGCATCCGGCTCGTCCGGCGATACCATGAACAGGGTCAAGGTGGTGAACCGCGCCAGATCAAACATGTAGCGAGTGGGTATATGACCCGCACCAACCCCCCCCAGCAACAGGATGATGGCTTCCGGCCGCTCGGCCTCCCCTTTTCTCACCAATCCCTGAAGGCGGGTAAGGCGATTGCACAAGACGAGTCCCTCGTCTTCCCGGTGCAGGAGATCCAGAACATCGGCCAGCGTTTCGGTAGCCCCCGTGTGCTCCGCATCCAGTTCCAGAAGAGCACGACAGGCCTGCTCGGCGGTGGTCAGTTCTGCGGCCTGGCTGGCCGCTTTGGAAATGTGGTGCAGAATCGATATGCGCTTGTCCACGGCTTCGGACGGCGTATGAGCCAGGGCGGCCTGATGGGCCAGGGCGGCCTCGTGATAACGGCCGCAGTCGTAAAGCACCAACCCCCGGTTATCGTGGGCCTGTCCAAAGCCGGGGTCCACCGCCAAAGACTGTTCCACCGCCGCCAGGGCCTCGTCCCGCTGCCCCAGGCGGTGAAGGGACACGGCCAGATCATTGAAGATGGGGGCAAGATCCGGCTTGCCCGCAGCCGCCCGGCGAAACAACGGGACGGCTTCCTTGTCGTTGCCCTTGTCCTGGTGCAATCGCCCCAGGCTGTACAGGGTCAAGGGATTATCGGGATCCAAAGCCAAGTGGCGAAGAAAAAGCGATTCCGCCTCGGCCTTGCCATCGGAACGATCCATCAGGACCACGCCCAGCATTCTCAATGCCAGCGGCTGCTGGGGATTGATTTCCAGAATCCGCCGATACAGCGCCGTCGCCTCGGCCAACCGCCCGTCCCGATGATGGCCAAAGGCGGTTTTGAGCAGCGCATTTGGATCGTCCATGCTGTCCCTTTCCAAAATCCAGAAATCGCGGGACACGCTCCCCCAAATCCCCCCTTCTTTCCAATCAAAAAGGGGATTTGGAGCATAGCCCCGAATGGGGTCCGGGGCGATAGCCCCAGAAGGCCTGAGTGACAATAGCCCAGAAATACGGCCCCCGTTTACTTGGATCGCTCCTCCAGCATCGCCTCAAACGCCCTGAAAATCTTCGGCACATGGATATGCTTATAGGGAAAGTCTTCGACGCGGTCGGTCAGTTGCACCAGCATGGTAGCATTGGCCTCAAACACCAGAATGCTGCCGTCGGCAAGCAGGGAAAAATCAACGCCGCCAAAATCAAGGTCGAGTCTGTGGCCGATAGCGGCAAGAGCGTCCATGGCTTGCGCTCCCAACACCTGGGCAGGTTGTTCGAGGAAGCGGCATTCCTCGTCACGCTTCCACGGCTCGGCCAGCATGTCGGCGGAAAAATAGTGGACCAGCCAGTCCTGAGAAATGGCCAGATGATAGGCAAACGGTTCGTGATCCACATAAATCATCCGATACTTGCGCCAATAACCGTCGGCGGATCGGAAATCATGGAACGCGGTGATGTAGAACGCCTCTGTTTCCGCAGCCGCCACAACATCCGCCTCTGGCCCGTCCACTCGCACCAGCCCTTTACCGCCGTGGGAGCCGATGGGACGCACCAGGAACGGCCAGCCGATGCCGGCTGCGGCAAGCTCGGCCGGCGACGGCAAAGGAACGTTTGCCCGCATCACGGCTGGCACCACCACGCCCGGAATACCGGCCAGCAAGGTGGGCGTAAGATCGCGCCGGGTGCGCGCCACCGCCGCCGGAGGGTTGAGTACAGGACGCCCCCGAGCCTCCAGAACCCTGGCCACGCTGTCATTGATGGGCACCGCGAGGTCGGGATCACCGATGGCGTTGAACACCAGATCGAAGAGCGGAAGCTCTGCTTCCTGGCCGGGTGTGGCGTATTCGATGAACCATTTGATGCGGTTGTTGGTCCGGGCCGGCAGCAGCAGCCCCAGCGGCACGTTACCAAACCCCGAGGCGGCCAGCACCAGAACGGTGCGCACGGCGGTAGGCGATGACTCGACGAACAGGCACTGGCGACGGAAGGCGCGTTCGCGGTAGACGTGGGCCTGGGCTGGCTTTCCCTCCACGTCGAGGATGGTAGCCATGTTCTGATTGCATACGACCAGATCGGGATCA
>JADFXL010000326.1 GCA_015233585.1 Alphaproteobacteria bacterium | reverse complement strand
TTCGCAAAGAAGCCCGCGATCAAAGACAGTTGCGGCGTGACGAACGTCACGGCAACGCGGCTGCCGTCCGGCGGGATGAGAGAGCGATTCACCATGACGCGAAGGTTGTGAACAGAAATGCGGCCGTTGCGCACAGCAATCCAAAGGCGACCGGCGCGAAAACTGTGAAAAAGACGACGAATCACTGAAAATAAAGGCAGTGTATCCCGTTTGACTCCGGTAACATCATGGTATCTGGCAGCGTGAGGCGCGGAAATTTTTCGTCTCTCCGGGGCAGGGGGGTGCTTTAGAGGTCCCCTGTCAACCCAGTCTTTGGCAACAAGTCTCCTGCCTGGCATCAGACTTTTTCCAAATACGTTTCCCCAGGTGGCGAAAGGGTTGATTTCTTCGTCATCTGCGGCTACGTATCTTCACTTGGCCCTATGTCCCCGTCGTCTAGAGGCCTAGGACTCCGGCTTTTCAAGCCGGCAACACGGGTTCGAATCCCGTCGGGGATACCAATGAACGACCAATGAACAACGCCGGCAGTGGCTGCGCGTTCTTGCCTATCAGGAGTACTTTAAGATGGCTATCGGAACCGTGAAGTGGTTCAACTCGACCAAGGGCTATGGCTTCATTCAGCCGGATGACGGCACCAAGGACGTGTTCGTGCATATATCGGCGGTGGAACGCGCCGGCCTTTCCGCCCTTACGGAGGGACAGAAAATTGAGTTTGAACTCGCTCGCGGACGTGACGGCAAGACCTCGGCGGCCGATTTGAAGGTGGTCGGCTGAGGCGTTCTTCTGCGACCTGTCAACAGCGGAAGAATTCGGAATTCAGGGGACATGCCGGTGACGGTATGTCCCTTTTTTTCATAGTTCCCCGTGAAGCCGCACGCGGTTCGCTGCGGGCCGATTCCGCATTCCATAGGGGTTTTCGGCCCTTGACGAGCGGCTTTTAAGAATTAAATATTTGACAGAGGGTGCAGGCGCCTCGCAGAGGGGCCGTTCGAGGAAGGCGCAAGGGAGGAAATTGGTATGAACGTTTCCGCAATAACCGTTCCTGCCGTCGACAACGGCATCGCGGCGTATATGCGCGAGATCAAAAAGTTTCCGATTCTTGACGCGGAGGAGGAGTACATGCTGGCCCAGCGCTGGCAGGCGTACGGCGATACCGACGCGGCGCACCGGATGGTGACCAGTCATCTGCGGCTTGTCGCCAAGATCGCCATGGGCTACCGGAATTACGGTCTGGCCATTGCCGACCTGATTTCCGAGGGCAATATGGGATTGATGCGCGCCGTGAAAAAGTTCGAGCCCGAGCGTGGGGTGCGACTCGCCACCTATGCCATGTGGTGGATCAAGGCCGCGATCACCGAATTTATTCTGGCCTCATGGTCGCTGGTGAAAACCGGGACCGTGGCGGCGCAAAAGAAACTGTTCTTCCGTCTGCGGCGTATCAAGGCGCAGATGGGGATCTATGGCGAGGGCGACATGTCGCCCGAACAGGTCCGCCATGTCGCCAATGAACTGTCCGTCAACGACAAGGATGTTGTGGACATGAACCAGCGGCTGTCGGCCCGGGACGCCTCGCTGAATGCTCTGGTGGCTGAGGATAGCTTGGTTGAGCGCCAGGATCTGCTCGTCGATGAGGCTCCCAACCAGGAAGCCCGTTATGCCGAGGTTGAGGAGACCAACCTGAAACGGCGTCTGTTGCGCAAGGCCATGGAGATTCTGAACGATCGGGAACGCCATATCGTCACGGCGCGAACCCTGACCTCGACTCCGGTTACGCTGGAAGACCTGGGCCGGCACTATGGCGTCAGCCGCGAACGGGTCCGGCAAATCGAGGCCAGTGCCATGGCCAAGCTCACCCAGGCGGTCCGGTCCATGTGGCAGTCGCTGGAATATGTGGGAACGGGGGAGGCAACCTGCCTATAATTTACGCAGCCGCTGGGGGGGTGGTTGATCAAATATTGGGGGATGCCCGCGAATTGCAAGATGTGATGCCGCGAACGATGGAGCGGCACGGTTCTTGAGTACTCCACAGGCGAGGGGTCGGATACGGCATGGTCCGGCTGAGAGGGAGCGGTGATTTCCGGCCGCGCTGACGAATGGAGGAGAAACCGATGAAGCTTATCATGGCCATAATCAAGCCGTTCAAGCTTGACGAGGTACGCGAGGCCCTGACACCGCTCGGCATCCAAGGGTTGACGGTGAGCGAAGTCAAGGGCTTTGGGCGCCAGAAAGGCCAGACCGAGATCTATCGCGGCGCTGAATATGTCGTCAATTTTTTGCCGAAGGTCAAGCTGGAGGTGGCGGTCAACGACGATCTGGTCGATCGCGTCATTGAGACCATCCAGCAAGCGGCCAAGACCGGCAAGATCGGGGACGGCAAGATCTTTGTATTTGAAATTCAGAAGGCAGTGCGTATCCGGACAGGGGAGACCAACACCGACGCCTTGTGATCCGGGGCCTGAGTCATGCCAGCGGAGGATGCCCCTTCTTACTCATAAGGGGACTTCTAAAAACCTGGATGATTTCCAATTCCAATTGTCATGGCCGGGCTTGTCCCGGCCATCCACGTCTTGCCCCAGACAAGATGCCAAGCGGAGGGCCGAGGATGGCCGGGTCAAGCCCGCGGCTGTCCGGCATGGTTTATGCCTTACAAGGTGCACGGCATTGATTCTACTCATGTTCAAGCGTTTGGCGACGCGTCCTGAACATGAAAAGGAGTCAACACCGTGCCGCATCAAAATACCGTTCTGCATGACCTTTTTTCCGCTGGGTGAAACAGAACTTGAAGATTCGAAAGTTCTTTGGAATATCTGAGAATGCTGTCCGCATACAGATCGCCGTCGCGCTCATTTCTTTCTTGCTGCTTCGCCTCACTCAAACCGTGCAGACTGCGATCAACAGCCCGCTGACCTTTGCCTGTCTGGTTCGCACCAATCCTTATGC
>JADFXL010000325.1:2511-2947 GCA_015233585.1 Alphaproteobacteria bacterium | reverse complement strand
CTCTTCGCCGCTTCGACTATGGGAATGATCATCTGGGGCCTAACGGCTGGACCGTCGCCCGCGTGATGCTGACGCCATTGGCAGTCGAGCCGGTGCCGGGCGGAGTTCGGCTTCGGGTCGGTCCTGAGGTCTCCAATCACATCGACTTCGGCACCCCGGTAGAGATTACCCTGGCCGAGGGTGGAGTCTGCGAGCGGGTGAGCTGGCCGGAAATTCCCCATCAGTCCGTTGGTGGCGGCGTCCGCACCAAGGTAGGCGGCGGTCGCCCGCAGCCCGGTACGGGGGCGGGAGCGCCATCGTCGCCATCACCGGCCCCCAGTTTTGCACCTCCTCCTCTTTCTCCAACACCGCCTCCGCCTCCGCCTCCGCCACCTCCGCCGCCCCTATCACCCAAGCCGGCCATTCCACCCAGTCCCGCTTCGTTGCCACCAGAGGC
>JADFXL010000325.1:0-2430 GCA_015233585.1 Alphaproteobacteria bacterium | reverse complement strand
CCTGGTTGTGGTGGTCGTCCGCGACGCCGCAGCCGCAGGTACCGGCGGTCGGCTCGATTTTGCACGACTGCCCGGATTGTCCTGAATTGGTTGTCGTTCCCGACGGCCGGTTCGAGATGGGATCCCCCGTCTCCGAAGCTGGGCGCGATAGTGATGAAGGCCCGGTCCACACGGTGACGGTGCCGGCGCGGCTGGCGGTTGGGCGCTACCCGGTAACCAGGGGCGAGTATCAGCGCTTCATCGCCGCCAAAGGCGCCCGGCCGGCAGGCTGTACCGTGCTCAAGAACGGTATTTTTACCCCAGATCCCGAGACCGACTGGAGCAAACCCGGCTTCGAGCAGACGGACACCCACCCGGTAACCTGCGTCTCCTGGCAGGATGCCCGCGACTATGCGGCTTGGCTTGCCGAAACCACCGGCAAGCCTTACCGCCTGCTCACCGAGGCCGAATGGGAATACGCCGCCCGTGGCGGCACGACGACCCCCTGGTTCTGGGGCACTGATCCCGGGGTTGCCTGCCAGCACGCCAACCTGGCGGACCGCGTTGCTCTGGCAAAGGTTGGCATCGGCGGCGCTGATGTCTTGTCCTGCGAGGATGGTTTCGCCTTTACCAGCCCGGTCACCCAGTTTCCGGCTAACGGGTTCCGGCTGTACGACATGGCCGGGAACCTGTTCCAGTGGGTCGCTGATTGCTATCGGCCCGACTATTCCGGCGCATCCGGTGTCGCGACCGAGAGCCGCGCCGAAGCTAATTGTTCTGCCCGTCTTATCCGCGGCGGGGCCTGGACTTCGCCGGTCAGGCAGGCGCGCTCGGGTTCGCGCGTATGGGAGCATCCCGAACATCGCGGCTTCAATATCGGCTTCCGTGTAGCCCGAGACCTTAACCTTGAAGCTCGGCATCGTTGAATTATGACATCGCGTGCAGATAAAGAGATGGTGGCCATGACTATGCAGAAATTCACGGATACTTCGCCAAATAAGCGCGACCACTGGTACGACATAAAGATCGGCCTGCTCGTATATATCCTTACCGGGTTCCTTAGTCTGCTCGCCGCACTCGGTTTCTTGTGGTATTTGATGTCGATTCAAGCCGTGGAGGGCAAGCCGCTTACGCTGCAACTGGGCCCAATCGCGGTGACCACAACGGCGGACTTGCCGGCCTGGCCGACATGGGTGCGAGCCCTGGTCTCGACCGCGGCTCAGGATATGGAGCCCGACTGTGCCGATGGCTGTCCGGAGTTGGTCAGGATTCCGGCGGGACAGTTCGTCATGGGTTCGCCCACGACGGAATCGGGGCGCGATTCCGATGAGAGTCCCACCCATACGGTGATGGTTTCGGCGCCGCTGGCGGTCGGGCGTTACCTGGTCACACGCGGCGAGTATGCACGTTTCATCGCGGCCAAGGGTGCCCGTCCGCGTGCTGGCTGTACCGTGACGAATTCGGAGGGCACTTTCATTAATGACGCCGCAGCCGACTGGAAACGCCCCGGCTTTCGGCAGACCGACAGGGACCCGGTAACCTGCGTGTCGTGGGATGATGCTCAAGCCTACGTAAAGTGGTTGCAAGGAATCAGCGGTAAAGCCTACCGTTTGCTCCCCGAAGCCGAGTGGGAATACGCGGCCCGCGCGGGCACTACGGATCCCTGGTATTGGGGCAAAAAGCCTTCGGTCGCCTGCAGATACGCTAATCTGGCCGATCGCAAAGCCGGAGATGGTCATTCGACGGGCGATGCCGATTTCGTCGGCTGCTCGGATGGTTTCGAATACACCAGCCCAGTCGACCAATTCTGGCCCAATGGATTTTACCTGTTCGATATGGCCGGCAACGTCTTCCAATGGGTGGCCGACTGCTATCACGACACCTATAACGGCACCCCCCGTGTTGCCAGTTCAGTCCCCGACGAGACCAAGTGCGACAAACGGGTTATTCGCGGGGGGGCCTGGACGTCGTCGGTCAAGCAGGCGCGCAGTGCGTCCCGCTTGAGGGAACAGCACGACCACCACGGTTTCAACGTCGGCTTTCGGGTGGCCAGGGACATCGACTCTTGAACCACGCCAAGATGCATTCAGGGAGATGGCGACCATGAAGACGCCGAACCGCCTTGGTCTTTTGTTGACGTTATTGCTGGCGGGCGCCCTGCCGGCCGCTCAGGGGCGTGCCGAGTCTTCCGCACCGGTATTCCGCGGGGGCAGTTCCACCGAAAATCAAGCGGTTGGGCGGCCTCCCCCCCCGCATTCTGGAGGAGAGACTGGGACCGGGACGCACCCGCCGCCGCTTCCCCAGTCGCCGCTGCCCTGCAATCCCACCGAGCCAGGGAAGGTGAGGCTTGCCATCGAACCGCAGCCGCCGTTCTATCCTGGGCAGGGGACCCAGTCACCGGTCTATGTCGGCCAGACCGTCCGCTACGGCATTACCAGCGAGCGATTCGGC
>JADFXL010000324.1 GCA_015233585.1 Alphaproteobacteria bacterium | reverse complement strand
GGTAACCTGCGGGAATGGCAGGTTCTTTGAATCCAAGGGAGCCACGGTCTCCACAGGGGGGAAAAGCGGTCCGCTCGCGAATGAGGAATCCATAAGCGGCAATGCACAGGGCCGCATGATGGTGGAAGGCCTCTCGGCCGCAGTCGTCAGAGGACGTTTACGGTGTTTGCAGTAGTGCTATCTACCGCCTGTCAGATGGGATGCGAAAGGCGGCCCTGGCCGGATGGATAGTGCGCCAGTGAAACTGGCGAAGGATAGTCGATGAGAGTTCGATACAGGAAAGGAGCAGCGATCCACCCTGGCCCCGAGTCATGCGCAGGCACCCGCGAGGCTGTCGGCGAAGCGTTGACAGGGGAGGCCGCAGGCCAGCCATTGAGCCGCGAAATCGGAACTATCGGGATGCCGACGCCGTTATCCTACGCGGAAGGCAACACTGGGGACGGCGCTATGCGCGAGTCGTCCATGGATCCCGCGCGGTCGAAGACCCTGTGCATGCGGAGAAGTCCTTCGTACGGGAACTGGGAGATCTCGTCGGAGCCCGCCCTCTTACCGGGGGCGGGAATGACGGGGAAGGCCGAGACGACCCGACCCGATCTCCAAAACCGGGGCGTGGCTCAACCGCGTGGTTCAGGGCTACCTGAACTACCACGCGGTGCCGGGAAACCTGAAAAGACTGGGAGCGTTCCGAGCAGAAGTATGCCGAGCCTGGATGCACGCCTTGCGGCGCCGTAGTCAGCGCTCCCGCATGACCTGGGACCGCTTCAAGACCCTGGTCGCCCGACACATTCCCAAGGTCCGCGTGCATCATCCCTATCCGAACCAGCGCTTCGCGTCATGACCCGAGGCAGGAGCCGTATGCGGTAATCCCGCCAGTACGGATCTGTGCGGGGGGCACCGAGCAATCGACGTCCCTACCGCGACCAAAGGACAAGGTTGTGAGGAAGTGGCCCCGGTCGTTTGGACAGTCGGGCGGCCCGAACTTTTGCGACAAACAGGATAACCCCGCCAATGAACCCGACACAGGTCGATCTGTTCTTTACCCGCCTCGCGGCGGAGCGGCCGGAACCGAAAAGCGAGCTGGACTTTACCAACCCCTTCACCCTCCTGGTGGTGGTGGTGCTGTCGGCGCAAGCCACCGATAAAGGGGTCAATAAGGCTACGCAAGCTCTGTTCCAGGTTGCCGAGACGCCGGAAGCCATGCTGGCGCTGGGGGAGGAAGAACTCAGGAACCACATCAAGACCATCGGCATGTTCAACACCAAGGCCCGGAACATCCTGGCCCTCAGCCGGGATCTGGTGGAACGGCACGACGGTACGGTTCCCGCCGACCGGGCCGCGTTGGAAGCTCTGCCGGGAGTCGGCCGCAAGACGGCCAATGTGGTGCTTAACGTAGCCTTCGGACAGCCGACCCTCGCTGTTGACACGCATGTCTTCCGAGTCGCCAACCGCACCGGCCTTGCCCCCGGCAAGACCCCCCTTGAGGTTGAGAGGGCCCTTGAGGCCATCATCCCCGAACGCTTCCGGCTTCACGCTCATCACTGGCTGATTCTGCACGGCCGCTATGTTTGCAAGGCCCGGAAAGCGGAATGCGAGCATTGCGTGGTGAGGGATTTATGCGCTGGTTGCCGTTTGGCATAACGTTATGGTCTGTCGCTTTGCTCCTTGTTGTTCCTCAACGGGGTCGTCGCGCGTTTCCGGTTGCGGGAGCGGGGGATTATGCCTATTTTCACCCACCTCTGTTGGGGCGTCGCCAAGTGGTAAGGCAGCGGTTTTTGGTACCGCCATTCCCAGGTTCGAATCCTGGCGCCCCAGCCAAATCTCAGAATGGCCGCCGGAAACCCTTCCGGTGGCCGTTTCTGCTTTGGCGGCCTGGGTGGTTTCAGCCAACAAATCAAAAGGTTGACGAAAGGTCGGGGTGAGCTTTCCGTCGTCCCAGGTGCAGTTCGATAGCACGAAATTCAGCAGGCGCCTTTTCTGGCGCGGTTCCTGGCGTGCGAACAGTCGCTGGGCGTTCTGCGCCAGTTCGAGAATCCTGATCCCGTCGTCCATGTAGGACTGCTCGGCGGATTCGTGGCGGGCGATCTCGCGCAGGCAGCGGTTTTGCTCCTCCCGCCATTGGCCGGCAAACTGGTCGTAGAAGTCGCCGCCGATCTTGCCGTCCAGCTTGTCGATGTACATGGCGTTGATCCGGTCGCCGAGGCGCTTGTGCTCGGCCCGCAGACGGGCGATGGCCTCTTCATGGTCGCGGCGTTCGTCGGCGTGGCTGGCGCGCAAGGCATCCCGCACCCAGGCCAGCACCTCGTCGTCGAACCGCAGGCAGCCGAGCAGGTCGGTGAACTGCTGTTCCAACACCTCCTCGCGGACATATTTGCGATGGCAGTCTCCGGGCGTTCCCTCGCTTTTTCCGGCATAACCGGTGCAGTGATAGTAGACGTAGCGCTGCTTCTTGATCTCGGCGACGACGGAGCAGCCGCAATGAGCGCAGGTCATCAGGCCGGAGAAGGCGAAATCGTGGGTGACGCGCCGATGCTTCTTGGTGAAGCGGCCGGCGAGCACGTCCTGCGCCCGCTCCCACAGATCAACCGTGACCAGGGCCTCATGCCGCCCCTGGATCATCTTGCCGTTCCACTCGTACCAGCCGGTGTAGAGGCGGGTGTGCAGGATATTGTGGATGCTGCTGACCGGAACCTTGGCTTGGCTCTTGCGGTAGACCAGGCCGGCGCCGCGCGCCATCAGCGCCACCTCTTGCAGCGAATATTGTCCGGTGGCGTACCATTGGAACAGCTTGGTGATGATGGGGGCGACGGCCGGATCGGCGGCGATGATCTTCTTGCCGTCCGGGCCGACGATGTTGCGATAGCCCAGCGGGCATTTGGTCGGCCAGATGCCCTGCTCGGCCTTTTCCTGCATCCCCTTGCGCGCTTCCTCCGACAGGTTGTCGATATAGTTC
>JADFXL010000323.1 GCA_015233585.1 Alphaproteobacteria bacterium | reverse complement strand
TACTGAAATCGGGCAGTGGGCAGGTTTCAGAGAATAAGGGCGCAGAGAGGAGAGAACGGGCTCTCTACGAGGTCTCGGCAGTGGGCAGGTCGACGCGCAAAGGCCCGGAATTCCTTGGTTTTTTCCAGGGAAATCCGGGCCGGAGAGCGTGTTATACTTTGGAAGTGGTTGAGGGAAGCAAACGCTTCTCGAACTATTAGCTGCAATTTTAGATGAATTCGATTTGAGGCCTATCAACTCTTCCGAAGTTATATGAACGGGCGGAAGTGGCTTACAGCGGAAACTGACCTTTATGGATCAAAACGTTACTGCGGCTCGCTGTGCGCAGGTTCATTCGTTAGGGCGCTAAGATATTTCGCATAACCGTTGGCAGGTGAGCGGGATACGAGACTTTGACGATTTTGTTGAACTGCGCAGGTTCCATCTATGAGCACTCAATAGCATCTTTCAATATGTTCACATCACTGTCGGATGGCGGCAGGAATGCGAACTTTATTATAGCGTAAGGTGGCCGGCATTAACTCGTCGGCCCCGCGTTCACGGTTCGAATCCTGCTCGCTAGCCAGACGCAACCACAGGAAAGCATCAGCAAGCGTCTGTTGGTCGATCACAGCACACTTCGGCCTACAGCCTTTGGCACTCTGGTCAGTGTGTGAGGTCGGGGCCGAAGACATCGTCCAGGGTCTGGGCATCGACGAAGCGATCGAGCCATTCGTCCAACTGGTCACTACCTGCAGCCCGGACGCGCCCCTCCGTTTCAATGGGGAGGCTTTTGAAGCGACGGCGAAGCTGACGTAGGAGCGTGTCGGCTTTGCCCTCGGCTTTGCCCTGCGTCCGGCCAAGACTAAATCCTTCAGATTTCCATTGTTCAGCAGCAAGGGACATGACACGGTCCTCCTTTCCAGGCAAAACTTCATGCAAGACATCGCGAACCAGAGCAGACTTGGGACCATCCTGGTCGCCAAGAAGGTAATAGATCAGGGTAACAAGATCATCCTCTCCCAGGCGCATGGCTTCGCGGGCGAGCTTCAAGAGCTGCTTTCGTGTGGCTCTACGCAGCGAGCCGTGCTTCAGGATCAATAGCCCGACTCTGAGATTCCTTTCGCGCGACAGGTCGGCATCGGGAATGCGCACCAAGTCGACCAGGCTGTAACGGAAGTCAAGAAGATAGGGCCGCATGGCCGGATCGGCGTCGGTCACCTCGGCCAGCGTCTGCGGAATTTTCCATTCAGCGGCGCCGTTGTAGACCACCAGCGTGATCAGCGCCGGCAGAGGGCGCAGAATGCCCTCCTGAGTCCGCCCCTCGGTACGATCCCAATAATCGAGCGCCTGATACTGGTAGCCCAGCAAGTGAAGGCTAATGCGGGGCTCCGGGTTCGATTTGTGCTCGATGAGCGTATAAATCAGAACTTGTCGACCGGTTATGGTGCGGGAACGGTACAGGCGGTCGGTGCGGTAGCCACGCAGGCGCCGTGACACGAAGCTGCCGGGCATCAGTTCGGGTGGTTCATCGACCAGCAACTTGGCCACTTCGGCCGGCAGTCGCTCACGCAGCAGCGCTCCAGCCGTGCCCGGCTTTCCGAGCAGGCGCTGGAAGAACTGGTCGTGACGCTGGATCACACGGGTCATGGGTGGGATCATGCCAGCATGGGGCGACCGGCTCAATCAAATTGCCGTTGCGCCCTGGCCGGTATCGCTGGCAGCGTGCTCGCCCCCGGCGATGTAGCGTGCCATCGTTCGTTCCACGGCCATGTGAATAGCACGGCGGTCATCACCATTGCCATGTTGTGATGGCGGCCCGTCGGCGTCACTCGTGGCGCAGGGCCTCGATGGGGTCCAGGCGGGCGGCGCGGCGGGCGGGGAGGTAGCCGAACACCACGCCCACGCTCGCTGAAACGAAGAAGGCCAGGACATTGATGCCGGGATTGAACAGGAACGGCATGCCTGCCAGCGCCGTCAGTCCGGCGCAAGAAACCAAGGCCAGGGCGATCCCGACCACACCGCCCAGGGCTGATAGCGCCACCGCCTCCACCAGGAACTGCAGCAGCACCTCTCTTTCCCGAGCGCCGATCGCCAACCGGATGCCGATCTCCCGGGTGCGCTCGGTCACCGACACCAGCATGATGTTCATGATGCCGATCCCCCCCACCAGCAGGCTGACCGTCGCGACCGCCCCCAGCAACGCGGTCATGGTGCGGATGGTACCGGACAGGGCCTCGGCAAGTTGACGGGTGTCCATCACGTGGAAATTGTTTTCCTCGTTGGGAGCCAGCCGCCGCCGCTCCCGCATCAGGGCCCGCAGTCGGGTGATGACCGGTCCGGCGACCAACCCGTCTTTGAGGGACATCATCACGGTGGTGATCTCGTGATTGCCGGTGAGCCGGCGCTGAACCGTCTGTAGCGGCATGACCAGGATGTCATCCTGATCCATGCCCATGGCTTCCTGGCCCTTGGACTTGAGCACCCCCACCACCTCACACGAAAACGACTTCACCCGGATGCTGTTGCCTATGGAACTCTGAACGCCGAACAACTGCTTGTGGACGGTGGCTCCGATCACGCACACCGCTTTGCCGGCTCGCTCTTCGTCAGGCAGAAACATCCGCCCGGCCGCCAGCCGCCAGTTGCCGGCGGAGAAATAGGCGTTGGTGGTGCCGGTCACGCTGGTGGACCAGTTCTGCGCGCCGGCCACCAGCGTCACGGCTCCGCTCGTCGCCACCGGCACCACCATCCGGAACGCGTCGATCTGCATGGCGATCGCCTCGACGTCGGCGATCTTGAAGTTGGGCGCCCCGGCACTGTCCCGGCCCGGCCCCAATTGCTGGCCCGGCCGCATCATCATCAGATTGCTGCCCAGACTGGAAATCTGAGTCGTGACCATCAAGGTGGCGCCATTCCCCAGCGTGACCATGGTAATCACCGAGGCTACACCGATGACCACCCCCAGCACC
>JADFXL010000322.1 GCA_015233585.1 Alphaproteobacteria bacterium | reverse complement strand
TATAGGATGATAGCCCCGCACGGCGGCTTGGCGTGTCAGGAAAAGTGCCGTATATACCGGACATCATGAATCAATTGTCATCAGCGGCACCAATGCCGTCATCCTCCCGGATTATCGTGCCCGAGGTGCCCGTGCTGGTCGTGGGGACGCGCGGCGCCGTGCTGTTTTCGCCCGATGGCCGCCTGGAGGAAATGGCGGCGGACGCGGCGGGGCAGCGGATTTCCTCCCTGCATCCCATTGTCTGCCATTCCCGTGCCACAGCGGTGCGGCTCAAGGTCGCCCCATTTCCCGCCCACGATATCCTGGAGTTGTTCGCGTTTGCCCGTCCGGCCCATTTCTGTCTGCCGACGGTGCGGGGGTTGGCCGACGGTCTCGGGTTCGAGCGGCCGGAGGGACTGAAGGAGGAGGCTCTGGTCCTGGTGGCGGTGGTGCGCCGTCTGTTGTGGCAACTGGCCAACCTGACCAGCCGTGAGCAGGCCGATGCCCGCTCCGTCGCCTGGGCCATGGCGCGCGGCGGCTGGCTGTGGGAGACGGCGGTGCTGGGCGCGCTGGGGGTTACCGGGGACCGTCCGCACCGGGTTTCGGTGGCGGCCGGGCTGAGGGTGTGGGACCGTATGCCCCGGTGGGAGGATCAGGCCGCCGAGCCCAGGCCCGGCAATACCCCGGTCAATCCTGCCGACGCCCGGCACCGGCTGGCCGAACTGCTGGGACCGCGCGCCGAGGAACGGCCGCAGCAGGCGGATTACGCTTCGGCCGTGACTGCCGCGTTCCAGCCGCGCGAGCAGCCAGGAGCCCCGACCATGGTGCTGGCGGAGGCCGGCACTGGCGTTGGCAAGACCCTGGGTTACATCGCCGCCGCCAGCGTGTGGGCGCAGAAAAACAAGGGGACGGTGTGGATTTCCACCTATACCCGCACGCTGCAACGCCAGCTCGACGCCGAACTCGATCGCCTGTTCCCCGATCCTGAGGAGAAGGCGCGCAAGGTGGTGGTGCGCAAGGGTCGTGAAAACTATCTGTGTCTGCTCAATATGGAGGAGGCGATCCATCGGCTTGGGGGGCGACCTTTTGATGCCGTGGCGTTGGGGCTGATGGCGCGATGGGCGCTGGGCAGCCGCGACGGGGATATGAGCGGGGCGGAATTCCCCGGCTGGCTGGTGGAGCTGTGCGGGCGCGAGCTGACCCTGGGCTTGGCCGACCGGCGCGGGGAATGTATCTATTCCGCCTGTTTCCATTACCAGCGCTGCCCGATCGAACGCAACGTTCGCCGTGCCCGCCGCGCCGAAATCGTGGTTGCCAACCATGCTCTGGTCATGGTTCACGCCGCCCTGGGAGCGCTGGTTGGCCCCGGTCCCGAGGACACGGCCCCGCCCACCCGCTATGTGTTCGACGAAGGCCACCATGTGTTTGAAGCCGCCGACAGTGCGTTTGCCGCCCATCTCTCCGGCCGGGAGACGGCGGAGTTGCGCATCTGGCTGCTGGGCAATGAGCAGGAGGGAGCGCGATCGCGGGCACGCGGCTTAAAGGCGAGGGCTGCCGATCTGGCCGAGGGGGATGAAACTCTCGCCGCTGCACTGGACGAAGTCCATGCCGCCGCCCGCATCCTGCCGGGACCGGGTTGGCACCAGCGTCTGGCGGGCGACGCCCCGCACGGGGCGCTGGAGAAATTCCTCGTCCTGGTGCGAACCCAGGTAACGGCTCGTGCCGAGAATTCGGCCGGATCGCCCTACGGTCTGGAAACCGGGACGGAGGCGCCGGTCGCGGGGCTGATGGCGGCGGCGGTGGCCCTGGACGCCGCGTTCCTGCGGCTGGCGGAGCCGCTCGCGGCCCTGTGCGCGGTGCTGTTACGGCGGCTTGACGATGAGGCGGCACAGCTTGACAGCGAGCAGCGCGCTCGCATTGAGGGGATCGCGCGCAGCATCCAGCGTCGAGCCGTGTTGCCCATTGGCGCCTGGCGGGCCATGGTCCAGAGCGTCGGCCACGCCACGCCGCCCGAATTTGTCGACTGGTTCGGCATCGACCGTATCAACGGCCGTGAGGTCGACATCGGGATGCACCGGCACTGGATCGATCCCACCCGGCCGTTCGCGCTGAGCATCGCCGACTCGACCCATGGACTGCTGGTCACCTCGGCCACCCTTCGCGATGCCAGCGGCGATGTCGAGGCCGACTGGCTGGCCGCTGAGCGGCGTACCGGGGCGGATCACCTGCCCCTTAAACCCGTTCGAGCGTCGGTGCCATCTCCGTTTGACTATGCTGGCGTCACCCGTGTGATGGTCGTGACCGATGTGCGGCGGGATAACCTGGATCAGGTGGCAGCCGCCTACCGGGAGCTGTTCCTGGCGGCTGGTGGCGGCGCACTGGGCCTGTTTACCGCTGTCTCGCGCCTGCGGGCGGTATACGAACGGATCGCCGGGCCGTTGGACACCGCCGGGGTGCAGCTCCTGGCCCAGCATGTGGACGCCATGGATACCGGCACGCTGGTCGATATTTTCCGTGCCGAGGAGGACGCCTGCCTGCTTGGCACCGATGCGGTGCGCGATGGCGTGGACGTGCCGGGGCGGTCGCTACGGCTGATCGTGTTCGACCGCGTGCCGTGGCCGCGCCCCGATTTGCTGCACAAGGCGCGCCGCGCCGCTTTTTCGGCTGCTGGCGGACGCGGCTTTGACGACACGATAACCCGGCTGCGTCTTAAACAGGCTTACGGCCGGCTGATCCGCAGGGCGGGAGACGTTGGCGTATTCGTGATGCTGGATCCCATGATGCCATCCCGCCTGAACGGCGCGTTTCCCGACGGCGTCGAGGTCTTGCATCTGGGGCTAAAGGACGCAATCCTGGAAACCCGCCGGTTTCTGAGGGATGGAACCGGGCGTGGCGGATCTCTGGAATGAAACGTGCCCTGGCTATCCATTTGTTGTATGGTAAAGTTCGTTACGTCCTTCGAAATTGATTAAAGGGACCCACTGATG
>JADFXL010000321.1 GCA_015233585.1 Alphaproteobacteria bacterium | reverse complement strand
AGGTGGTAGTCTGCCCGTGAACCGGTTATCACGGCGATGGTTCTGGTCATGTCTCGCCCTCCTTGACCGGTGAGGCTTTCGGCGTCCCCTCTTCAAGCAGATCCCACAAGCGGGCCGCCGCGTGACCGTCGCAGGGACCGTTGAAGTCCCGGAGAAAAGCGGCGATGGCTTCCTGGTCCAGCGAACCTGGATGATCCAGAGCGCCAAACGCAAGGTCGGGCACATCCTCCGCCCGTTCGGCCAAACTGGCGACCCCCAGGCTCGCGTAGTCGTTGGCGGGGAAGGGCCGGCCGCTGGTATTCACCACCATCAGGCGGCGTTTCAGGAATACCGCCTGGGCGCCAACCGTGGAAAAATCGGTAATGACCAGATCCGCCAGCATGATCGCCTCTTCCACCGGCCCGCTGCGTAGCACAAACAAAGCTCCCCCTGTTGGCAGGGGATAGCTGGAAGCGTAGGTCGGGTGGGGTTTGCACAACACCACACAATCCCCCCGTTCCCCGCAACGGCGGGCGAGGTCAACGATCCAGGTATCCTCGCCCTGATCGATGCGGGACGTGGCCACCAGAATAACCTTCTTGCCAAGCGGTAACGAGCATCCGAGGCGATGATTGACCTGCTGCAAACACGGCTCGCGGTTCATGGCGAACAGATGGTCGAACAAAACATTGCCGATCACCGGCAGCCGTTCGCGACGATACCCCATGGCGACGAAGGCCTCGACGCATTGCTCGCCGTAGGCCGCGATGATGTCCATATCCTCCCAGCCGATGATCGACGATGCGTACCCGGCAACCGTCATGACCGGCACGCTGATCAGCCGGATCTTGCGCCGGAGGGCTTCGATCCCGCCCCACTTGGCACCAGGGGACCAGTGAGGCAGCAACAGCAGGGAGCGCGCCTTCGAGCGCGCCAGCAGGTCCCCGATTTCCTTTTGTGTTTCTTTGGCGTTGAACAGGGAGTCGATGCGGTGCGGCGAGGCCAGCCATTCAAGGGCCACCCGGACGGAATCCGTCCAGCCAGGACGCTCCGCCAGTGCGAGGGCTTGCGCCTGAAAGCGTGAAAAATTCGCCACAAACGGCGCATCGGCCGGTTTCCCCGTTTCCAGGCCCAGGCGAATGACGGGGATGCCGCGGGCCATGGCATCTATCGTTATTTGCCACGACGATGTAATCACCAGCACCAGGCGATTGCGCCACCGTCCCACTTCATCCAGAGTCTGTACCGCCCGCCAGTAATTGCTTTCCACCATGCCATCGGAGATAACGATCTGGGGAAACTGGGAAAGGGACTTGTTTGCCAGCCTCCGCACACCGAGCAGGACAAGATTGCGGAGCGGCCACAACGGCGACACGGAGCGGCGGCAAACAACATGGCCTTGCGAGGACATCGGCCGTGGAGCCGGACCAACAAGCTGGCCCTGCCGGTGCAAAGCCACGCCGGATTGATTGTCCCGCAAGGCAATCAGACGGGGGAGCAGCGGCGGCAAGACGGAATTGTTTTCAAGCAGGATCACAATGATGGAAGCGCCCCGCGCCTCCGCCTGATCCAGGCCCCAGGCCATGCAGCGCAGGCTTAGTTCCAGATTGAAATACTCGATCTCCAGCATCCGCATCGCTTCGGCGTCGCGATCGCCGGCGAAATGGCGGTAACGCTGCTCGCGAACCTGGAAGCACTGCTCGTGGATCGCCTGGTCGACCGAGGGCGTGGTCCTGGCTTGTTCGATCGCGATGAAACGGTCTGAATCAACCCCGCACTGTTTCCCGCTCTCGGCGGTGCCGACGTAAACAATCTGTCGTGGGTCCAGCCCGGCCTGGAGAAAAGCCGCCTCGGCCTTGCGAATGGCGAATGATTTTGCCGGACTCAGAACCCAGTAACCGCAGCGCCCACCCTCTGGCAGAGAAAGTTCCCAGCGTCGCCCCACCCCCACAAGAAGCAGGTCAAGCCCCAGCCGGTTTTTGCGCCAGCCCCTGACCACCGGCAGCGCCAGCTTGAAAAGCCGGACGATCAGCCAGCGCATCAAAAAAAGGCGGATCGGCATTCTCAGCGTTTCCGCCAGAGAATGGGGGCACCCGCCGCGCAGGCTTGTGGCGCCGGCTGCCCGACGTAGTCCCAATATTCCATGGGGCAGGCGCCCAGGGCGGGGCGCAGGACGGCAATATCCTGGGGCAGAACCTGTTGTCCGGCGGCAATGGGCCGGGAGGCCACCAAGCCACGGCGGGCGACGGCCACATTGGCGGCTTCGGCCACCGTCGGACCCTTTTGCCCGTCCCCCAGGGCGCGTTCGATCATTCGGATGCCGGCAACCATGGCCGCCAGTTCCTCCGGTTCCACCGAAGCCGCATGGTCCGGGCCGGGAAGGGTGCGATCCAGGGTAAAGTGCTTCTCAATCACCACGGCGCCACGGGCCACGGCCGCCAGGGGGAGGGTTATGCCGACGCTGTGGTCCGAGAATCCCACCGGCAGACCGAAGCCTTTGGCCAAGGTATCCATGGCCTTCAGATTGATGGACTCCGGCGGTGCCGGATAGGCGGTGGTGCAATGCAAAAGGTAAACGCGCCCCCTCAGAGCTTCCCGTCCGCCATCGGCAAAAGCCGCCCGCAGTACCGCCAGGGACGGAGGCGGTTCGGGATGATCGGCCACCCAGGCGAAGACCGCCAGGGCGTCGGCTATTTCGTCCAGCGTCGACATCCCGGTGGACATAATTACCGGCAGGCCGGTTCGTGCCATCCGCAACAGCAGCGGACCATTGGTTATTTCCCCCGACGGGACTTTCATCCGCCCCACGCCGAGGCGCACCAGCAAATCGACGGAATCCTCATCGAACGCGGTCGAGAGGAACTCGATAGCGTAGTTCCGGCATTCCGCAACCAGACGCAGATGGGCCGCCTCGTCCAGTTCCAGCCGGCGCAGCATGTCGTATTGGGTCTCACCGGACCCGGTTCGCTGAGCCTGATATTCGGCCTTGGGC
>JADFXL010000320.1:585-2975 GCA_015233585.1 Alphaproteobacteria bacterium | reverse complement strand
AGGTGATGATTGGCGCGGTGATGCTGTGGCTGGCGGTTCTGTTCGACCGTGGTCATGAGCAGAGACTACGCGATGTTGCCGCCAAAACCGCCGCCGAGCGCACCAGCGAGCTTAAGTCACGCTTTCTGGCGGTGGCCAGCCACGATCTGCGCCAGCCGGTCCAGGCCCTGGCCCTCTATTTCAATGTTCTGCGCAAGCGGACCGAAGACAGCGGCGGCGATGGGCTGGAGGATGCCGTTCGTCTGGAAGATACCGCGCTCAAAGACAGTGGCGGTCTGGTGGCGCGTATGGGGGAATGTATTGCCTCGTTGAGCGGCCTGCTCGACTCTCTGCTCGACATTTCCAAGCTGGAAGCGGGCAGCATCACCGCCATTCCCCGGCCGGTGATGCTGGCCCCGCTAATGGAACGCCTGTGGGCTGATTTCGCTCCCATTGCGGAGGTGGCCGGGATTTCGTTGAGCGTGGTGCCAAGTGCAGTGTGCGTGATGTCCGACGATATTCTGCTGGAGCGTATCTTGCGGAATCTGCTTTCCAATGCCATCCGCTATGGCCGGAGAGACGGTAAGGTGCTGATGGGCTGCCGGAGGCGTGGCGATACGGTGGTGCTTCAGGTGATCGACGACGGCATTGGTATCTCGCAGGAAAACTTGGGCAAAGTGTTCGAGGAATTTTTCCGTGGACCCCAGCCAGTTCATGGCGTCAGCCATAGTTCGGGACAGATCGAGCGTGGGCTTGGTCTGGGCCTTTCCATCGTCAAACGGCTTGCGTCTCTGCTCGGGCACGGAATCGCCGTGACCAGCTACCCTGGTCTTGGCAGCCGGTTTGAGCTTCGTCTGCGTCGTCTTGACAGAACCACGGCCATTGGATGTGGGCAAGCCTTGCCGGTCGAAACCGCCCCGATCCTGGACCCGGCGGCTTTGGCCGGTCGCGTGGTGCTGGTTGTGGACGATGATTCCCGCCTCCGTCACAGCTTGCAGATGCAATTGGAAGATTGGGGGCTGACGGTAATCACCGCTGTGTCGGCGGAAGCGGCGTTGGAGGCGCTACGCACCAGGGGCGCACCCGACTTAATGATTATTGACTATCGTTTGGGGGAGGCCGTCACCGGGGAAGCCGCCTTTGCGGCTATCACGTCTGGACTTGGGCAGTCGGTGCCCGCCATTCTTCTTACCGGCGAGACCACGCCGACCGAGTTGCGCGCCACCAGTGCCTGGGTAGGCCGTGTGCTGCACAAGCCGGTCAATGCCTCAATCTTGCTGAAGGCGTTGGTTGAAAATATGGTGTGATAATTATTTCTGGCTGGCGGCGTCCGGTTGGGCCACCAGTTCCTTTTCCTTTTCTGGCGTTGGAACGTAGCGGCGGCCGGAGGGGTCGGTATAGATATCGTTGAGGCGCTGGATATGCAGAGCGGCGGCGTTGCGCAGCGCCTTCAACCGTCGGCGGGAACCGGCACCACACCCGGTGGGTTCATTCCGCAATATGCTGCGCAGGAATGCAGTGTTTTTTACGAATGCCTGACGCAGGCCCAGTTCGAAGGGGCCGGCCCGTTCCGGGAGACTCGAAGCGACGCGACGGGCCGTGGCATCGCGAATCGAGAAGTGGCCGGAGATGATCATGGCGAAGGCCAGAATGCCCCCTATGGCCGCCTCAAGCGAGTGATCCGCGAGCCACTGCGCAACCGCACTTACCGAATCGCCGCCCATTACGACGGCCACGGCGACCAGGAGCACCGCCAGCGTGGTTCCGGCCACGGCGTCCCACGTCAACGTCAGACGTCGCCAGCGGGTTAGGGCCGTGGTGAGAGCGGGGATAAGCTCCTGTTCGACCTCATTGGCGACTAACTCAATAACGCTGATGATACGATAGCTGCGCTGGACCTCCACCTCGGCCATGCGGGCGTGAATCTCGGCCAGATCGGCGTCACGTTTGCTCTCGAAGCGCTGGCGCAGGGTGGCGTTGGGAATGTCGACGGCGGCGGCGGGATTGTAGATGCAGAAAAAGCGCCCCGAAATAAGCCCAGCCTGGGCAATTGCCCGTTGCCAGGCGCCAACAACCTCCTCTGGATTGTCTTCCCGTGCGGTGGTGTCGATCTGATTCAGGATATAAAGGAACTTGCTGGAGTCGGGACGGCGAACGGTGTTGGCCACCAGGTGGCGTAGCGTGTCCTGCATTGCGCCTGGTTCCGGGTGGCGGGCATCGAAAAAAACCAGCACCAGATCGGACAGGTCGACAATATGATTGGTCAGCCGCAGGATCGAGCGGCGCTGGTCGTCGGCGTCGAATCCCGGCGAGTCGATGATGATCTTGCCCCGGACCGTCGCGTTGCCGGTGGTCTTGAGCTGGAGGTAGGAGTCGATCCTTCGCCCCTCACCGGCCGCGCCCTTGTTGAT
>JADFXL010000320.1:0-532 GCA_015233585.1 Alphaproteobacteria bacterium | reverse complement strand
AGCGTCGAGCGCGGTTCCGGGCAGCACGCGGGCGCCTTCGGAGCCGAAACAGATAACGGTAAATTTGTCGTCCACGGCCTGATTGCCGGTGCTTTGCAAGGATTCGCAAACGTAATGATTGATGAAGGTTGATTTACCGGATGAGAATGTACCAAGAACCGCGATGAGTGGCCACCAGGGAATGCGGGAAACCAGGGACTCCTCGCGGCTTAACAGACCAATGCGATAGAGGATCTTGTCCAGACGGAGATATGTCGGCACGACTTCCAGCAGAATCGGATTTTCTGTTTTCAGGTGGGATTCGAGGTTGGCGAGGCGTGCGGACAGAACGGTGCTTGGGCCAAACAATCTCATTATCCTACCTCGTCGTCCTGATCTATTGAGCTATGGCGCTAGTTGGCGCGACGTGCGTCTGTAATACTCATTGCCGGGAAAGAGATAAAGATTCTTTGCGCTGGGCGATCGCATTTGAACAATGTGGGCGCTGCCCACACCCTGGCAGAAGGCCAGGGGCCTAAGGCCCCAAGTGCGG
>JADFXL010000031.1:19377-19870 GCA_015233585.1 Alphaproteobacteria bacterium | reverse complement strand
GGTCAAGACCCCACCGGATTGACCGTCCAGTTCACTGGCGGACGAGGTCAAGGTTTTGCCTTCCAGGATACCGACGACGATAGCGCCTTCGGAAGCGATGCCGCGCTTGGCAAACAAAATCTTCATGGAGTCAACGGATTCCTTATAGCGGCCCACGACAAGACGGGCGGGAAAACAAGCCAGGGTACTTTAGCAAAGTTTGGTTCCGGCGTTAAAGGATTGTTGTCACCCCTCACTTTAGGCGAGGACAGCGACAGCATAACGCTGGATCATCGCATCTGCGGTGACGATGGTCAGTCCCTCGTGTTGCGCCTGGGCGATCAGCATACGATCAAAAGGATCGCTGTGATGCGGCGGCAGCCCACCGGCCAGAACCCCGTGCTCAACCTTGATACCAAGCGGCGTGAAACCAGCTTCGTCGAGGATTGCCGCCATGCGGGCAACAGGAAATTGCAGCCTTCCCAGAGCCTGCTTGATGGCGATTTCCCATGCG
>JADFXL010000031.1:0-19286 GCA_015233585.1 Alphaproteobacteria bacterium | reverse complement strand
AACGGCAAGCGCAGGATCATCGGCCAGCCACCCCAACATAATGTGAGGGTCGAGGAGAAGCCTCACGCCGTTTCCCCTCTGAAAGCCGCAGCGATCGACTCAGGCAAGGGAACATCGAAATCCGCGCCGACGGCGATGGTCCCCTTTAACAGACCCGGCACGCGCAATGAGGTTCGTACCGTCAGGGGAACCAGTCGAGCCAATGGCCGTCCAGCCTTGGCAATGATGATTTCCTCACCCGCCGCAGCGCGCTCAACCAACTCGGACAAATGGGTCTTGGCATCGTAAAGGTTGATTGTTTGCGTCATGAGAGCCTCTTGACCAGACTTGACCCATATACCCCGAACCAGGAAATTGGTCAAGATTGGTCAATGGGTTCCTGGCAGCCGGAACCTCAAATGAGCCTGAATTCTGGGGGTTGCCAGTCCGGATGGCGGGAACGATAATTAGGTAACTTATCCGATTGCCTGGGGGGGCGGAGATGAACGAACGGACGAGCCGGTTCTTGATGTGGGCTGGGGGTATTGCTGTCGCGTTCGCGGGGACGTATATAACTGCGGTCTTGACCAATCTCCTGCCGACCCCGTCGGTGGTCGTGTGCAAAATGAGGGAGCTTTGGGCGAAGGCGACGACGGGGAAGCAAACCGCCAACCCGAAAATCTCGATCCTGCTTTCCCCGCTGGACAACGACGACAAGGGCATCCAGACCCGTCGGGTCCAGGATGCGCTCAACGGGTGGCGAGGCTTGCGTGTCCGTCAACTCTGTCGTCGCCTCACGATTGGTCCCAACGCCGATCAGACCGCGATCGAGGAAAAAGGGCGGGAATTTCTGCGTCGCGACGACGCGGACCTCCTGATCTGGGGCTTCTGGGACGACACCGGCAAGGAACTGAGCCTCCGCTTCCTGCCGCGCACCGGCGAAGGCACCACACCCATGAGCTTTCCCGAGTTGAAGACGGGCTTCAGCGATGCCCTCGGCGCGCAACTGGCCGCCGTGGCCATGACCAGCGCCGCCCTGGTCACCGACCGGTTGGGCGAATACCTGGTCGGGGTCCTGACCCCGGTGGCGGCGAAGCTGCAAGCCGCCATCAAGACCATGCCGGCTGCGACCAAAGACGACACCCGCGCTGCGCTCCACCATTCCTTCGGCCTCGCCGCTGCGACTATCGGCGAGCAATCAGGGGATGACCAGTGGCTGCAACAGGCCGTCACCGCCTTCCGGGAAGCCCTCAAGGAATGGCCCCGCGAGCGCGTGCCGCTCGCCTGGGCCGCGGTGCAGAACAACCTGGGCAATGCCCTCCGGACCCTCGGGACACGCGAGAGCGGCACGGCGCGGCTCGACGAGGCCGCCACCGCCTACCGGGAAGCCCTCAAGGAATACACCCGCGAGCGCGTGCCGCTCGCCTGGGCCGCGACGCAGAACAACCTGGGCGCGGCCCTCGGGATCCTCGGGGAACGCGAGAGCGGCACGGCGCGGCTCGACGAGGCCGTCACCGCCTTCCGGGAAGCCCTCAAGGAATACACCCGCGAGCGCGTGCCGCTCGACTGGGCCGTGACGCAGAACAACCTGGGCACGGCCCTCCGGACACTCGGGGAACGCGAGAGCGGCACGGCGCGGCTCGACGAAGCCGCCACCGCCTACCGGAATGCCCTGGAGGTGTTCCGGGCCGGCAACGCCTCGCACTACGTTGAAGGCACGGAACACAATCTCCACCGCGTCACGGATCTTATCGCCAGCCGCCGCCAGGGTGGCTGACCCGGCCCCTACTCCTTGGGATATTTTCTCGGATAGGTGCTGTCATCGGGGATTTCCGGCGGGCCTTTCTTGCCACAGGCGGCCAGGGAGAGCTGGTCCAGGCCACAGCCCTTGCGCTCGGCCAGCTTGACCAAGTCGGCGAGGTCGGTCGCGGTGGTGAAACCGGCTCCGGCGGCGGTGTTGACGGTCATGTCGGCGATCATGCCGGTCATGGCGGCCGAGCATAGCTCCAGGGTGTCGGCGGCCTCGAACACCGGTCCATTCCCTGGGCCTCGCCTCTCGGACCATCTGCCGGCAATCGGCGGACAACCAATGGCGGCAACACCTCTAGGGATGCTGTAGAAAATAGCGCATGGCGGCAAGGATGATACTGACAGCTACAACCATGGCGCTGCCGAACCAGATTTTGGTATCGCGTTTGGAAATTTCCACATCAGCGCGCAAGATCGTGAACTCGCTCTTTACTTCCGCGCGCAACGCCGCCATGTCGTTTTTGGTTGCCATTTCAGAGCGCAGCGCCTCGATGTCGCTTTTGGTTGCCGCACGCAGTGCCTCGATGTCGCTCTTCAGCGCGGTGATATCGCTTTTGGTTGCCAATTCGGCACCGCTCGTCACCTCAACCAGGACGGAGGCCGCCGTATGGGCCTGCTCGGAGGTGAAGCCGCCAGCCTGGAGACGATCAGCCAGTTTCAGGATGTCGAAGGGAATGGCATTCATGAACCTGATTCTGGTCCAGGTCGGTACGCGAGTCAACCCCGGTCGCGCACGCCTCCAGGGGAATCGCATTTCGAAAATGCTCAAATGAGTCTTGTCGGATAGGCAGTCCTGGACGGGCGCCAATCAACCGGCTAGCTTCCGGCAGCTTCGATATTCTAACCCCATTACCAACGCAAAGGATGACCATGAGACCCTCCGGCCGCGCTGCCGATCAGCTTCGTACCATCAGCCTTGAACCGAATGCCAGCAAATACGCCGAAGGCTCCTGCCTGGCGCGGTTTGGCGACACTCATGTTCTGTGTACCGCTTCCATTGATGAAAAAGTTCCGGGTTTCTTGCGCAATACCGGCAAGGGATGGGTGACCGCCGAATACGGGATGCTGCCCCGCTCCACCCACACCCGTACCGACCGTGAAGCCGCTCGCGGCAAACAGAGCGGCCGTACCCAGGAGATCCAACGCCTGATCGGCCGCTCCTTACGCTCGGTCACCAATCTCAAGGCTATGGGCGAGATCCAGATCAAGATTGACTGCGACGTGCTCCTGGCCGACGGCGGCACTCGCACCGCCTCCATCACCGGCGGTTACGTCGCCCTGTACCTGGCGTTCCAGAAACTGGTTGACCGTGGCGTATTGCCGGCAGTGCCGTTGACCGACCAGGTGGCGGCGGTTTCCTGTGGCATATTCCAGGACGAAGCGGTGCTGGATCTCGATTATGCCGAGGACTCGAACGCCCAGGCCGACGCCAACTTCGTGTTGACCGCCAAGGATCTGATTGTCGAGGTCCAGGGCACCGCCGAGGATCACCCCTTCAGTCAGGGGCAGCTTCTCGAACTCATGGGTCTTGCTCGTAAGGGCGTGGCGGAACTGGCTGTTCTGCAACGCCGCGCGCTTGGGCTGGCGGACTAGACCCGCCATGACCTTTCGGCAATTTCCCACTACCAGTCGCCTCGTCGTTGCCAGCCACAATCTTGGAAAGGTGCGGGAAATTGGCGACCTTCTGGCTCCGTTCGCCATCAAGGTGGTGTCCGCCGGGGAACTTGGCCTCCCCGAACCGGAGGAGACCGGCACCACCTTCGCCTCCAATGCCGTATTGAAGGCACTTGCGTCGGCCAAGGCGGCCAACCAGCCCGCATTGGCCGACGACTCGGGGCTGGCGGTAGCGGCGCTGAGTGGGGCGCCCGGAATTTACTCGGCCCGCTGGGGCGGTCCCAACAAGGACTTCCAGGCCGCCATGGCCCGCGTCGAACAGGAATTGTCGGGGTTGCCCGACCGCCGGGCCCATTTCGTGTGCGTTCTGGCCCTGGCCTGGCCGGACGGCCATTGTGAAACCTTCGATGGCCAGGTTCACGGCACGCTGGTCTGGCCTCCACGGGGCACTCGGGGTTTCGGCTACGATCCCATATTCCAGCCCGACGGTTACGCCATGACCTTCGGCGAGATGGACCCTGTCGAGAAGCACGCCATCAGCCACCGCGCTGAGGCTTTCCGTAAACTGGTGAGTGCCTGTTTCGGCCACCCCTGACGCCAGATGAATACCTCAGGAAGAGAAAGAACGAGGGCCTGAGGCCCTCGTGCTCCCCTTAATCTTATGAACGGGGAGCGCGAGGGGCCTTGGTCCCTCGCATCTTTATCTTCCGGTACATGACAAAGGAGATTCGGGGTATCGCCCAACTCTATTTTGCCTCCCACCCGCCGCCCATGGCCTTGAACAGGCCGACCACGGCCTGGAGATGAGCAAGTTTGGCCTGGATCAGCGCATCCTGGGCTTGGAATAGCGTTCGCTGGGTGTTGAGCACCGAGGTTATATCGATGATCCCACCGGTAAGCTGGGCTTTGGAAATCTGGTAGGCGCGAAGGGCGATATCGGCGGCGACCCTCTGGGTCTGTTCCTCCTCCCCGGTCTTTTGTGTCGCAATCAGGGCGTTCTCCACATCCGAAAAGGCCGAGACGACCGACTTCCGGTAATCCTGCACCAGTTCGTCGTAGCGTGCCTTTTTCAGTTCGATCTGTCCCTCCAGTTCAGCGTTGTTGAAAATGGGCTGAGTAACGGAACTGGCCAGGGAAAATAGAAGATGGCGCGACGCCATGAGCGTGGACAGCGCCAAGCTCTCAAACCCACCCTGTGCGGTAAGCTGGACGGAGGGGAACAGGGACGCCTTGGTCACCGTAATGTCGGCGTTGGCGGCAATGAGCTTGGCTTCGGCGTTGCGCACGTCGGGACGACGAGCCAGCAGTTCCGACGGCAAGCCGGGAACGACCTGAGGCACGGTGATTTCGTCCAGCGTTCCCGGCTTGCCGGCGATATCTTCCGGCAAGCGGCCAATCAGGATCGCCAATGCGTTCAAGTCCTGGCGCTGTTGTTGTTCCAGGGGCGGAATGGAAGCGCGCTGGTTTGCGACCACACTTTCCTGTTGAGCGACATCGAGGGAAGTAGCCAGACCGGCGTGTGCCCGGTCCTGGATGGCGGCCAGCACGTCCTTGGCATTGGCAAGGTTGACTTTCGCAACCGCGATCCGGTCCTGCATTCCAAGGAAATCGAAATAGGTCGTGCCGACACTGGATTGTGCCGTCAGCGCCACCGTTTGTTGATCGAACCGGCTCGCGGTGGCTGTGGCCTCCGCCGACTGTTCGGCGGCGGCGTTCTTGCCCCAGAAGTCGATCTCATAGCTGGCCCCGAGGCCGAAATTAAAGCTCGTCGATTGCGCTGCCTTGGCCCCTGGCGGCGCATTGGGCACCATATTGGGCTGGTGCTGGCGCGTGGTCCCTGCCGTGCCACTAACGGAAGGCAGCAGCGGCGCCCCGGCGATCCGCATCTGGGCATCGGCCTGACGCACCCTGGCCACGGCGGCGGCAATGTCGAAGTTCGCCGTTACCGCTTCCTTCATCAAGACATCAAGGCGTGGCGAGCGGAACTGGCGCCACCAGTCCAATGACGACCCTTCCGCCGCCTCCGGCGGGGTTACCGCACTCGCCGCCTCCGGCGGTGTTGCCCACGATATTGGAATCGGTACGCCCGGCCGCAGATAGTCCTCCCCCACGCTGCACCCGCCCAACAAGACGGCCCCGACACGCAACGTCATAACGAAGTGTCGGCGCCATCCCGGTGGCTGTAATTTCGACATGGACCCACTATCCCCGATATCATCAAATTGGCGCACTTGCGGCACACCCGCAATGTAACGCACCACCCCCTCTTTTATTACAATAAAAGCGCGCCAAAGGTTCGTCGCCCCGGATGGATTCGGGATGGCAACCCCGATATCAACTTTGCTTGGTCAAATGTTCCAGGGAACTGGAGATTTCCAGCGCCGTCGTGGCGACGGAGCCGGTGGGACGGAAGGCGCGTTCGATGGCCTGGCCGAGTTTCGGCAAAAGATCCAGGTCCCGCTGGTTGGGTATTTCCCCCGCGCCCTGAATCCGAAGGACCAGCCCCACCAGAGACATGGCCAGTTCGGCGACATGGGCGAAGCGGGTGCCGCGCAGACGCCGGCTCAAATCCTCGGCGGCGTAGAGCAACTGAGCCTGCGCGGTGGCGAGCGTGTCCTTATTGCCGTCAGCACCGTGCGCGGTTGCGATCCGGTCGATCAGATAGCGGATCTGCAACGAATGACGCTCCATTTTGTGTTCGTTGACCTGGGCGGCGGCAGCGTCGATGATCCCCTGCATCTGGGCCGGATCCATTCGGTTGGCCGCCTTCAGTCGTAGCGGGTTTGGCACGTCAAGCGGTATCGGATCATTGGGGTCGGGCGCACGCCGCTGCGTGCGCCGATCCGGGCCGATGTAATTGTGGGTAACCACGAAAGGCTTGCGACCCCGCGCGAGGATAGCGATCCGATCCAGAAGCTGGGCCGTTGTGAACGGCCTGACGACAAGATCATCAACCCCGGCATCGATTACGCGCTTCACCATGCTCTGGGTCGGGGCGTCGATGAGGGCGATGACGACAACAAACGGGTTCCGGCCAATTTCCTTGTGCCGCATCTTGTGGACAAGATCGCACATGTCGCCTTTGCCGTCGTCGTCGTCGCCGATACAATTGTTGCAAATCAGGAGGTCGACGCCACCAAGAGCAACGGATTTATGGATGAGCGCGAAGTCGCCGCTATCGAAAATGTCGCTGTACCCGTTTTCTTGCAGGGCCTTCTTGAGGGCATGGCGCCGCTGGACATCTGGATCGCCGATGGCGATCTTGGCGAAGCTGTAGGAAAATCTGGCAACCATTACACCGACCTCGCCGCCGTTACCAGGTCCAATACCGTAAATTCAATCAAAACGAGCAAATCTCCCGCGCGGCGCCTTGGCCGGGTGCGGAAGGAAGCCCGTCGATTCGTTTGCTGCTACTCAGCGAGAAATCTTGCCGATGACCGCCTCAAGACCCTTGACAAGGCTCTCGCCAGCCGCTCCGCCGGTCCCTTCCATGCGTTGGGTAATGACCAGCCGCAGAGCATCAATGTGCAGCTTGATTACCGCCATATGCTCCGGGCCGGGGTTTTCGATTTTCTCGACCATTCGGCACAGATAGGTCGCAATCACCGTCATGAGCTGGTAGCCGAAACTGCCGCCCTGGCCTTTGACATCGTGGGCGATGCGGAAAATCTCGCTGATATGAACCCGACGGTTACTGGGGTCGCTCATGGCGCGCTCATACGCCCCTTGCAGATTGGTCAGATCGTCTTCAACCCATTGCAGATAGTTGCCCTGGAGGCTGGCAATAACCGCCTCCGCCCGAGCCAAAGTCGCAGGATCGACTCCCCCGGCCGACATCGTGACCTTGGATTGCAGTTTATTGGGAGGAGTAATGAATTCAACTTCATCGTCGCTCACGTGGGGAACCTGCTCCTTCCATTCTTCATCGACGAGAGATACCCAGCCCAGAGGGTCTGAAACCTAGAATCTCACCGATACATAGAACTCTGTATATCACGAATCGCAACGCTTACCCACCTCATTATTACCCGTCCTGATCCCGGAAGGGAGGCTTGCTCTCAGCCTTTCAGCAGGGCATTGACCTCATCCTGGCTCAGGCTGAACTGATCCTCGTTCTTTTGCAGGGCCTCCTTGACGGCCTTACGCCGTTCCTTGCCTTTGAACGGGGTCTGACGCCGCCGCCGATCGGGGCCAAAATAGCTGGGGGTGCGGATGAACGGCCGGGGATTTTCAATAACCGAACGGATGCGCGCATAAAGACCTTTGGCAGAGATCGGCTTGGCGAGGAACTCATGCACGCCAGCATCGCGAGCTTCCAGCACCCGGCTCATTTCCGTGTGGCCCGTGAGCATGATGATGGGCACGAACGGGTTGGGACTATCCTTGCCGGTGCGCACCAGGCGCACGAAATCCATTCCGTCAAGGGGCGACATGTTCCAGTCGCAGATGATGATGTCGGCGGGAAAACACCGCAGTTCCTTGAACGCATCGGCGCCGTCGGCGGCATCGGCGACGTTTTTGGTTCCAAGAGCGTGCAGAATAGTCTTCACAAGCGCACGCATGTGCTTATTGTCATCGACGATCAGGAAGTTCAACCGTTCGAGGTTATAACCAGCCATTCCGGCGTCATTCCAAACCCGGCGTCATTCGCGTTGTTGCCTGATATTCGTCACGCCACACGTCGACATCGCCACACTGTGGACGTGGATACAGCGAAAGCTGACACCTCGCCACTTAAAAATCAAGGCCTCGTATTCATGGGAAAGATCCCTGGGTAAATAACCGGCTCCTGTTGCAGGCGCCGCTCCTCACCTGCCCTTGGAACCCGCTTGCGCCGCCGGTCTGGACCGAAATAGCTGTGTGCACGCACAAACGGGCGCGGCCGCAGGAAAACGCTTTCGATCCGCGCGGTCAGAATGCGCGCAGAAATCGGCTTGGCCATGAATTCATTGACTCCGACATCACGCGCCGCCGCTACCAGCGAGGGTTCCGTGTAACCGCTGACCATGATGATCGGCACGAACGGATTGGGGCTGTCGGGGCCAACACGCACCTGTTTCGCGAAGTCGACGCCATTCATCGGCACCATCCGCCAGTCAACGATGACCAGATCGGGCGTTACCGTCTTCATTCCGTTCAGTGCGGCAGCTCCGTCGGTGGCCTCTTCAATACTGCGAACCCCGATTGCCAGCAAAACCGATCTAATGAGCAGACTGAAATTCGGGTTGTCCTCGACAACCAGCGCCTTGAGTGCGGCGCCGTCAAAGCCGATCATCGTTGTTACCGCCGTCTCCGTTTCTTTCTGGGTGAGCAGCCCCTTATACCATGGTCCTGGATATAGATAAAAGACCCTAGAAGGATCAAGCAACGAATTGGCTCACCAGGGTACCTGGTCTCCCTTATTGCTAAGGAAACGGCCGCTATCCGCCGGCGTCAACCGGGCGATGACATCTCGCATTCCCTGAACGCTGACCTCGGCGGATATCAGGGCCTGGGGTCCGCCCATGTCCGTCTTGACCCAGCCGGGATGGAGCACAACGACGAGGATACCCCGATGGCCAAGATCAATGGCCAAGCTTTTCGAAACTGCGTTCAAAGCCGCCTTGGAGGAACGGTACAGATAGACGCCGCCGGAAGTGTTATCGTCGATGCTGCCCATTTTGCTGCTCAGATTGGCGATGACGGGACGACGGGACGTCAGGAGGTGCGGGAGAAAAGCCTCCGCCATCTTCACGGCGGCGATAGTGTTGATCTGGAAAACGCGAATCCAGGATTCTGCGTCAAGGTGGCCAAACACCTGCTCGCCGCCCTCATTACCGTACACGCCCGCGTTATTGATCAACAGGTCGATCGACACTCCGGCCAGCGAACTGGCCAGGGCCTGGATGGCTTTCGTGTTGGTGACATCAAGTTCCCGCACCTCGACACCCAGCGCCACCAGAGACCTGGCGTGGTCCGGGTCGCGGCAGGTTGCGATAACGCGCCACCCTGCTGCTGCGTACTGACGGGCGAACTCCAGGCCAATTCCACGATTGGCGCCGGTGATGAGAACCGAGGACATGGCATTCTCCACGCTATTGACTGAGAATGTCATCATAGTGCGAGACGTGCCAACCTCCCATACCCCGGATGGGGTTCGGGTCGGTAGCTTGGTGATTCCCAACAAGCTCTTGATTTCCTACGCTTTCTCGCGCAATGTGTTGGGCGATCGCCGTCATCGGCAAGTCTGGAGCCGAATTCGCCCGACATGGACCAAATAAAAAAAATCAGAATCGACGACCGTAGTGGCGATGGGCCTATTTTGAGGCGGTTTTCCCGACACTTGGCACGAATTCTGCGGGTCTTGGCCCTGAGAATACGGGGGCAGCGGCAGGTGCGCGTAAAGCAAACCGTGAGCCGCATCTACCCGACGCTCCAGTCTGTGGAGGTTGCTGCCGTTCCCATGGAAGAGCAGGTGCTGGCGGAGCGGACGTTCGAGGAAGCCTTCGACGACGATCGTTGCATCGAACGGGGGATCTTGATGTTCCGCGCCGGGGTCGAAGCTGGCGCAATCGAGATCCGTACCGGGCCGCGCCGCAATCTGGTCCGGCCCGATCAGCCCAAACGGGTCGTCGGTGCCTGCGGCATGTCGGTAAGTTCGGCTGAACGATATTTTCTGTTTCGGGCCGCCCGTCTGATCTTCAGGAATCATCCCACGGTCAGGTTCAGCTCGAAGGGCATGTTGACCGACATTTCGGTTCTGCCCCGCCTGCGCCTGTTGGGTCTGATGCGGCCCGCAGCTCTGATCGCCCTGCAACAGGGACTGAACACCCGGTTCCGGGAGCTGTTCTATCCAGAAAACGAAATCCGTCTGCAAGCCATTGGCCAATTGCAGGAATTCCACATCACGGCGATCAACGAGGCCCTTGGAGCCCGTTCTTCAGATCTGGCCGGCTGGAGTCCCGAGATGATCCTGGCCATTGCCGAGTCGTTCACATGCGCCGAACAACTGAAAGACATCGGCCCGGAACTTCTGATTCTGAAGGGACCGACGGTGGTACGCGCTCTTGGGAACTGGAGCATTCGCGACGTAACGGAAAAGGTCAACGAAGAGCGCACCCGCCGTGGCGGGCAAAAGCTTTCGGGGCAGGCGTTTGAAACGGACATCGGGATCGTGCGCAATCTGCTGGCTGGGGATTTCACCATCCTGATGGAGCAGCCGGCGGAACTTCTGGAAGCGGTCCGTCTGCTGGTGGTCGACTTGCGCAAGATCGAAAAGAAAACCGAACGCGCCGACCGGGTCGAGGAATTCCGCCTGTTCTGCAAACGCTACCTTGGGTACATGACCCCCGATATCCTCAACGCCCTGCACCTGCTGGATACGGAAGTCAGTGATACCGCCGACAAGGCGCTATCCATTTCGTTCCGGGAGGTGCTCGGCATCCTGGAAGGGTTGTGGACCAAGGAGGGCGTCGGGCGCGCCTTTTTCGAACAAGTGCTCACTACGCCACACGGGGTGAAGGCGCTCCGCAATCTGGTCGATGATGTGCTGCAAATGAAGTCGCGCGGCTCGATCAAGGCCAATACCGACCTAGCCGCGATCCTCAGCGGCTCCGACCTGTTTGACAGTCACATCAAACAGTTCATCGACAAGAAAAAAACCTCGGCGCTGATGTGACCAGGGCCATTATTCCCCTGGCATGGCGCGCCCCCTGGTCTGATCTGGTGCGGTCGAGAAGACTCGAACTTCCACGGAGTTTCCTCCACAGCGACCTCAACGCTGCGCGTCTACCAATTCCGCCACGACCGCATGAGATTGACCAGGAACGCTTGCCAACCACGTTGAGCCGGGATAGCAAATCGGTGACGATGGTGCAAGGGCAATCGTCAGGGGGCCGTTATTAGGGGGCGGCTGGTTGGGTCGGGAACGCGGAAGTGAAAACAATGTGGCCGGTGGAGTGGCGAACCGATATCGCGCCCGTAGCCTATTCGGAGGCAATCCAGGTGATGGAGGATCGCGTCCAGGCCATCGCCACCGGCATGGCCCCGGAGATGGTATGGCTACTTGAACACCCGCCCTTATATACGGCTGGCACCAGTGCTGGCGAAGGCGAACTGCTGATGCCGGAACGGTTTCCGGTCCATCGCTCGGGGCGGGGTGGCCGCTTTACCTACCATGGTCCCGGCCAGCGGGTGGCCTATGTCATGCTGGACGTGAAACGACGGGGTGCCGATGTGCATCGGTTTGTCGCCTCGCTGGAGGAATGGCTCATCCGGACTCTGGCGCAATTCGGAGTTCACGGGGAACGACGTTCCGGGCGGGTCGGTATATGGGTTGCGCGGGGCGGGGGGGACGAGGCAAAAATCGCGGCCATCGGCGTGCGGCTGCGCCGCTGGATCAGCTATCACGGCGTTGCCCTTAACGTTGCTCCCAACCTTGAACACTTCAACGGCATCATCCCCTGCGGGATTGTCGGGCACGGCGTTACCTCGCTCGCCGATCTCGGTCATGTTATCGCCATGGCGGACGTCGATACCGCGCTGAAGGCCGCGTTTGCCGAGGTGTTCGACCCCCCTGATGCCAAGCGAACACCGGAAGAGGAAAGAACGGGGGCCTGAGGCCCTCGTGCTCCCCATTTATTATCTTATCAAGGGGGAGCGCGAGGGGCCTTGGTCCCTCGCATCTGTCCCACCGACAAGCAGCCCCACCGCCTCCGTCATCACCGTTTCCCATTGACCGGGGACAGACTGGTGCAACAGGCGGGCCGTTGGGTACCATGGACTATCGGTATGACCCAATGGCCAGGGCCAGCCGGAAGCAAAGTCCAGCAGTACCCACACCGGCACCCCCAGGGCGCCAGCAAGGTGAGCCTGAGTACCGTCCACAGCGATTACCAGATCCAGGTGCATCATGACCGCCGCGATTTCGTGCCATGCCGCACCTTCGTCATCGAAATCCGCGCACAGGTCCACCACCTGCCCCTCTCCCTTCAAAGCGGCGAGTTGTTGTCGACCGGCGCCCCGCTGGAGGGAATAAAGGGTAACGTCTGGAACTTCGGCCAACCGGGCCAAGATTGAAAGTGGTATCGATCCATCGCGATGAGGGGATGAGGTTTGATCGGATTGCCAGACAATGCCGACCCGCCGCCCGGTACGATTTCCCAGGCGCTTACCCCACCATGCCACGCGCCCGGCATCAGCGGCCAAATAGGGAACGTCGGCCGGAATGGTGCGCTCGGTAATGCCCAGGCGGTGAGGGAGGCTTAGAAAGGGAGCGTGCTCGTGGTGGGCGGGCCAGGGGCCTTCCAGGGTGGTAAACGCCTGGACACCTTGCAGGCTGGACAACAGCGGCAGCAACTCGGGGGGGGCCGCAACGACCACTGTGGCGCCCTTCTGGGTGATGACCGACACGAAACGAGCGGACAAAATTGCCTCACCAAGCCCGCGCTCGGGATAAAGCACCAGAGTCCGCCCCGCAGGATCGCACCCGCTCCAGACCGGCTTATCGGTAGGAATAAACGTCAACACGCTGTCGGTGCGTTCCAGACGGCTTTCCAGATTAGCCCAGCCTTCGACAAAATCACTACGCGCCAACTGTACCGCCGCCAGTTGGCAACGAAGTTCGGCGTCCCGAGGGTTCAACGCCACTGCTCCCCGATAGGCGACGAGGGCTTCGCCAAGCCGTCCCTGTGCGTGCAGGAAAGCGCCCAGGCCCGCATGGTGGCGGGGACGCTCCGGTTCCAGGTCAAGCGCGCGGCGGAGGGAACGCTCCGCTTCGGCATAACGGCCGAGCCGCGCCAGGACTCCACCCAAGCCAGCGATAACGTTGGCATCCTCGGGTCGCGCGGCCGATACCGACAGGAGGTGCTCGATGGCCTCTTCACAGCGGCCCAGACGCTCCAGAGCCAGCCCCAGCCCCTCGCGCGCCGACAGATTACCCGGCTGGAGCCGTAACAGCTTGCGGAACTCCACGGCGGCCTCCGCCGGCTGTCGCATCAGCAGCAAGGTGCGGGCGTAGCCATAGCGAGCTGGCACCAGCTCGGCGTTGACCGCCAGTGCGGCAGCATAGGATTCCGCCGCTTCCCCCAGCCGGCCACGGTGTGCCAGCAACGCCCCCAGATTACAGGCGGCGGCAACGAAATGAGGATCAGACGCAGGAATAGCCCGATATTGAGGCTCGGCCTCGTCGAGCAATCCGGCGGCCTGATAAAGGTTGGCCAGATTGTAGCGGGCGGCCCCAAAGGCAGGGTCAAGGGTCAGTGCGTGCCGGTAATGCCGTGCCGCCTCTCCAACATGTCCCCGCGCGGCCAGTACCACCGCTAGGCCGAACGCCTCCAGGGCCGCCAAGTCTTCACTCATGCCGCCAGTACCGAAATTGCCATGGCGCAGCATACCCCATGCTGCGCCACAACATGAAGAAAAACCGTCCGACTTACGTGGGTTTCCTTGACGAGACTAAGAAAATTTAGCCCGGCAGATTCTTCCTGATCCGCTGGCATCAAATGCCGACGACGGAAATTCAGGCCCTCGCCCCGCCGGAGGGAAGGTCAATATCTACCTGAAACGACAAGGTATTACGGCATTCCGATGCGTTGGCATGGCTCTTGCGAGAATGGGATTGAACCTGGCTCCACGTTGTAGGAACGCTGAAATGGATTTGTCGATCAAAACGGCTCAAGACCGGCCCGACACCCAGCCCGCCGCCGCTTTAAGCCAACAGGTGTCACCGACAACCGACTTCAATGCTTTCGCATCAATGCTGTTGCAGGCAAATTTTCGTTTCGCGGGCTCGGCCGGATTGCCGTTCCTGACACAGACCACGGCTGCGAATTACACTCAGCCCCAGACGACATCCAAACCCAGCCAGCCGACACCAGCTCAAAGCCCGGCACAAAGCCCGGCTCCGAATCAGGCACAAAGCCCAAGCCAAAGCCCGGCACAAAGCCCGGCACCAAATCAGGCACAAAGCCCGAGCCAAAGCCCGATACAAAGTCAGGCCCAGAATCAGGCACAAAGCCAGAACCAGACACAAAGTCAGGATCAAAATCAGGCACAAAGCCCGAGCCAGAACAGTGGCGCCCCCTCGCAGGCTACCATTTCGCGGGGCACCAGCGCGCACAGCCATGGAAAAGACCCGAGCCAGGCCGATGCTTCCACCCCGGCCGCGCTTACCGACAGCAATATCGGCTTGCCCATTGTCTTTCCAATATCCGCTTCCGTGCCGGTGCAAACAACCGCACCTGTACTCGTGGCAGACAATGCTGAGGCCAACACGACCACGAACCCAGGCACCAACCTGAGCGACTCCCAGAAGAATTCTACCGGTGGGGCGCAGAATGCGCAGGATAACGTCACGACCGCTCAGATGGTTCTCGCCTTGCAGACAAACGGCACGGCAACCAATTCCAATCCAATGAATGCGATTACCAGCAATACCGTTCCCAGCGATACGGCGGCCACGGATCCTCGGTTGTTGGGAATCCAGCCCCTCTCTACCCCGCAAACCGCAACTGCTCTCGATCCAAAGGCAGCGGTTTCGGCATCGACGACAACGACGGCAGGGCAAACCCAGACGGCCCCCGTCGCCGATACCGCGACCTCGATTTTCGCACTTCAACTCAACCAGCCAACCAATATCACGACGCCCGGCCGCTCCACCGGTAGCAAAATCCCGGCCGGCGCGGATACGAACAGGACTTCGGCGGTGGCTACCACCCAGATGTCCGCCCAGGCAACCGCTCTGTCCGCAATGTTAGGGAGCGGCGACCGGCTGTCGCTCCATGTTACGGCGGCAAGCGGCGGCACGGCATCAGCGGCCCAGACGACGACCTCTCTGGTTTCCAACGCTCTGCTGTTCGCCGCTGGGGCCAACAACACGACACCGGGTCTCCCCACGACCCCGTCGGCGGCACTCCCGCTTACCATGGACCAGAATAGTCCGGGGCAGACGCCGGTAGGGCCGACATTAGGAGGACTGGCGCCGGTAGAACAGACGCCAGAAGGACAGACGCTGGGAGGACTGGCACCAGGAGAACTGGCACCAGGACAGACCGGAATCTCGGCTGCGAACGAACTGGCCGGCCAGTTCGCCGACGCCAGCATGGGCATCAAGACGGGAGCAACGCCGGACCTCCCGCCCGTGACTTTTGCCCAGCTTCTGCACGGAGCGACAGAGGTAACAGGAGAAACCAGTTCCGTGGAGCAGAATGCTCCGACGCCCGTTGATGGTGTACCGATGCCGCAGTTGGCGGGTCTCCAGGGTTCCGGCCAAGCCACCGCCCTGAGCCAGCAGACTCAAGGAGCGGGTCAGCCAGCCGCATCAAGCCCGGTGCAAATACCGACTCCCGTCGAACAGATCAAGGTCAATGTCACCAAGGCTGTCGCCGAAGGTGCCAACCACATCAGCATCCAGCTCGCCCCGGAGCATCTGGGCCGCATCGACGTGCAGATGGACGTTGGCCAGGACGGCAAGGTCCAGGCCACCGTCACCGCCGACAAACCAGAAACGCTGGCCATGCTGAAGCAGGACTCGACCGGTCTGGAAAAGGCGCTGCAAGACGCGGGTCTGCACACCGATCCCGATGCCCTCACCTTCAACCTGCGCGGTGATGGCCAGCAACAGCAAATGGCGAGCGAGAACGACGCCAATCGAAACGGCAACGGCCGTCATGGCCAGGGTGCTTACGGCAACGGCGGCGGTCAGAATGACCAGACAGCCGATGATGGGGAACAACGTCGTCTGGCCGCCCAGGCCGCCAGGCAACGGCTTACCGCTCAGCGCGGCGGCCTGGATGTCAGCATCTGATCCAGCCCGCTTCAACCTAGGCCCTAAGGACCACAAGTCATGGTAACCACCGCAACCGCCGCCGCCGCCACAACCGCCGCCAGCACGACCACCCCGGCAGCTCCCTCCACCGCTGCGGCCTCTGCGGCCAAGCTCTCCAATGACATGGGGACGTTTCTCAATCTGTTGACGACCCAGCTCAAGTACCAGGATCCGACCTCGCCGATGGACTCGACGCAGTTCACCAGCCAGCTCGTACAGTTCTCGTCCGTCGAGCAGCAGATCAACACCAATTCCAACCTGGAAAAGTTGATCACGATGCAACAGACGAACCAGACCACCCAAGCCCTGGGCTATCTGGGCGCGACCGTGGTTGCACAGACCAACCAGGTGCCCCTGACCAACGGCCAGGCCACGTTCAATTATACGGTCCCGGCTCAGTACAAAAGTGCATCGGTCATGATAACCGATTCGGTGGGTAACCAAGTCTACGATGGACCGATCCCCGCCACCGCTGGCAACAACACCTATAACTGGAACGGCCTCAACAACGCCGGAACCCAGGCTCCCGACGGTGCCTACACGGTGTCCGTCAGCGGTACCGACGGCACGGGCGCTGTCAAAACGATACCAACCCTCACCGTGGCTCAGGTAATCGGCATCCAGAGTGCGAACGGCTCGACGAGCGTGGCTCTGGGTAACGGCAGTGTCGAAACCAATATCACGAATATTCAGGCCGTTACCATGCCGTCATCCCCATCGTCATCATCTTCATCTTCATCCTCATCATCCCCATCGTCATCGTCGTCAGCAGCAGCGGCCGCGGCAGCAGCAGCGGCTCAGGCGGCAGCTCAGGCATCGGTTGCGCAAACCGGGGCATAAAAAACAAAACCGGGCGCAACCACTTAAAATCTAAGGGAGAACTACGATGAGCCTCTATGGTGCACTTTTTTCCGGCGTGTCTGGCCTTAGCGCTCAATCGAGCGCCTTGAGTGCCATCGCCGACAACGTGACCAACGTCAACACGATCGGCTATAAAGAAACAAGCATCGATTTTCAGACCCTGGTCACCAAAAACACTTCCAATACCCAGTATACCCCAGGCGGCGTCGAGTCGAAGACCCAATCCAACGTCGCCTCGCAGGGATTGTTGCAAGCAACGTCGTCGGCGACCGATGTCGGTATTTCGGGCGATGGCTTCTTCGTCGTCAACAATAACAATCCCCATCCGCAACCTGGCGACATGATGAGCTATTCGCGCGCCGGTTCGTTTACGGTCGACAATCAAGGGTTTCTGCAAACGTCCAGCGGAGGATACCTCCAGGGGTGGCCGTTGATGACATGGGACGGCAACGCCGCCGCCAGCAAGGTTACCGTCGGCAACAACACTTACATGCTGGCGTACAAAAGCACCAGTTCCACGTCCACACAGTCAACCGTGTACGTCAATAACGACATCGTCGACCGGAATGATCTTCAGCCCCTCAACCTCAACAACCTGGGCGGCACGGCTCAACAGACCACGTCCATCAGCGTGGGCGCCAACCTGCCATCGAATGTCAAAGCCGGGACCACCTTCCAGACCAATCTTCAGACCGTTGACACGCTGGGCCAGACCAGCAACATGCAAATGGACTGGACCAACCTCAACTCCAACAACTGGGGCCTGAGTATCTCACCCCCGCCCAGCGCGAGCGACATAACGCTTGAGGATGCCAGCAGCCCCCCCAGGATCTACGGTGCGAGCGGGCGGCTTGACATAACCAGCAGCCCCGCCGCTGGAGACACGATCCAGATCGCCGGCACCAAGTACCAATTCGTGAAGGGACCCGCCGGGCTTCCCATCAACAACGGCTCCCTGGCCCTTCCCGATGACGTGGTCCAGGTCAGCATCGACACGCCAACCACAAGCACGTCGGATATCACCAGCCGTCTGACCGCCGCGATCCAGCTCAATCAATCCGGCATCCCCACCACCGATGTCCTTGGCAATGCCAAAAATTTCTCCAATATCGGTGCGTTTGCGATGGGAGCCGCCAATCTGGTCTATCCGAACGGGCACCCGGTCACCTCCCCGGCCAATCTCAACGTCCCGATCAATAACGGCATCATTATAACCGGCAGCAATGGCGGCATCGCGACCATCAACTTCCCCGACAGTACCAACCCGAGCAATGTGGCGGCCCTTATCAATCAGGAAACCGGTACCACCAACATCTCGGCAACCGTTGACGCCAGCGGCTACCTGCACCTCATAAACAACGACAGCACCGATCTTGCCACGGATGCCACCATCACCAACCTCCCCGCTCCGGCCCATCCCGCCAATGCCGTTGCTCTGGATACCGTAACGGCGCTGGGCTTCGGCAGCGTCGCCTCTCCCGTCGTCAACTCCCCCAACACCACCTTTACCATTCCGTTCGAGACCACCGCTGGCGTACCCAACGATCAGCAGGCTCTGAGTGCTATCCCTCTGGCGACGTTGAAGAGCGAGACACCCAACATTCAGATCACCGTCGGGAGCGGCACGTCTGCGGTCACGACGACCATTCCTTTCGTCGCACCTCCGGCAAGTACGAACGGCCTGGACAGCAACGGGATTCTTGCCGCCATCAATGCGCAAACGCCCACCACCGGAGTCAAGGCCAGCCTCCTCAATGGCCAGATCGCCTTCACCAACCTCAATACCAATGCCAATCCTGTCACGATCTCCGATGGTCCCGCCGCAAGCCCCAACGGCAACGACCTCAGTGTGCTGGCAACCCTGGGTTTTGGCCTCCCAGGAGTCGCGACAACGGTTCAGTTGCAGCAGGGAGCCACCGGTGCTGGCCGGTTTTCGTCCAACGGCAACGAACTGCTGATGGAACAGGCGCCAGGCGCCGGTCCGATCGAGGTGAATACCCAACAGGCAAATACCCAGGGTTCAGCCGAGTTTCCCTCGTGGACTCCCCAATCCGCCGTCAATCCCACCGATCCGCTTAATCATGGCATCTACACTGTCCAGGCGCTGGACCCCACGTTATCACCGGCTCCGCCAGCCCTGCCAGGACCGGCCATCTCCTTCAACGGCAACGGCACGCCATCGGCGATCAACGTCGCAAACATCGCCATGACCCTGTGC